>NZ_BMOE01000001.1:527322-840078 GCF_014646915.1 Deinococcus aquiradiocola | reverse complement strand
TCTCCCGCTCCACTCCACCCCCCACCCTCACCGGTGGGGGGTTTTTCATGCCCAGACCACGCCGCCCAGACCGTACCGCGCGCCCGCACGACCCTTGATTGGGGCTGTGCAGGCGCGCGGTCGTTGACGGTGCATCTACCTGCAATTGAGTGAAATGCTGCGGGAACCACGCGGGGGGATGAGAGAATGCAGGCATGAACATTCTCGTGACCGGAGCGTCCGGATTCGTGGGCCGGGCCGTGGTGGCCGAACTGCTCTCGCGTGGGCACGCAGTGACGGCCTTGTCCCGCCAGGGCAAGGGCGTCGGGGGCGCGCGGGGCGTGGCGGCCGACGTGACGGACCTGGGGAGCGTACAGCGCGCCTTCGGGCAGGCGGGCACCGTGGACGCCGTGGTGCATCTGGTAGGGATCATCGTGGAGCAGGGCGCGCAGACCTTCCGCAAGGTGCACGTGGAAGCCACGCGCAACGTGCTCGCCAGCACGCCCAGGGAGGCGCGCTACGTGCACATGAGCGCCCTGGGGGCCGACCCCGCGAGTCCCAGCGGGTACAGCCGCACGAAAGGGGAGGCGGAGGAGCTCGTGCGTCAGAGTGGCCTGAACTGGACGATCTTCCAGCCTTCCCTGATTTTCGGGCTGGGCGACGACTTCTTCGGCCATACCCTGCGGGACCTCGTGCGCCTGCCGCCGGTCGTGCCGCAGATCGGGGACGGGCACTTCCCGTTCCGGCCCGTCAGCATCGCGGACGTGGCGGCGGCCTTCGCGGGGGCGCTGGAGCTGCCGCAGACGGCCGGGCAGACGTATGCCCTGACCGGACCCACCGAGTACACCTTCCGGGGCCTGCTGAACCTGCAGCAGCGCGCGATGGGCAAACACAAGCCGGTCGTGCCGGTGCCGCTCTTCCTGATGGACCTCGCCGTGCCGCTGATGGGAATCCTGCCGAAGCCGCCCATCACGCGCGACCAGTACCTGATGCTGAAGGCCGGGAACACCGCCGATCCGGAACCGGCCCGCACGGTGTTCTCAATGCCGATGCGGCGCCTGGAGGACGACCTGCCGGGCATCGTGAACGCCGCCCGCGCCTGAAAAAAGAACCGCCGGGCACCCTGGGGGCGTCCGGCGGTCCTTCAGGAGGCAGGAGTGAAGGTCAGGCGACCTGTTTCTTCTTGGCCTCGGTCTTGCTGTCCTTCTGGTCCAGCAGCGCCTGCGCTTCCTTGAGGCGGAAGATCACGAGGCTGCCCACGAAGGTGCAGGTGATCATGTTGTGGGCGTTCAGCAGGCTGAGGGCCGCCATGATCTCCTCGCGGGTGCTGCGGAGTTCCTCGGCCATGTGCAGGGCACTGTCGGCGCGACCTTCGAGGTACACGCGGACCTTCTTGGCGAGGGGAGTGAGGGGAGAGGCGGGAACGTCGGCGAGGCCTGGGTCGGCGAGGCCGTACACGGCGCGGGTGCCGGTGCCGGGCAGACGACGCACCCGGCCCTGATCAAGCAGGCTGGCCAGGGCCGCCCGCAGGTGGGAAAGTGCAAGGCCAGTGGTTTTGGCCAGTTCCGTCTCGACCCACTCTGGTTTGCTGTCCAGGGCAGCCAGCACCAGCTTTTCGTTGGCGCGGCGAGTTTCTTGCAGGTCTTCGACGGTGGGGGGATTGAACATGTGGTAGCCTCCGCACAGCACTGGACAGGTGGGGCAACAAGCTCGGAACACTCCTGCCCAGGTAGGTCATGGTTTCGCGCTCACGCTGAGCGCAACTTTCCTATTTTTACATATTTTTTGACCGAGTGCATGAGGGGGAGCACAGAATCCGGCCAAGTCCGGCACATGCTCCCCGAAGCTCCCTGCGCTCAGCCGCGCGTGCCTGCCAGTTCCTGCTCCGCCTGCACGGCACTGACACCCGTCGGTGCGCCCGCGTTCAGATCGGCGACGCCCTCCACGATGCTCGGGTGAATCCCGAAATCCTCCGCGATCAGCCGCGCCGTCATCTTGGCGGACATCATGACGCTCGGCGTGCCGCCGCCCGGCTGCGCCCCCGCCCCCACCATGTACAGGCCCGCCACGTCCTCGTGCCGGTTGTGCGGCCGGAAGAACGCCGTCTGCACCAGCACCGGCTCCGGCCCGAACGCGTTGCCCAAGTACGCTTCGAGCGTCCCCTCGAAGTAGTCCGGCGTGATGAACTCCTGATGCGTGAGCCGCGCCCGCAGGTTCGGGATGAAGCCCCGCTCCTCCAGGAACTCCAGCACGCGCGCCACCAGCCGCGGCCCCTCCACCGCCCAGTCCAGCCCCGACCCGTTGTGCGGCACCGGAACCAGCGTGTACGCCGCGTGATGCCCCGCCGGAGCGAGACTCGGATCGGTGAGGGTCGGCACGTGCAGGTACTGACTGAAGTCCGCGCCCAGCACCTTCTTGCCGAAAATCTCGCGCAGCAGCTCCTCGTACCGCGGCCCCAGGATGATGTTGTGATGACGCAGGTCCATCGGCGGGTCCTGCGGCCCGTCCGCCCGGAACCCGAAATAGATCACGAGCAGACTCATGGACTGCCGCGCCAGCTTCACGCGCACGTCGCTGTTCACGAGACGCGCCGCGCGCGGCAGCAGCTTCAGGTTCGTGTTCGCCCAGTCGCCGTTGCTGACCACCACGTCCGCCCGCAGCTCCTCGCCGCTCTCCAGACGCACACCCGTCGCGCGCCTGCGCCCCGGCAGGCCCGGCGACGTCAGGATCTGATCCACGCCCGCCCCGTAGCGGATGCGGCCCCCCAACTCCTCGTACTTCTGCACGAAGGCCCGCACGAGCGCGCCCGTGCCGCCCATCGCGTAATGAATGCCCCACGTCTTCTCGACGAAGTGAATCATGGCGTAGATGGACGGCACGCTCAGCGGGTTCCCGCCCACCAGCAGCGTCTCGAAGCTGAACACCTGCTGCATCTTCGGGTTCGTGAAGTACTTCGAGGTGAAGCTGAACAGCGTCCGGACCGCGTCCAGCCGCATGAGTTCCGGCACGACCCGCAGCATGCTCGGCACGTCCCCGAAATGCGTGTACCCCAGCTCCAGGAAGCCGCGCTCGAAGATCGCCTGCGCGTCCCGGTGGAACCGCTCGTACCCCGCGAGGTCCTCCGGCGCGAGCGCCGTGATCTGCCGCACCGTGGACTCCGGATCACCGTCATAGTCGAAGTACGTCCCGTCATCGAAATAGATGCGGTAGAACGGCAGGATGGGCCGCAGCTGCACGTACCGGCTCGTGGCCGGACCGCCGCTCACGCCGTCCCGCACGCGCTCGGCGTGCAGCACCTCCGGCGGGAAATCCACCGGCCCGAGCTCCGCGCGGCCCACCTGCAGCCGGAACAGCTCCTCGATGAAGTGCGGGACCGTGATCACGGTCGGCCCCATGTCGAACACGTACTCGCCGCCCCCTACCGGGACGCGCTTCTGGTACGCGCGGCCGCCCGGCGCATCCAGACGCTCCAGGATCGTCGTCTGGAACCCCAGGCTCTGCAGGCGGATGCCGAGACTCAGCCCGCCGAAGCCGGAACCGATGATGAGCGCGGTCTTGGGTCGAGGGCCAGCGGTGAGGGGAGAGGCAGGAGTCATCTGAAGGACATTGTGAACGCTGCCGGGCCGGGCATCCGTATGCTTTGCTGCCAGTCGGCCCGCAGGCCCGTCAGCTGAGACGCAGTTCCCACCACGCCTGCGGCAGCATCATCAGTTTGCGCGGGCCGCTCACGCTCGCCCGGTGCCGGAAGTTGTCGTGCCCGTTGCGTTCCAGCGCGTCCAGAATGCCCTCATACGCCCGCGCGGCCGCCGTGACGGCCAGTCGGCCCGTCCCGTGCAGCTGCGGGATGCCCTCGCGGCCCTCCGCGTACCACTGCCGGGCGAGGCGCGTCAGGTGACGCATCAGCTCGCAGTACTCCGGCGTCACCTGACGCGCCTGCAGCGACGCCAGCGTCACGCCGTACTCGTCGAGCAGCGTGCGCGGCAGGTACAGGCGACCCCGGTCGAGGTCCTCGCCCACGTCCCGCAGAATGTTCGTGAGCTGCATCGCCTGACCCAGCTTCAGCGCGTACTGCAGGGTCCGCTCGCCGCCCTCGTACCCGCAGATGGGCGCGATCATGAAGCCCACCACGCCCGCCACGCGCCTGCAGTACAGCTCCAGGTCCGCCATGTCGCGGTACACCTGTCCCTCCAGGTCCATGCGCAAGCCCAGGTACAGCTCCTCGAAGGCCGACACCGGAATCGGGAACTGCGTGGCCGCCCACCCGAGCGCCACGTCCACCGGCTGCGGCCCGCGCTGCGTGAACGCCACGCGGCCCTCCAGCGCGCACTGCACGCGCGCCCACCAGTCCGTCAGCTGCAGTGGACCGCCGCCCGGCTCGTCCACGATGTCGTCCCCGTCACGGCACGCGGCGTACACCGCCCACACCGCCTGCCGCTGCGCCAGCGGAAAGAACCGCGACCCGAAGAAGAAGGTCTTGGAGTGATCGCGCGTCACGTCCCGGCAGTGCTCCACCGCCGCCCGCAACGACGAACCCGCGTGGACCGCCGGGGCCGGAACGGGCGGCCGGGCGGAACGGTTCCGGGAAAGGAGCGGTTCGAGTTTCTGCGTCATGGTGCCTCCGGGGCGGACGTGCAGGCCAAACGTCCCTCAGTGCTTCAGAGTGTAGGCGGGAACCCAGGAATCACAATTTCTGATTTCTTACGTTCTGCCCGCCCGTTCCGGCCGCCGTCCCCGCACCGCGCGGTCAGCGGGACTGCACGTGCCGCTCGAACACCACGTCCCGCATCCGCAGCAGGTCCGTGCGCTCCAGGCCCGGCAGCACCTCCCGCACCTGCGCCGGATCGAGGAACGTCAGGCCGCCCAGCCGCGACAGCAGCTCCTGCCACGGCCCGCCGTTGCGCGCCAGGTACATCACCCACAGCTGCCCGCCCGGACGCAGCAGTCGCGCCGCCTCACGCAGCAGGGCGCGCGGGTCGTGCGTCTCGTTCAGGGTCGCGCCCACCGTCACGCCGTCCAGCGACGCGTCCGGCAGGCCCGTCGCCTCGCCGTTCAGGAGCGCCCACTCGATCAGCGGACTGGACTCGCGCCGCTGCGCGACCCGCAGCATCGCCGGACTGAGATCGCAGGCGATCACGTGCGCGCCCGCGCCCGCCAGCAGCCCCGCGTAGTACCCGCCGCTCGTGCCCACGTCCAGCCACGCCTGCCCCGCCGCCGGACGGCACAGGCGCAGGAACAGCTGCGTCTCACGCGACAGCGGGAACGCCGAACCCGTGAGGAGCGTCAGGCTCCGCTCGCGCCAAGACATGTACCCGGCCGCCGTGACCGGGAGGAGATTGCTGCGCTGCGCCGCCGTCCGGGCCGCCGACGCCGAATTTAAGCTTTCTTCAAGTTGCCTGAAGGGCGTCATGCCGTCCATTATGCTGGAGTCGATTGTGAAGTCGCGATCGGCACTCCCTGCCCGGCCGCACGAACCGCGCCGGACAGAGTGAACTGTGAATGCAGGCGCATGACGCTGGGGCGCACTGGAGGACTGGATGGAACACAAAAGTATTGGTGGCGCTCTGGTAGACGTCTTCGACGCGGGCGTCACGCTCGTCAAAAGTGAGATCAACGCCGTCACGCGGCGGGTCGGCGACATCGCCAAGGCCAAGGGACTCGGGGTGGTGCTGCTGCTCGGCTCGCTCGTGCCGCTCACGCTCGCCCTCATCTTCCTGATCCTGTTCGTGTACTTCGGCCTGATCCGGCTGGGGCTCGCGCCGTGGTCCGCGTCGCTGCTGCTGGGCCTCTTCAGCCTGATCGTGACGGGCGCCCTGATCTTCATGGCGCTCAAGAAGCTCGGCGGTGACGTGCCCGACAGCAGCGGCCCCAACCGCCCCATGAGCGACATCGAGAAGGACGACCTGAAGTACGGCTACACCGGCAACGCCAAGGCCGCGACCGGCAGCCACACGGACGCCGGCCATACGAGCACCGGGTACGCCAGCACCAGCCGGACCGGCAGCGGCCACGACAGCGCCGGCCACACCACCGGCGGCCACCCCGTCACGCCCGCCGCGCGCCCCGCCACCAGCAGCACCGGCGGCACGCACGGGCACGGCGCGCCCCAGTCCACCTCGACGCACGGCAAACCCAGCGACGAGCCGGAACGCGAAGGCATCCCGGTCAGCACCCGGCCCACCTACGCCGAAGACATGAAGAAGGAAGGCTACTGATGACCGACCGCGATGAAGCCCGCGCCCGCCTCAAGAGCAGCATCGACGCCCTCTCCGAGCAGGCGAACATGCAGCTCAAGATGCAGAAGGAACCCCTCAAGATGCTTGGCGGCGCGACCGGCGTCGGCCTCGCCCTCGGCGTGCTGGTGGGCCGCAACTTCCGCCGCACGCGCCGCGTGTACGTGGACGCCGCCAGCACCAAGAAGGACCAGAAGGCCCTCATGAAAGCCCAGAGCAAGAACGGCGGCGGCAGCGTCGGCGGCGCGATCCTCGCGACCGTCGCCACGCTCGGCTTCAAGGTGCTGCAGGAACGCGTCATCGCGCCGCGCCTCGGCGAGATCGCCGACCGCCTCCTCGACCAGAGCAAGGCCAGCGGCAGCAAAGGCCAGCACGTCGACCTCAAGAAGCACTGACCCGGATGCCGGTCGGACCCCGCAGTGTGCGGGTTCGATCCGGACGGAACGCAGACGAGCCCCACACGCGCGGCGGGAGGGCGGAAGGTACACTTCCGCTCTCCCGCCCGACTTCGTTTCAGGGAGGCGTCATGACGGCCATCCACGCCGTTCACGGCTTCATCGCGTCCGGCAAGACCACCCTCGCCCGCCACCTCGCCCTCACCGTCCCCGCCCTGCACCTGAACAGCGACGACATCATGGTCACCCTGCACGGCCAGGACCCGCCGGAACACGTGTACCGCCCCGCCCTGCCGCGCGTGCGGGTCGTCGTGCGCGACATCGCGCAGCGCTGCCTGCAGACCGGCACGAGCGTCGTGCTGGACGACGGATACTGGACGCGGGCCAGCCGCGACGAGCTGCGCGCCTGGGCCGCACGCCTCGGCGTGCCGCTGTCCCTGTACGCCCTGAACGTCCCGGACGACGAGGCCCTGCGGCGACTGCAGCTCCGCAACGCCGGGAGCGGCCTGACCGTCACACCGGAAACCTTCCGGCTGTTCCGCACGCAGCTGGAGCGGCCCGGCCCGGACGAGCAGCTCACCGCCCTCCCGGACGGGTATCCTGCGGCATGAGCACCCCAGACGGTCTGACCACCCCCGATGGAACGCCGCGCCGCATCTCGTACCTCGCCGTGCCGGGCGAGGACGCCGTCACGCCCGACATCGTGAAGCTGTGGGGCAAAGCCCACGCGAACCTCGGCTTCACCCCGAACGTCTTCCGCGCGCAGGCCCTCAACCCCGCGCAGTTCAGCGCGTGGTGGGCGTACTTCAACCTGCTGCTCAACAAGGAAGGCTTCCTGCCGCCCGTGGAGCGCGAGATGATCGCCGTGGTCGTCAGCAACGTCAACCGCTGCGTGTACTGCGCCGTGTCGCACGGCGCGGCCCTGCGCGGCCTGCTGAGCGCCGACGGGCAATCCCCGGACCTGGAAGGCGTGCTGGCCGTCAACCACCGCCACGCGCCACTCACGGCCCGCCTGCACGCCATGCTGGACTTCGCCGAGAAGCTCACGCGCACGCCCGAAGCGATGCGCGAGCAGGACCTCGGCCCGCTGCGAGGTCACGGCCTCACCGACCCGCAGATCCTGGAACTCACGCAGGTCATCGGCATGTTCAACATGACGAACCGTATCTCCTCGGCGCTCGGCTTCGTGCCGAACGACGAGTACCACGCCGCTGCCCGCACCTGACCGGACATCCGGCGCGGGCGGCCGCTATGCTCGGGGGGTGACCGCCGTCCCGCCCGCCTTCCCCGGCACGCTCGCGCTGCCCCTCACGCACCCGCGCTCCGGCAAGGTGTACACCCTCACGCGCGCCGACGCCCTGCAGGACACCCCGGAATTGCGCGCCGACCTGACCGCCGCGTGCAACGAGCCGCTCATCTACGACTGGCTGTTCCGCGAACGCTGCGGCGGCCAGCCGTACAGCGACGCGGACGCCGCAGCGTTCCTCGCGTGGCTGCGGGCCGGATGGCGGGACGGCACGCACTTCGTGTTCGCCCTGCAGTCCCCGTGTGGACGGACCGTCGGCGCGCTCGACATCAAGAGCGCCGACACGGACGCCGCCGAGATCGGGTACTGGCTCAGCGCCCGCCACTCGGGCCTCATGACGCTCGCCGTGCAGGCCCTGGAAGACGTGGCCCGCCAGGCCGGTTACCGCGCCCTGTACGCCCGCGTGCGTCCCGGTAACGCCCGCTCCCTGAACGTCACGGCCCGCGCCGGATGGACGGACGCGGGCCTGGAAGCGGACGGCCACCACCGGCGCTTCACGCGCGCCCTCCGCTGACCCCCGCCGGGTCAGCAGGCCGGTGCGTCAGCCGCGCGCGGCCCGCAGGGCGTTGCGGATCACGCGGATCTGCCCGCGGTGACTGACCTCGTCCTCCATCACGTGAAACCACGCCCAGTGCTGGTTCGGCCGGAAATCGTCCCACGCCGTCATGACCTCCTGCAGCCACGCGTCGTCCCGCGCCGCGAACTGCCGTAACGTCTCCTCCCGCACCTCGGCCAGCTGCGCCAGCAGCTCCTCCAGCGTCCGGCCCTGCACGCGCTCCCCGTCCTTCCCGAACGACATGGCGCCCACGAACGGCGCGTACGCTTCCGTCTCGTACGGGTCCACGCCCTCAAAACTCGCCGTCTGGTACAGGCGGTCCGTCGCCGCCACGTGCGCCAGCAGCATCCCGATGCTGTTCGAGAATCCGGGCGGCACCGCGTCCAGCTCGTTCACGCTCAGGTCGTGCACCGCCTGCAGCGTCGTGCTGCGCGCGTAGTTCATCATCTCGACCAGCGCCCCGATCTGAGGCGTGAACGGCGGCTGCGGCAGGATGCGGTACAGGCGATCCGGGTCACTCACGATGCCCCCAGCATACGGGGAACGACCGGCCATCCACATGGAATCTGCCGGTCGTCCGCGCATCACTGCCCTGTGTGTGACCGGGGGGACGTGAGCGCGCCCGGAACGGCCCCCGCGCTCCGTCAGTCGTAGCGGTAGAAGCCCTCGCCGCTCTTGCGGCCCAGCAGGCCCGCCTGCACCATCTTGCGCAGCAGGGGAGACGGCCGGTACTTGTCGTCACCCAGGCCCTGGTGCAGCACCTCCATGATGCTCAGGCACGTGTCCAGCCCGATGAAGTCCGCCAGCGTCAGCGGCCCCATCGGGTGATTCATGCCGAGCCGCATGATCCCGTCGATCGCCTCCTTGTCCGCCACGCCCTCCATCACGCACTGAATCGCCTCGTTCAGCATCGGCATCAGGATGCGGTTGCTCACGAACCCCGGGAAATCGTTGCAGGTGAGCGGCGTCTTGCCCATCTGTTCTGCCGTGTCCATCACGAAGCGTGCCGTCTCGTCGCTCGTCCGGTACCCCCGGATGACCTCCACCAGACCCATCAGCGGCACCGGATTCATGAAATGCATCCCGATGAACCGCTCCGGCCGCCCCGACGACGTGGCGAGCGCCGTGATCGGAATGCTGCTCGTGTTGCTCGCCAGCACCCCCTCCGGCTTCACGATGCAGCCCAGCGACCGGAACAGTTCCGTTTTCACGGCCTCCTGCTCCACGATGGCCTCCACCACCAGATCGCACCCCGCGAAGTCCTCCAGCGCCGTCGTGAACCGCATGCGGCCCAGCACGACCTCCGGAGTTTCCGCCAGCCGACCCTTCTCGTGCAGCTTCGCCAGCGACTTCCCGATGTTGGCCCGGCCCCGGTCCAGGAACTCCTGCCGCACGTCCTGCACCACCACGTCGAACCCCGACTGGGCGGCCACCTGCGCGATCCCGCCCCCCATCTGCCCCGCACCGATCACACCGAACAGCATATGAACGCTCCTTTACTGGCCTTGATCTCCTGGCCTGGATCACCCTTCACCGGGACACGATGGAGGATGAGGTTGATGTCCTGAATCGCCTGAGGAAGAGACGACTGACTGGTCCCGATGTACAGCAGTTCGTCACGGAAGTGCGCCAGTTCGGACGTCATGACGAACAGCCCGGCGGCCTGCACCCATGCCTGCCCGGGCAGGTCGATCCTGGCGACCACGTTGAGTCAACTGGCATCCCGGTCCTCTTCAGCGGACGGAAATGGACCCCTCTTCACCGTCAGACGGAGCGGTCCGGGCGTGAAGTCGGTGGCCCTGTCTGCCGTTCACTCCACCAGCGGGATGCCTTCGATGTGGAGGGCCGCGCCGCGTTTGACGGGCGTGAAGGCGACGTAGCTGTACTCGGAGCAGCCCTGCTGCACGAAGGGGTCCTCGGCGAACACCGCTTCGAGTTCCGCCTGCGTTTCGGCGCGGGCCAGGATCACGCCGCCCTGCCCGCTGACCATGCGGCCCGACACGATGAACAGCCCGGAGCGGTAGTGCTGGTCGAGCCACTCGCGGTGCTGCGGGGTGACTTCGGCGATCTCGGTCTTGGGTTTCAGGTAGCTGCTGGTCACGATGAACAGGGTGGGGGCGGTCATGCGTTCAGCTTACCCGCTTCCGCGTGCCGGATTGCGCCTGCCTGACCGGGTGCGCGTGTGCTCATACGCGTCTGACGGCGAGGGCGAGACCGTTGCCGCCACCCATGCAGAGGGTGGCGACGCCGGTTTCGCGGTCGTGCTGGCGCAGGGCATGGAGGAGCGTCACGAGGATGCGTGCGCCCGAGGCGCCGATGGGGTGACCGAGGGCGACGGCGCCGCCGTGGACGTTGACGCGGTCCGGGTCGAGGTTCAGTTCGCGGGTCACGGCGAGGCTCTGGACGCTGAACGCCTCGTTGAGTTCCCAGAGGTCCACGTCGCTCGCCTGCCAGCCGAGCTTCTGCAGGAGGGTGCGGGTGGCGGGGACGGGCGTCATCATGACCCACTCGGGGTCGAGGCCGCCGGTGGCGTATCCGAGGATCTCGGCGAGGACGGGCAGGCCGTGCGCCTGCGCGAGTTCGCGGGACGTGACCATCAGGCTGGCCGCGCCGTCGTTCAGGCCGGGCGCGTTCCCGGCGGTGACGGTGCCGTCCGCCCTGAAGGCGGGCCGGAGCCGTGCGAGGCTTTCGGCGGTCGTTTCGGGGCGGGGGCCTTCGTCGGTGCTGACGACGGTGTCGCCCTTGCGGCCGTGGACGGTGACGGGCACGATCTCGTCCGTGAAGCGGCCCGCCTGCATGGCGGCGACGGCCTTCTGCTGGCTGGCGAGGGCGTAGGCGTCCTGTTCGGCGCGGCTGATGCCGTAGTGGTCCGCGACGCGTTCGCCGGTCATGCCCATGCCTTCCTGCCCGATGCTGCACCACAGGCCGTCCTGGGTGTTCGCGTCGAGGGCCGTCTGGTGCCCCATGCGGTACCCCTGGCGCGCGCCGGGCAGCAGGTAGGGGCTGCCGCTCATGCTTTCCATGCCGCCCGCGAGGACGGCGCTCTGGTCGCCCGCGCGGATGCTCTGCGCGGCGAGGATGACGGCTTTCAGGCCGCTGCCGCACACCTTGTTGATGGTGAGCGCCCCGGCGGCGCTGGGGACGCCCGCGTGGATGGCGGCCTGCCGAGCGGGGTTCTGGCCGCTGCCGGCCTGCACGACCTGCCCCATGATGACTTCCTCGACGAGGTCGGGGGAGAGGCCGCTGCGGGAGAGGGTTTCGTGGAGGGTGACGGTGCCGAGCTGCACGGCACTCACGGACTCCAGGGCGCCGAGGAACCGGCCGACGGGCGTGCGGGACGCCGCCACGATCACTGCGTTGGACATGCGGGCAGTCTAGCGCCCCGAACCGAACGGGCGTTAGGTGCGGGGCCCCCGGTCGGGCCGGACCACCTCGGTCGCCCGCGCACGCCCCGGCAGGCGGTCCTGCGCGTGTGCCGCAGGGCGCGGCGGCCCTTGCCAGCCCACGCCCGGCCGGATATACCGGAAGCATGACGCTGCCAGGCCCCCTGACCGCCGTGCGCCCCGCCACGCGAGGCGACGTGCCCGCCATCCTCGACATCTACAACGAGGCGGTCCTGCACACCACCGCGAGCTACGACCTCGAACCCGTCACGCTCGCGTCGCGCCTCGCGTGGTGGGACGACAAGGCCGCGCACGGACACCCCGTCTTCGTCGCGGAGCGCGGCGGCACGGTCCTCGGCTGGTCCACGTACGGCGCGTTCCGCACGAAACCCGGGTACGCGCACACCGCCGAGCACAGCGTGTACGTGAGCGCCACCGCGCACCGCCAGGGCCTCGGGCGCGCCCTGATGCAGCCCGTGATCACGCACGCGCGGGACGCGGGCCTGCACGTGCTGGTGGGCGGCGTGGACGCCAGCAACGCCGCCAGCATCGCGCTGCACGTCTCGCTCGGCTTCGAGCAGGTCGCGCATTTCCGGCAGGTGGGCCGCAAGTTCGGCCGCTGGCTGGACCTCGCATTCATGCAGCTCCTGCTGGACGACCGCCCCTGACCCGCACCGCATGACCAGCCCGGAGGGTGCACGCGTCCCGGCCCGCATGCCTTACGCTGACCTCATGTCCTGGCCCTTCCTCGTCTTCCTGGTCTGCTGGCTGGTGGGCATGGTCGGCACCTTCGTGCCGGTGCTGCCCGCCACCCTCATCATCTTCGCGGGATCGGTGGTCGCCACCCTGATGGACGGCTTCCAGCCGTGGCCGGACCTGCCGTTCCTGCTGAGCTTCGCGGCCCTGACGGTCGCCATCTCGCTCATTGACAACTTCGCGTCCGCGTGGGGCGCGCGCCGCTACGGCGGGAGCCGCCAGGCGGGCTGGGGCGCCCTGATCGGCGGGCTGGTCGGCATCTTCATTCCCTTCGGCCTGATCCTCGGGCCGCTGGCGGGCGCGCTCCTCGCGGAACTCGTGTGGGTCCGCAAACCGTTCATGGAGGCGCTGCGGGCCGCGTGGGGCACATTGATCGGCCTGCTGACCGGCATCGCCGCGAAATTCGTGCTGCACCTCCTGATCGGCCTCTTCGAACTGTGGCGCCTGTGGGACCCGGCCGGGAGCATCCTGCGTGCCTGACACCCTGTACTCCCGGAACGGCTGCCACCTGTGCGAGGACGCGCAGGCCGCCCTGGACGCCGCCGGGTGGCCGTACACCCGCGTGGAGATCACGGGCGACGCGGACCTCGAACGCCGGTACGGCTGGGACGTGCCGGTCCTCGTGCGGGACGGCCACGTGCTGCTCAAGGGCGTGATCGGCGCGTCCCGCCTGCGCCGCCTCACCCCGCCCACCCCCTGACCCGCCCCGCGGCCACGTGCGGACTGCACGCCGCACGCGGCCGGGCAGGCACGCGTGACGGGGTACACTGACGCCGATACCTATGCATCCAGTCTTCCTTCAAATCGGCAGCTTCACCATCGCGTGGTACGGCGTCCTGATCACCCTCGGCATCGTGATCGGCGCGGTCCTCGGCACCCGCATGGCCCGGCAGCGGGGCCTCAACGAGCAGCTCTTCTCAGACATGATCCTGTGGGCCGTGCTGTGGGGCCTGATCGGCGCGCGCCTGTTCTTCGTGGCGACGTCATGGAACCTCTTCGCAGGCAAGTCGGGCCTGCCGCTGCTGTACGACATCGTGAACATCCGGCAGGGCGGCATCAGCATCCACGGCGGCCTGATCTTCGGCGTGGCGTACCTCGTGTGGGCGGCACGCAGGCACCGCATCAACTTCTACAAGTACGCGGACCTGTTCGTGCCGGGCGTGTGCTTCGGCATCATCGGCGGACGCATCGGCAACATCATGAACGGCTCGGACACCGTGGGCCGCGTCACCGGCTGGGCCGTCGGGTACCACTGGCCCGCCTGGGCGCGCGGCTTCCACGACAGCATGTGCAGCGCCGCCACGCCCCTGAACCTCGTGCAGTACTGCCAGAACATCGCCGGTCAGCAGGTCATGACGGCGCCCGTGCACTTCACGCAGCTGTACGGCGTGATCATCGGCATCATCCTGAGCGTCGCGGTGTTCTCCTGGCTGCGTTCCCGCCGCCCCGGCTGGACCTTCTGGCAGTTCTGGCTGTGGTACAGCCTGCTGCGCGCCGGGTGGGAGGAGACCTTCCGCCTCAACCCGCTCCCCTGGAAGGTGTACCTCTCGGAGGGCCTCGACAAGTCCGGCATCGGCCTGTTCACCGAGACGCAGCTCGTCAGCATCCCGCTCGTGATCGTGGCCATCCTGCTGCTCGTGCGGATCCGCAGGCAGCCGGAACAGCCGTGGACGGAACCGGCCCCAGTCACCGATCCGGTGAAGGCGTGAGCGCCCCGCACGCGCCCGCCGCACGTCCGCTGGACGTGGTGATCCTCGCGGCGGGACAGGGCACCCGCATGAAGTCCTCGCTGCCCAAGATGCTGCACCCGGTGCTGGGCCGCCCGATGGTCGCGTGGAGCGTGAAGCTCGCGCAGGGCCTCGGCGCGCGCGACATCGTGGTCGTCACCGGGCACGGCGCCGAACAGGTCGAGGAGACCCTCCGGCCGCTCGGCGTGCAGTTCGCGCGACAGGAACAGCAGCTCGGGACCGGGCACGCCTTCCTGACCGCCTCACAGCGGCTCCAGGGCGGCGCGGACGTGCTGCTGCTGTACGGCGACAGCCCCATGCTGCCGCACGCCACCCTGCAGGCCTTCCTGGACGCGCACCGCTCCCAGGGCAACGCCCTGACCGTCCTGACGAGCGAACTGCCGGACGCGACCGGGTACGGCCGCATCATCCGCGCCGACAACGGTGACGTGCAGCGCATCGTGGAAGAAAAGGCCGCCACTCCCGAGGAGCGCCGCGTGCGGGAATTCAACAGCGGCGTGTACGTCATGGACCCGCAGGCGCCGGAACTCGCGGCCCGCATCGGGAACGACAACGTCGCGGGCGAGTACTACATCACGGACCTGCTCGCCCTGTACCGCGAGGGCGGCTCGCGCGTCGCCGCGTTCCGCATCGCCGACCCCGGCGAGGTGATGGGCGCCAACGACCGCGTGCAGCTCGCGGAACTGGAAGCCATCATGCGCCGCCGCGTGAACGAGGCGCACATGCGCGCCGGCGTCACCCTGCAGGATCCCGCCAACACCGTCATTCACGACACCGTCACCATCGGGCGCGACAGCGTGATCGCGGCGGGCGCGCACCTGCTCGGCCATACCACCCTCGGCGAGGGCGTGCAGGTCGGCCCGTACAGCGTCGTGCAGGACAGCACCCTCGGGGACGGCGCGCAGCTGGGCCCATTCGCGGTCGTGACGGGCAGCGCCCTGGCGGGCGGCAGCGTCGTGCACGCGCACAGCGTCCTGCAGGAAGCGCGCGTGGCGGGCGGCAGCGACGTCGGCCCCTTCGCGCGCCTGCGTCCCGGTACGGTCCTCGAAGAGGGCGTCCACATCGGGAATTTCGTGGAGACCAAGAACGCGCACCTGCACTCGGGCGTGAAGGCCGGACACCTCGCGTACCTGGGTGACGTGGAGATCGGCGCGGAAACGAACATCGGGGCGGGCACCATCGTCGCGAACTACGACGGCCTGAACAAGCACCGCACCGAGATCGGTGCGGGCGTGTTCGTGGGCAGCAACAGCACCCTCGTCGCGCCGCGCACGCTGGGCGACGCGGCCTTCGTCGCGGCAGGCAGCACCGTCACCGCCGACGTGCCCGAGGGCGCCATGGCCGTCGCGCGCGGCCAGCAGCGCGTCGTCGAGGGCTGGTCCCGCCGGTACTGGGGCGCCTTCGGGGAGCGCCTGAACGCCAAGCTGCCGTTCCTGGCCGCCTGGATCGCCCGCAAACCCTGACCCGCTCCCGGTGCGTCCGTGCTGCACGGACTGCCCGGAAGGTGCGCCGAGCGTGCCTGCCCGTCCTCCGCCCCGCGCGGCGGTGAACCGGGCGGGCACGCCGCGCCACGTGGCAGCCACCGCGTGCCCTGCACGGCACCTTCACCGTTCCTGAACATCCAGACGCGGACCGGCCGCGTATACCAGTTCAGGGCAGCACCACACCGGGCGGCACACCTCCCCTCGCCCTCCCCGCCGCACGCTGCCCCGCCCGGCGGTCCCCGCCCCGGCAGGCAGGCGGCCAGCGTTCAGGAAGCGTAAAGGACACCCCCGCCGCGCCGCTCCCCCTCCGGGGACTCAGGGCGTATCCTCAGAATCACATCACTCCGCCCGACCGGGCCGGAGTCAAGGAGAACAGATTATGGGTATCGTGGAAATTCTGCTCATCGTGGTGGTCATCGTGCTGCTGTTCGGCGCCAAGAAAATCCCGGAAATCGGGAAGGGCCTCGGCCAGGGCATCAAGGAATTCCGTTCCACCGCCAAGGACGACACGACCGTCACGGTCGTCAAGCCCGAAGACCGGCACTGAGCACGGAGGCGCGGCATGACCCAGAACGACGTCCCCACCATGCTCGAAAAGAGCGCGCCACTGCTGGACCACCTCGAGGAACTCCGGACCCGGCTGATCTACTCCCTGATCTACCTCGTGATCGGGCTCGGCGCCGCGTGGAACTTCGTGCCGCGCATCATCAAGCTGCTGCAGGAACCCCTCGAGCACACCGCCCTCTACAAGGCCGGTAAACTCCAGCTGGTCGCCACGCAGCTTCCCGAACAGCTCCTCATGAGCTTCAACATCGCCCTCTGGGCGGGCCTCGCCATCGCCCTGCCGTTCATCCTGCATCAGATCTGGCTGTTCATCGCGCCGGGCCTGTACCAGGAGGAGAAACGCTGGGCGGCCCCCTTCATCGTCGGGGCGGGCGTCAGCTTCATGCTCGGCGTGGTCACCGCGTACTACCTGATCCTGCCGCCCATGGTGAAGTTCCTGGCGGACTTCCTGGGCGGCACCGTGTCCGCGTTCCTGAGCGTCGGCACGTACATCGGTCAGGTCGTGACCGTGATGGTCGCCTTCGGGCTGTTCTTCGAGATGCCGATCCTGGCGGTCGTCCTCACGAAGATCGGCGTGGTCAACCACGTCATGCTCGGCAGCGTCCGCAAGTTCGCGTTCATCGCCTGCCTCGTCGCGGCGGCCATCATCACGCCCACCACCGACCCCGTCAACATGGCCCTCTTCGCCGGACCCCTCTACCTGCTGTACGAAGTGGGCGTCCTCCTCTCCCGCGTCTTCCGCAAGCGCGAGGAGGCCGAAGTGCAGAGCGGTGACCCCTTCGCGGGCATCTGATACGGTTTTGAGCTGAACTTGTAGAGTTCAGCCGAGCGAAGCGAGTGCAAATAGATACGGTTTTGAGGAGGTGGAAGGGATGTCGGTGCTGTTTCCGGCATCCCTGGAATCGGATCGAAACCGTAGGACACGCCCGGCCCGTCAGCGCCGCAGAACCACTCCAGACACCCAGGCTCACCCTGGGTGTTTTTCGTTCCCGCCCGGACCTTTCAATTGACTATGTTTACCCCCTCCGGCGTGGGTTGGGGGTCACTACACTGGGTGCATGAATCCCAACCCCTCCATCGAAGACCTGCGCAGTCAGGTCGACGAAATCAACCGGGAACTGCTCAAGCTCCTCAGTCGGCGCGGCGAGGTCGTCGCGCAGATCGGGCACGCCAAGACCCTCGAAGGCCGCCCGCACCACTACGACCCGCAGCGCGAGGAGAAGCAGTTCCGTGAACTGGAGGCCCTGAACCCCGGCCCGTTCACGAACGCCGCCGTCAAGGCCGTCTTCAAGGAGATCTTCAAGGCCAGCCTCGACCTCGAAGAAGCCAACGACAAGAAACAGCTCCTCGTGTCCCGCAAGGTCCAGAAGCAGGACACCGTCCTGCACATCGGCCCCGTCACCATCGGCGGCGACAGCGCCCCCATCATCCTCGCCGGACCGTGCAGCATCGAGAGCGAAGAACAGATGGACGAAACCGCCCGCTTCCTCGCCGGGAAGGGCGTCCGCATGCTGCGCGGCGGCGCGTACAAGCCCCGCACCAGCCCCTACGGCTTCCAGGGCATGGGCATCGACGGCCTGATCATCGGGGCGGGCGCCGCGCGCGAGAACGGCCAGATCTTCGTCACGGAAGTCATGGACACCCGCGACGTGGAAGTCGTCGCCGAGTACGCCGACGTGCTGCAGGTCGGCGCGCGCAACATGCACAACTTCGCGCTGCTGCGCGAGGTGGGCCGCGCCCGCAAGCCCGTGCTGCTCAAGCGCGGCCTGTCCGCCACCATCGAGGAGTGGCTGTACGCCGCCGAGTACATCCTGGCCGAAGGGAACCGCGAAGTCATCCTGTGCGAGCGCGGCATCCGCACCTTCGAGAAATGGACCCGCAACACCCTCGACCTGTCCGCCGTGGCGCTCGCCAAGCAGGAGACGCACCTGCCGGTCATCGTGGACGTCACGCACGCCGCCGGTCGCCGCGACCTGCTCATCCCGCTGGCCCGCGCGGCCCTCGCGGTCGGCGCGGACGGCATCCACGTCGAGGTGCACCCCAACCCCGCCACGGCCCTGAGCGACAACGAGCAGCAGCTGGACTTCGCGGGCTTCGAGGCCTTCCAGGCGGCCCTCGCGCCCCTGATGAACGCCCCCGTCAAGCTGTAAGCAGAGCAGGATAAGGGAAGGGCGGCCAGTTCGAACTGGCCGCCCTTCCCCTATCCCGGTGCGGAACCTGCTGTTCCTGCTTTACTCCATCGTGACGAGGTAGTCGTACAGGTCCGGGCCGCCCGCGTGCACCTCGGTCTCGGCCATCGGGAATTCCTGCGCGAGGCGCTCCTGCAGGCTTTCCTGCTGTTCGGGCGTGACGCCCGCGCCAGTGAAGACCGTGATGATCTCCTGCCCGGCGTAGTTGCGGGTGAGCATGGCGAGCACGGCGTCCTCGGGCGTGCCGCCCGCGTGCGTGAGGTCGTCGTCCATCAGGCCGATCACGTCGCCGTCCGTGATGTGCAGGTCGCGGCCGTCCTTGGTGGTGAGGGTGGTGGTGCGGCTCGCGCGCGTCACCTCGAAGGTCGTGACGGCCTTCGCGGCCTCGTCCATGGTGGGCGCGAGGTCCTGCGCGCGGGTGTCCTGACTGAAGGCGAGGGCCGCGCCGATGCCCTGCCCGAGCGTGCGGGTCGGCACGACGACCGCGCGCCCTTCGAGCAGTTCGGCAGCCTTCTGGGCGGCCATCAGGACGTTCTTGTTGTTGGGGAGGATCACGACCGTCTCGGCGCTCACGCTGCGGGCGGCGTCCACGATGTCCTGCACGCTGGGGTTCGCGGTCTGCCCGCCCGACACGATGCGCGCGCCGAGGCTGCGGAACAGTTTCACGAGGCCGTACCCGCTCGCGACGGCGACCATGCCGCTCTGAGGGAGTTCCTCCTCGGCGCGGGCGGCACTGCCTGCCTGCGCGAGAATCTCGGTGTGCTGCTCGCCCATGTCCTCGACCTTCGTCTTGAGCATCCGGCCGTGCCGTGCGACCGTGGCGAGCAGGTCGTCGGGCTCGTTGGTGTGAATGTGGCCCTTCACGTACCCTTCGGCGCCCACCACGAGCAGGCTGTCCCCGAACGGCGCGACGAGTTCACGGATCTGCTCGATGGGCAGCGTGGCCTTCTCCATCAGGAACTCGGTGCAGTACCCGAACTCCTCGTGCTCGAAGTGTTCCTGCGCGTAGCTCGTGACGTCCGGCGCGGCGGGCAGCGCGTCGCCGCGCAGGCTGGCGAGCAGGCCCTGCACGACGTACAGGTACCCCTGACCGCCGGAGTCCACCACGCCCGCCTGCTTCAGCACGGGCAGCTGTTCGGGCGTGTGGTCCAGGGCGGCCTGACCGGCGATCAGGGCGTTCTCGAGGACCATGTCGGGCGTGTCGCCCTTCGCGCCGTCCGCGAGGCCGCGCGCGACGCTCAGGATGGTGCCCTCGACGGGTTTCATGACGGCCCCGTACCCGGCCTTCTGTGCGGCCTGCAGCGCCGTCACGAGCTGCGCGGCGTTCACGGACGGCAGGTCACGGATGCTGTCCGCGAAGCCCTTGAGGAGCTGGCTGAGGATCACGCCGCTGTTGCCGCGCGCGCCGAGCAGCGCGCCGTAACTGACGGCCTTGGCGACGGCCGCCATGCTGGATTCCGGCGCGGTGTCCAGTTCGCGGCGCACGCTCTGCATGGTGAGGTGCATGTTGGTGCCGGTGTCGCCGTCCGGGACGGGGTACACGTTCAGGGCGTTGACCTGCTCGCGGAACACGCCGAGCCACTCGGTGGCGTACCGGAACGCGGCCGCGATCTGGGCGGGGGAGAGGGTCTGCTCAGGCATGGGCGACCCCCACGGCGTGCACGCGCGTGGCGGCCAGTTCGGTCCCGGCCTGCGTCTTGACGATGTGCTCCACGCGCTCCACGATGTTCTGCGCGACGGTCGGAATGCTGACGCCGTACGCGACCACCACGTACAGGTCGGCCGTGTACCGGTCCCCGTCGCGGCCGATCACGACCCCGTCGCGGACCTGGGCGCGGCCCAGCACGCGCTGGATGCCTTCGCGCAGGTTGGCGGGCGCCATGCCCACCACGCCGGGAATCTCGTGGGCCGTCAGGCCGATCAGTGAGGCCAGGGCCCCCTCGGTGATGTGAATACTTCCGTTCATAGTGCTCCCGCAATTCGAGCCGTCAACATGCGTCCCAGCTGAATGTTCAAATGCGGGCAGTATAGCGGAGCGGGAAGGTCGGGCGCGACCCCGGACCTTCCCACTTTTGTGAGCCTCGCGTGCCCTGCCGGGTCAGTCGCCCGCGAGGGGCGGCACGACAAGTGTGCCGAACACCGTGTTGACGGGGTTCACGTCGCGCACCTGCGTGCCCCGGAACTTCCCGCCGAAACTGCTGGCCCCGCGTGCCCGCGCCCGTTCGAACTCGTGCGGGATCATGTCGAGCGGTATGCGGCTGTCCTGCAGGATGCGCCGGAACACCGAGCCGCTCAGACCGGGCCTGCGGTACGCGCGCTCCAGGCTGGCCGGTGACGTGGCGAAGAACACCGGGTCCAGCCCGAACAGGGCGTCCGCGCGTTTCAGTTCGTTCCGCAGGGTCTGGAGGCGGTCGGGATCCGTCGCGTGCGGCGTGGCGATCAGCAGTCGGTCGCCGCGCCTGCCGAGCACGGCGAAGGCCTGCGCGTGCGCGAGTTCCGGCGTGTACAGGCGGCGGTCGATCATTTCGGGCGTCAGGTCGAGGTACGTGACGCCCTGCGTGGTGGCGAGCACCTCGTGCAGCTGTGATTCGTCGAGCAGGTGGTGGTTCAGGGCCAGCTGCCCGAGCGGGAGCTGCGTGCGGCGCTGGTCCGCCACGAGGCGCGACAGGGCGCGCGCGTCGAGCTTCCCGGCGAACAGCAGCTGGTCGCCCACCCGGCGGCGTGCGGAGTTCAGCACCTCGTCCGGCACGTAGGCCTTGCGTTCGGTCTTGTCCCATCTGGCCGTGCCGCGCTTCTGGCCCTTCTCGGGGAAGAGGTACAGCCGCCAAGCGCGGACCGTGGCGAGCGTGTTGATGTAGTTGCCGATCAGCCACCGGAGCGGCAGGCCCGGCAGGGCCAGCGTCGCGATGAGTGCCTGCCGCAGCCCGTAGATGCGGCGCACCGCCTCGCCGCGCATCAGCATGCGCCACGCGGTGATGCCGAGCACCGTGAACAGCAGCGTGCGCGTGAGTGGTGTCGGCTGGTCGCTGAGTCCGAACGCGCTCGCGACGAGCAGCGTCAGCGAGAACGGGTACCCGATCAGGTGGATGAGGTTGGTGTACTTGCCTTTCTGGTCGTGCCAGAGGGTCAGGCGGTCCCGGAGGTTCAGCCGCATGCCCTTCAGGCGTTGCGGGGTCTGCAGGGTGATGCCGTACGTCCAGCGGCCCTTCTGTTTGATGGCGGCCGCGATCTCGGTCGGGAAGTATTCGCGGACCGCGACGTAATCCATCTGCGCCTGCCCGCGCGTGTCGATGCGCGGGAGCGGCTGCACGTGGAAGTGCACCCTGATGCCCTTGCGCCACAGCCTGAGGGCCAGTTCGTAGTCCTCGGCGAGCGCGCCCTCGGTGAGCACCTGGCCGTCCTCGTTCAGGAGCTCCATCACGCTGCGCCGCATCGCGAAGCCGGTCCCGGCGCTCGGCAGGAACAGGCCCAGCGCCTCGCGGGCGGGCAGGTGATGCAGGTGATGCTCGGCGAACTCGTCCGCGTAGCTGCCGGTCACGAGTTGCGCCAGCACGCGGTAGAAGCGTTCGCGGGGACCGCCGCCGCCCTTCGCCATGCGCGGGAACAGCGCGAAGACGGGCAGCTGCACCATCTTCCAGCGTTTCAGCAGGGTGCTGTACAGCCGGAAGGTGTACGGGTGGATGACGTCCTCGGCGTCGTGCACGGCGATCACGTCGAAGCGTTTGCCGGTGCGGCGCTCGTGTTCCACGATGGCGGCGTACACCCCGTTGAGGTTCTGGCTCTTGCTGGTCGGGCCGGGTTTCTCGTTGACGACGCAGTGCACGTTGGGGAGCCGGTCGGCGAGTTCCTGCACTTCCGGCAGGGTGGCGAGGTCGTTGGGGTACACGCCCACGAAGAACTCCACGCGGGACGCGGGGTAGTGCATCATGCGCAGCGTGCTTTCCACCATGGGCGTGACGACGCCCGCCTCCTGCCACGCGCCGACCATCAGGGCGATGTGGGCGGGCCGGTCGCGTTCGAGGTCGCTGGCGCGCACTTCCCAGCTGCGGATGCGGCGGCGGTTGAGCAGGTACGCCACGTCGAGCAGCAGGTCGTCGAGGCTGACGAGGATGTACACGGCGAGCAGGGCCGTCACGAGCACCAGCAGCACGGCGGCGGGGCCGGTCAGGTGCAGGGCTTGGAAGGGCATGTCGTTACCTCCTTGTGAGATTGAACCCATGAAGGGCAGGGCCGACCGCAGGCAGCAGGCGGGAGCGCCGGGCGTGGGGGTGGCGGGGGACGTCGTGGGGGTCGGAGGAGGGGTGGCGGCCGCTGGCCGGACCGGAAGAACGGAACGAATGAGAGTCTACTGAGGGAAGCGCTAAGGAAACGTTTCAGGCCACGGCGCCGCATGACACGGGCCGGGCCGTCAGGGCGAGAGGTCCAGCGTGCGCGTCACCATGCCGCCCTGCATGTAGCGGCGGAACACGGCCGCCAGGGCCGGGAGGCGCTCCACGCGCAGTTCGCTGTCGTGCGCGGGGTCGTCGTCGTTCGCCCACGCGCTGTCCCACCACGCGAAGCCGCGCAGGGCAGGCCAGCGGCGGGCCGTCAGGTCGCGCAGCGCCGCGTCCGCCCAGACTTCAGGGGCGGGCGACGCGCCCGCACTGCTCCCGAACTCCAGCAGCAGCACCGGCTTGGTGGGCGCGAGCGTCTGCAGGCGCGGCATCACGTCGTCCAGCTGCTCGCGCAGGCCCTGGACGGGCGCGTCCGTCGGGGACTGCGCGCCGTACGCGGACACGCCCAGCACGCTCACCACGTCCCCGCCCGGGTAGTACCGCTCCAGGCGGTTCCAGTCGGTGTCCGGGTCGTCCTGCGCCGCGACGTGGAACACCCAGCGGACGTTGTCGGCGCCCGCCTGCCGCACCACGTTCGCCACGTGCCGGTACGCCTGCACGAACCGTTCCGGTCCGGCCTCCTGGCCGTTCCACAGGCCGTTCCAGGCGAACCACCGGCCGTTCACCTCGGTGCCGTACTCGGCGTACACCGGGACCCCGGCGGCCGCCGCGCCGCGCGCCCAGGCGCGCAGGTCCGCGTCCAGCGTGCCGTCCGTCACGTCCTGCAGGGTGTACCCGTCGTCCGGGCCGGTCGCCTCGTCGTCGCTGGAGCGCAGCATCAGGCGCACGAACGGCACCGACCCGCCCGCCACCACGCGCCGCACCACGTCCGCCGGAAAGGCCCGGCTGCGGAACCAGTTGTTGGTGACGTACACGAAGGCCAGGCCGTCCGCACCACTGGCCTGCAGGTACGCCTGCAGCTGCGCGTCCGGCACGTCGTCTTCCGGCGTGCCGGGCGACGCGACGAACACGCCGTGCGCGAGCGGGCGCTCGCCCGTCATGCGGCTGGCCGGTTCGCCGCCCGAGCAGCCTGCCAGCAGGGCCAGCAGCAGGCACGGCGCGAGGCCCGTGGGGCGGCGCACGTTACTGGAGGGTGCGCGTCGTCACGTCGAGCGGGCTGACGAACGTGAAGCCCTTGGCCTGAATGTCCGTGAGCAGCTTCGTGAGCGTCGCCTTGGTCAGGCGGTCCGCGCCGGTGTACCCGGACTCCAGCAGGTACGGGTGCACGAACACACTGGCGTACGCGCAGTCCAGGTTCCTGTTCGCTTCGGCGGCCTCCAGCACGGCGTCCGTGCCGTACCCGACCTGCACGTTCCCCAGGTTCTCCGGCACGACCAGCGTCCCGTATGCGTCCTTGACGGGGTACGGGAAGAACTGCCCGGCCCGTACGCCGTCCGCGCTGTACATGCGCCGCTCGATGACGCGCGGGTACACGCCGGTCAGTGCCGGGTACAGGCCCGTGTCGGCCTCGTAGTGCGGCGTGGTCCACATGCGCGGCTGGATGCCCAGCCCGAGCAGGATGTTCCGGCCCGTCTGGAGGCGCGCGGTCGTCGCGGCGGGCGTGAGGGTCGGCAGGGGCACGCCGTTCTCCTTGTCCCAGAACTCCCACTCGTCGCCGGAGTTCCCGTCGCCCTGCACCGCGCCCAGGCGGCTCAGGCCGTGGTAGTTGTGCGTGGTGCCGTGCTGGATGGCGACACCGCCCAGCGTGAGGGCGCGGTACACCTGCAGCAGCTGCGCGCCGTTCGCGGTCCACGGGTACTTCACGCCGTCGTACCACGTTTCGGGGATGACCGTCATGGCGAAGGGGATTTTGAGCGTCTGAATGACGTCCAGCGTGTCCCTGAGCGCCTGCGGGTCGTTGATGCTGCTCAGGTCCTCCAGCCGCAGGATCGCCTGCTTGCGGCAGGTGGCGGTCTGCGTGTCGCCGAGCATGCGGTGCAGGCTGTCGGCCAGCACGAGGTAGCGGTCGGTGGTGGTGATGTACTGGAAGGGGTTGTCCGCCACGTAGTAGAAGTTCCCGCTCCGCACGAGGTACGGGATGCGGCTGCCCGCCGCGTTGCTGGCGGTGGCGAGCGTCTCGGTGCGGGCCGGGTCGGCGGTGAGTTCCACCATCTCCTGCTGCGTGGCGTACTTGCGGTACGTGTACCCCTTGTAGGCGACGTTGCTGTACGCGGCGGCGATGTCGGCCGTGTTGACGGCGGTATGCAGGCCCACGTATCCCAGGCCCAGGCCGCTCAGGCCGCTCCCGAGTTCCCAGACGTTGTACCCGATCCACGAGACGGGCGCGCCCGCCCGGACGTCCGAGAGGAAGCTGGCGGGCAGCGCCTCGTCGAACACCGTGCCGATGTAGAAGGTGCGCAGGCTGCTGGCCGCGTCGCCCGCCACGTACTGGCTGATGGGTCTGCTGATCACCTGGACGTTGTCGTACTGCCCGAGCAGGTTGCGGAGCATGACGGCGTGGAAGCTGCCGCCGTCCCGGTACGGGGAGCTGGCGGGCAGCGGGTCGCTGTAGTACACGCGGACGGTGCGGGTCGGCGCGGTCGCCTGCGTGTGCAGCGGCAGGGTTTCCGGGGCGTCCGGGACGGGCGGGCGCAGCTGTGCCGGGTCGATGGGCTGCATGCCCCGGTACGGGACGGGCGTGACGTGCCGCTCGAAGAGGGCCTGGGTGTCCGCGACGGGCTGGGACGCCTGGACCGGCTGTCCGCCGGTGGTGGTGTCGGTGCGGCCGGTGCCGCTGGTGCTGCTGGACCCGCAGGCCGCCAGGGCGAGGCTGAGGGAGAGCAGGATGACGCTGGACGTGCGCTTGGGTTGACTCACGGTCACTCCTGTGAGCGCGTGCGTTCCGGGCCTGGAGTGCACGGCACGGCCGCCCGCGTGGGCGGGGGCGTGTGACGGTGCGGGCTCCGTGCCTCGCGCGCGCGTCTTCCCCAAAACGGGCGTGCGGGTGGCCGGGTTCGGACGCGCCGATGTCGAGAGGGCTCCAGACGACCTGCTGCGGGCGCGCCGCGCGGTGCGGTGCGAGCCTGAGTCGTCCGAGGCGGCTCCCCCCCTGCGGCCACTCGTGCTGTCGGAAAGTATACGTCAGCGGACCGCGATTTTAAGAAAGTTCACATTTGCAGGCCGCACATGAACTTCATGATCCGGGGGGGAAGTCCAGACCGGCACCACGCCATCCCGACATAAGGAAAGGGCCGTGTGGCATTGCCACACGGCCCCCGACCCGGTCCGGCTCAGGCGAGAACGGTCGCCGCCTCCACGAACGGCAACTCCAGCGCGTCCGCCACGCCACGGTACGTCAGCTGCCCCGCGTGCGTGTTCAGCCCCGCCATGAGCGCCTTGTTGCGCCGTACCGCGTCCAGCCCGCGCTCCGCCAGCTGCAGCGCGTACGGCAGCGTCTGGTTCGTGAGCGCGAAGGTACTCGTGCGCGGCACCGCGCCCGGCATGTTCGCCACGCCGTAATGGATGACGCCGTCCACGATGTACGTGGGGTCGTCGTGCGTCGTCGCATGAATCGTCTCCACGCACCCGCCCTGGTCGACCGCCACGTCCACGATCACGCTGCCCTCCTGCATCAGCGGAAGCATGTCGCGCGTCACGAGGTGCGGGGCCTTCGCACCCGGAATGAGCACCGCGCCGATCAGCAGGTCCGTCTCCGGCAGCAGTGCCCGCAGGTTCGCCTCGCTGCTCATCATGGTGGTCAGCTTGCCGAAGAACACGTCGTCGAGGTACGTCAGGCGGCGGTGCGACACGTCCAGCACCGTCACCTTCGCGCCCAGACCCATCGCCATCTTCGCGGCGTTCGTGCCGACCACGCCGCCGCCCACGATCAGCACGTGGCCCGGCTGCACGCCCGGAACGCCGCCCAGCAGCACGCCGCGCCCACCGACCGGCTTCTGCAGGTGGTACGCGCCCGCCTGCACGCTCAGGCGGCCCGCCACCTCGCTCATCGGCGACAGGAGCGGCAGCGACCCGTCGAGTTCCTGCACCGTCTCGTACGCCACGCTGGTCGTCCCGGCCTTCAGGAGCGCCTCCGTCAGCTCACGGTCCGCCGCGAGGTGCAGGTACGTGAACAGCAGCAGGTCCGCGCGCAGGTACCCGTACTCGGACGCGACCGGCTCCTTGACCTTCACGACCATCTCGGCCGCCCACGCCTCGGCGGCGGTGCCCATCACGGCGCCCGCCGTCACGTACTCGCTGTCGGCGATGCCGCTCCCGACGCCCGCCCCGTGCTCCACCGTGACGGTGTGCCCGCGGCGCACGAGCGTCCCCACCCCGCCGGGGGTGAGGGCGACACGGTTTTCCTTGACCTTGATCTCTTTGGGCAGTCCGATATGCATACGCGCTCCTCGCCGCGCTGCGCGAAGTGCGAGCCGGCTGACATTGGCACCATCTTAAGCGCCGGACGCAATTTAGGATTGCGTTCTGCCCTGCCTGCCGCCGCATCCGGGCAACGATATTGCGCGAACATGCTATCCTTCACGCGTCACATGTCAAAAACCGATCAGAAGGCCGAACTCGACGAAATCGACCGCCGCATCCTCGGCATCCTGCAACGCGACGCGCGTATCCCCAACACCGAACTCGCCGACGAGGTCGGCCTCACGCCCGCCCCCACCCTGCGCCGCGTCCGCCGCCTGGAAGAGGAAGGCGTCATCCGCCGCTACGTCGCCCTGCTCGACCCCAAGAAGGTCGGCCGCGACCTGACGGTCTTCGTGGACGTCAGCCTCGACAAGCAGACCAAGCCCGGCTTCGAGACCTTCGCCGAACAGATGCGCCGCCGCCCCGAAGTGCTCGAATGCTACCTGAGCCTCGGCGAGAGCGACTTCATCCTGAAGGTCTGCGTGCCGGACCTCGACGCGTACCAGCGTTTCCTGGTGGACGTCCTCGCCGCCATTCCCGGCGTGCGCAACACCAGCAGCACCATCGTCGTGCGGCAGGAGAAGTACACCACCAGCCTCCCCCTCGACCGCGACGACTGAACTGGTCCCCCTTCAGTCCGCCGCGCGCGGATCCAGCCGCAGCGTCCACGAGCAGCCTTCCTCCGGCGCGGTGAACCCGTGCACGAAGTACCGCCCGCCCGGCAGGGCGTCCGTCGTGACGCGCAGTTCCCGCTCGCCGGACGCCGCGCCGACCGTCTTCCCGGCGCGGCTCCACTCGCCGCCCACCGGCGTCAGGTAGAAGGTGTACTGGCATTCGGGCAGCAGGTCCGCGCGCACGTCGTACCGGCCCGCGCGCAACGTGAACGGCGCGGTGCTGGCCTCCGACTCGCCCGCCAGCGCCACCGGCCCCTGCCGCGACCCCAGCCACAGCAGGGCGCCGCCCAGGACGAGGAGCACGGCCAGCGCCGCGCCCCACAGGGCCGGACGCCGGAAGACGGACGGACGGTCGGACTTCAGCATGACCCGTGCAGTGTAGCAACCGCCGCGCCCGCCCCCGGTCAGGGCACGGTCTGCTCCCGCCCGGGCCGGTAGAATGCCCCGCAATGACGAAGTCTGGAACCTTCATCCGAACGGACGAACTGCTTGACGGCACGTTCGGGACGGCCCGCGCCCACGCGCTCGAACAGCAGTACGGCAACGGCAAACTCATGCGGCTGCTGCAGGTGGTCGGCGCGGGCGGCCCCTTCCGGGCCGTGACGCCCTGGGAACTCGACGACGACCAGGGGAAACGCGTCATCAACGCCTCCGGCTACGCCGCCCTCCCGTTCGGCGACAACCCGCCCGAACTGAACGCCTTCGTGCGCCGCGTGCTGGAAGACCCGCAGCAGATGATGTTCGCGCAGCAGTCCGTCAGCGAATGGCGCGCCGCGCTCGAAGCGAACCTCGTGAATCTCCTCGACCGCGAATGCCAGGCGGGCGGCGACACCACGCACCACGACTCGCGCGTGTTCTTCTCGAACAGCGGCGCCGAGGCGATCGAGGCGGCCATCAAGTTCGCGCAGGCCGCCCGCCCCAGGGGACGCTACGTCGTGAACTTCACGCGCGCATACCACGGCAAGACGCTCGGCGCGCTCGCCCTGACGCCCAACCCCAGCCTGCAGGGCCCCTTCCGCAACATCCTCTCCCCGAACGTCATCACGCTGCCCTTCGGGGACGCGGACGCCGTGGAACGCACCGTGAAACGCATCGGGCCCGACAAGATCATCGCCGTGATCCTCGAACCGATCCTCGGGGAGGCCGGCGTGCGCCTCCCCCCGCCCGGCTTCCTGAAACGCGTCGGGGAGGTGTGCCGCGCGCACGACGTCCTCGTGATCGCGGACGAGATCCAGACGGGCCTCGGCCGCAGCGGGCACTGGTTCGAGAGCGTCGCGCAGGGCCTCGTGCCGGACATCCTCACGCTCGCCAAACCGCTCGGCGGCGGCATGGTCCCGGTCGGCGCGACCATCGTCCGGCACGCCATCTACAAACCGCTGCTCGGCAGTCTCGAAACCGTGAAACGCCACTCGAACACCTTCGGCGGCAACACGCTCGCCATGGCGGTCGGCCTCAAGAGCCTGGAAATGCTGATGGACGCCGACATGCCCGCCCGCTCCCGCCGCCTTGGGGCCGCAGGCCTGCAGCGCCTGAAGGCCGCGCAGGCCCGGCACCCCGAACTGCTGGAGGACGTGCGCGGCGCCGGCATGCTGTTCGCCATGAACTTCAGGCCGCTGCTGGCCCTGCCGTTCAAACTGCAGGCGGACCTCATCTCCGAAGCGACCGGCATGCTGGCCCTCGTCGCCTTCTACCGCAGCGGCGTCCTCATGAACTTCTCGCTGAACGCCGCGCGCACCATGCGCCTCACGCCCGCCATGAACATGCCCGAAGAGACCTTCGGCGAGCTGTTCACCCGCGTCGAACGCGTCACGGACGCGTACCCCAGCAGCTTCAAGCTCGTGCAGCGCTACGGCACCCCGCAGATGCTCGGGCTGCTCAAGGCCGCCTTCCTCGAAGACTGACGCGCCCCGCCCACCCCCAGCCGAAGTCCGCCCACCCTCACGTTTCCCCTGTTACCCCTGCGGGAACGCGGCGGGCAGCGGCGTGACCGCCGGAAGCCAGTGATAAAGTGAGGCCAACATGACCAACATCGCCAAAGGGCTCGAAGGTGTACTGTTCACCGAAACAAAGCTCACGTTCATCAACGGAACCGAAGGCATCCTGACCCACCTCGGCATCCCGATCCAGGAGTGGGCCGAGAACAGCACCTTCGAGGAACTCAGCCTCGCGCTGCTCGACGGGAAACTCCCCACCGCCAGCGAACTCGCCGCCTTCGACGCGGACCTCCGCGCGAACCGCGCCGTGCCCGCCGAACTGCTCGACATCATCAAGGCGTACCCGAAAGGCATCCACCCGATGCAGGCCCTGCGGACCGCCGTGTCGCACCTCGCGCTGTACGACAAGCAGGCCGAGGACACCAGCGACACCGCCCGCCGCGCCATCTCGGTGCGCCTCATCGCGCAGATGTCCACCCTGATCGCCGCCATCAACCGCACCCAGCAGGGTGAGGAGCCCGTCGCGCCGCGCGCCGACCTGACGCACGCCGGGAACTTCCTGTACATGCTCAAGGGCACCGAACCCACCCCCGAGCAATCCCGCCTCTTCGACATCGCGCTCGTCCTGCACGTCGACCACGGCATGAACGCCAGCACCTTCACGGCCATCGCCACCGCCAGCACCCTCAGCGACCAGTACTCCACCGCCGTCAGCGCCATCGGCGCCCTGAAAGGCCCGCTGCACGGCGGCGCGAACGAAGCCGTGATGGACATGCTCGACGAGATCGGCACGCCCGACCGGGCCGCCGACTTCATCAACGCCAAACTCGACGCCAAGGAGAAGGTCATGGGCGTCGGGCACCGCGTCTACAAGTACTTCGACCCGCGCAGCCGCGTCCTGCGTGACTACGCCGCGCACGTCGCCGAGAAGGAAGGCAAGAGCCACTACTACCAGATTCTCGAAGTCATCGAGAAGACCGTCGTGGACCGCCTGAGCAGCAAGGGCATCTACCCCAACGTGGACTTCTACTCCGGCACGGTGTACAGCGACCTCGGCATCCAGAAGGAGTACTTCACGCCGATCTTCGCGCTGGCCCGCATCTCCGGCTGGTGCGCCAGCGTCAACGAGTACGAGCGCGACAACCGCCTCCTGCGCCCCGACGCCGTGTACAGCGGCGCCGAAGGTGCCCACTACATCCAGATTCAGGACCGCAAGTAAGACAGAATTGAGCTGAACTCCCGGCGTTCAGCAGAGCGGAGGGGCCGGGTCTTCGGACACCGGCCCCTCCGCCCTGTCCGGTCACGCGGTGGGGCGCGGGTCCCGCCGGGCGAGCCACACGGCCAGCGCCAGCAGCAGCGCGCTCACGCCCGCGATGAGCACGAACAGGGCGCGCGGCGAGGCGGTGAACACGGCTCCGGCGAGCGCGGCGGCCGGGACGGAGCACAGCAGCGCGAGCGTCTGCACGGCCGAGTACAGGTCGGCGGCCCCCTGGCCGGGCAGGCGGGCGAACAGCGCCGCGTCCCGGTACGTCTGCGTGAGGAACGTCGCGCCGCCCAGCAGGCTCACCACGAGCAGCATCACGCCCAGCTGCCCGGCCGGAACGAACAGCAGCGCCACGGCCCCCACCAGCCCGAGCGCCCGCGTGAGGACCAGGGCGCGCGTGACGGGCAGCGCCGCGAGGCGCGGCAGGACCAGCGCGTACAGCAGTACCGTGACGGCCACGCCCGCCACCGGCACGTACGACAGCGCCTGCGCGCTGAAATGCAGCGTGCGGCCCAGGAACAGGATCTGGAACAGGCTGAGCTGCTCCAGAAATACCGTCAGGACGTAGAAGGCCGTCACGCCCATCAGGCCGGGATGCCCGCGCATGCCGGCCACCTCGGCCAGCGAGTGACGCAGGCTCTGCAGGACGCCCAGCTCGCGGTGCTGCGCGCGGGCGGCGACGCCGCTGACCGTCTCGGACGTGAGGGCGTTGCGCCACACGAACATGACGGTCATGCCGATGCCGCCCGCGAAGTACAGGGCGCGCAGGGTGGGCGTCACGCCGTGCCCCGCCATGACGAGCCCCACCAGCGGTGTGAGCAGCCCGCAGCCCGTCACGAGCAGGTTCAGGATCGCGAACACCCGTGCCCGGTGCCGCTCCTGCACGTCCTCGATGACGAGCAGGCTCCACGACACGCCCACGATGCGGTTGCTGGCGTTGAGGGCCGCCGCGACCGCGAACGCCGCGAAGCTCTGCGCGAACGCCCACACGAACATCGGGGCCGTCCACGAGATCAGGTCGCCCCACAGGGTCGTGCGTTTGCGGCCCACGCGGTTCGTGACGGGACCCGCCAGCGCCTGGAACACGAACGACAACGCCAGCCCCAGCGAGCCCAGCACGCCGATCTGCGTGCCGGACAGCCCGACGCTGCTCATGTACAGCGGCGCGTAGTACAGCAGCGGCGTCGCGAACACCGCCCACAGCGGCTCCAGCAGGATGGAGTTGCGCGCGTTGCGCGGCAGGTCCTCCAGCGCCCGCACGCGCGGCCCACGCCGGGACGGGGGAGGGGACGTCAGGCGCGCAGCCCGCGTTCGCCGTGCAGGGTGCGCTCCACCGCGTCGCTCACTTCACGCTCGAAGCGCGTCAGGTGCTCGCGCAGCCGCATGAGTTCCGTCTCGTCGAGCGTCGGGAGCCACAGCACGCTGCGGCCCAGCACCGCGAACGTCACGCTCTCGTCCAGCCCCAGCGGACTGCCGGGACCGTCCTCGTCGTCGTCCGTTTCGAGCGGGTCGAGGACCAGCGACCCGTAGTCGAGGTTCTGGTTCATGAGGTTCACGCCCATCAGGACGTCCATGAGGGCTTCCTCGTCCACGTACAGGTTCAGGTCCAGGTGCAGGCGCACCAGCACGCCTCCGTCCTCGGCGTCCTCCACGAACAGGGCCACGCTCGAATCCCCTTCCCGGACCAGGGCGCCGTCCTCAACGCTTTCGACATCCAGTCCGTCACGGCGAAGCGCCGCCAGAATGCGCTGAAGTTCGGTCATGTCAGGAAGTATAGAGGGTTTCCGCAGACGCCCTGCCGCGCGGCAGCCCTCCAGCACGCCATTCCCGCCCGCCACGGGGCAAGGCGGACCGGCCTGCGGGCGTGGCGTCCGGGCAGGCGGGCCGGGCGCGTGCCACAATCAGGCATGGTGACCGCCATTGTCCTCATTCAGGCCCAGCGTGAACAGATCGCCGAGACGGCTGCCGCCCTCGCCAACATCAAGTACGTGGGCGAGGTCTACAGCGTGACCGGCGAGTGGGACATCGTGGCCCTGCTGCGCCTCCCCGACTACAGCCACCTCGACGAGGTCGTGACCGGCAGCCTCCGCAAGATGAGCACCATCCTGCGCACGCAGACGATGCTCGCCTTCCGCGCGTACAGCCCGGACCTGCTCGACCAGGGCTTCGGGGTGGGCGTCACCGAGAAGTGATACGGCGTTGAGCTGAACGCCCGGTGTTCAGCCGGGCAGAGCCAGCACCGGGCCGGAGGCGGTCTGTCAGGCGGTCGCGCCCGCCGCACCGTCCGGTTCCGGCTCCATGCCTTTCATGGCGTCCAGCACGTGCTGCATGTGCTCGTCGAGCGGCACGCCGAGTTCCTGAGCGCCGAGTTCCACCTCGTCACGGTTCACGCCGCCCGCGAAGGCCCGGTTCCTGAACTTCTTCTTCAGGCTCGCCAGTTCCACGCCGCGCACGTCCCGGTCCGGCCGGACGAGCGCGGCGGCCTGCACGAGGCCCGTCAGTTCGTCCACCGCGAACAGCGTGCGGGACAGGCGCGATTCCCTCGGCACGCCGCTGTACGTCGCGTGCCCCATGATGGCGTCCAGCACGTCTTCCGGCACGTCGCCGCGCACCCGCAGGAACTCCACCCCCCAGAACGGGTGCTCCTGCGGGTGCCGCTCGTAATCGAAGTCGTGGAGCAGGCCCGTCACGGCGTACCGTTCCTCGTCCTCTCCCCAGTTGCGGGCGTACCAGCGCATCGCGGCCTCCACGTTCAGCATGTGTCGCTGCAGGCTGGCGCTGGGCGTGAACTCGACCATCAGGGCGTAGGCGTCGGCACGGTTCATGCCGGGCAGTCTAGAGCATCCGCCTGAACAGCTGCCCGGCCCTCGTGACCGAACGGCGTGCGGAGCTGCCGGGCTGAAGCAGCCTGGAAACGGAAACGCTGCCGGCACGGGGCAGGCAGCGTTCGGGGTGGGGGCAGGTCAGGCCGCGCGGCCCGTCATTCCCACTCGATGGTGGCGGGCGGCTTGCCGGTGATGTCGTACACGACCCGGTTGATCTCGTGCACCTGATTCACGATGCGGTTGCTCATGGTCGCGAGGAAATCGTACGGGAGGCGCGCCCATTCGGCCGTCATGAAGTCGTCGGTCGCCACGGCCCGCAGCGCGCACGTGTAGCTGTACGTGCGCTCGTCGCCCATCACGCCGACGCTCTGGATGGGCGTCAGCACCGCGAGTGCCTGCGAGCAGCTGTCGTACAGCCCGAACTCGCGCAGGCCCGAGATGAAGATGTCGTCCACGCGCTTCAGGATGTCGAGCTTGTCGGGCGTGATTGCGCCCAGGATCCGGATGGCGAGGCCCGGGCCGGGGAAGGGGTGACGCATCCGGATGTGGTCCGGCAGGCCCAGCAGGCCCGCGATCTGCCGTACCTCGTCCTTGAACAGCGTCCGGAACGGCTCCACCAGCTTGAAGGCCAGGTCGTCCGGCAGGCCGCCCACGTTGTGGTGACTCTTGATGTTCGCGGCGCCTTCACCGCCGGAACTTTCGATCACGTCCGGGTAGAGGGTGCCCTGCGCGAGGAAGTCGAAGGGGCCGTACTCGCGCGCTTCCTTTTCGAAGGCGCGGATGAATTCCCGCCCGATGATCTTGCGTTTCGCTTCCGGGTCGCTCACGCCGTCCAGTGCGCCGAGGAACTGCTCGCGGGCGTCCACCGTCACGAGGTGCACGCCGAGCGGCTTGAGGGCCGCCTCGACCTGTTCGCGCTCCCCGAGCCGCAGCAGGCCGTGATCGATGAACACGGCCGTCAGGCGGTCCCCGATGGCGCGGGCGAGCAGCAGGCCGAGCGTGCTGCTGTCCACGCCGCCCGAGATGGCGAGCAGCACGCGCCCGTCCCCCACCTGCGCCTGCACGTCCGTGATGAGTTCGTCCACGATGTGTTCCGCCGTCCAGTCGAGGGCCGCGCCGCACACTTTCAGGTAGTTCAGGAGCAGCTGCGTGCCCTTGGGGGTGTGCACGACCTCCGGGTGGAACTGCACACCGTAGCGGCGCGTGACGGTGTTCTCGATGGCGGTGACGGGCGTGTCTTCGGTCTCCGCGACGACCTCGTACCCTTCAGGGAGGCGCGTGACGCTGTCGCTGTGGCTCATCCACGCGACGAACTCGCCCTGGATGCCTTCGAACAGCTGCCCGCCGTACCGGGTGAGGTCAGCCTTGCCGTACTCGCGCTTCCCGGCGCGTTTCACGTCGCCGCCCGCCTGCTGCGCCAGGAACTGCATGCCGTAGCAGATGCCGAGGACCGGCATGTCGAGGTCCAGCACGCCCGGCGCGGGGCGGGGCGCGTTCTCGTCGTACACGCTGCTCGGCCCGCCGGACAGCACCACGCCGACCGGCTTCTCCTGCAGGATGCGTTCCAGCGGGGCGTTGCCGGGAAGGATGACGCTGTACGCGCCGAGTTCGCGCATACGCCGCGCGATCAGCCGGGTGTACTGGCTGCCGAAATCAAGGATGACCACACTCACGCCGTGCATTGTACCCACAGGGAGGCGGGACGGACCGGAGGCGGGTCAGGCAGGTGCCAGGCTGTCACTTCAGGGCGACAGGGAAGGGCGCGCCGCTCGGGACGGTGACGGTGCCGTTCTGCGGGTCGTGGCCGGGCGCGCTGAACTTCAGGGTGTACTGTCCGGGCGGACCGGGGAACTGCAGCGTGCCGGGAACCGAGCCGACGACCGCGCCCGGCTGCAGGGCACTGCCGGGCGGGGCGTGCACGAGCGTCACCGTGACGCGCTCCCGGCCCGTCACGGTGAACGCCTGACTGCAGCACGCGCCGGAGGGCGTGCCGCCGCGACCGAACACCCAGAACGCCCCGAGCAGCAGGACCAGCACCACGCCCGCGATGAGGGGGAGGTTGGCGGGCCTGCGTTCACGGACGGGCGTGGGCGGGCCGGGCTTGACGACGCGCCACGAGTGGTCCTCCTCCCAGCCGATCCGGAACGGCTGCCCGCGTCCGGGCGCGTCCGCTGAAAGGGCGGGGCGCGGCACGGCGGGCGGCGCGGCCCCCGTCAGGGTGGGGGAGGAGGCGGGCGTGAAGCGGGCAGGCCGCCCCGCCGCGCCTCCGGGTGCGGGTGGCGTGCCGGGCGCGTCCGTGCCGCCGTCCTCGCCGGGCTCCTGCACTGATGCCGCGTCGTCCGGCGTCCACTCGGGAAGTTCCTCGTCCTCGAAACCGATCCGGATGGGGTCCGGGATGGACGGCGCGCCCTGCCGCTGCCCTGCCGTGGTGGGCGCGGGCGTCTGCGGCGGTCCTTCCGGCAGGGGATCGCCGATCACGATCACGTCCCCCGGCGCGCGGAACACGGTGGGCGTCACGTCCGCCGCCACGGGGTCAGGCACGGGCGGGATCACGGTGGCGGGCGCCACGGGGACCGTTTCCGGCGGGCGAACTGCTGCGGTCATGGCGGCGTCTGCTGCGGATTCAGGCAGCGGCGTCTCGTGCCGGGGGGTGGGCACGAGGCGCTCCTGAGCCTGCCGCCGCTCCTGAGGCTTCGCGGCCCTTCCCGCGCGCTTCGCGGCCGGAGTGGACTGCAGCGGCAGATCTTCCGGTGCGGGCGCGGCGGACGGGACGGGCACAGGCGGCAGCGGTGGGGCAGACGGGGGCAGGGCAGTGGACGGTGCGGGTGTCCCGGCCCTTTCCGTCCGGAGGGCCGGAGGGGAGACTGCCTGAAGCGGCGCCGGGGCCACGGGGTCCGGCGCAGCCTCGGGGACAGGCACCGGCGCGGTGCGGGACTGCCCCGCGCGGGACGTGTCACCGCCCGCCTCCGTGAGCCTCGCGAGCGCCTCTGGCGCCGTCAGTTCCTCCAGGCCCTTCAGGGCGGTCGGGCGCGGCCCCAGGCTGTCCAGCGCCGCCGCGAGCGCCCGCATGTCCCCCTGCGGCGTCGCGTCCGCCGCCCACGGCAGGCCCGCCCCGGCCAGACGCACGTCGCGCCCCACCTGCCAGAACTGCGAGGGATGCACCGCACCGTGCGAGACGCCCGCCCGGTGCAGGGCCGCCAGGGCGCGCAGCACGCCCGGCGCTGCCGTGGCCGGATGCGTCGCCAGCAGCGCCGAGATCGGCAGTTCCGTCACGGCGTACGGCTGCGCGTCCCACACGTCCACCTCCGTCACCGGCAGCAGGTCCGGCGACTCCGGCACAGCGCCCGGCAGCACGTACTCCGGCAGGTGATGCAGCAGCACCGGCATGCCCGTCAGACGGTCCACACCGTGCAGCGGCACGCTCCCCGGCACGGCCTGCAGCGTCGCCACGGGTGGCCGGGGCGCGCTGCCTGCCTGCCCGCCGGAAGCGGTTCCGAGCGGCGTGGCCGAGATGACGTACGGCCCGATGACCTTCATCCGCCGAGTATAGAGCATCCCCTTCCCGCAGGTTCGCCCACCGTGTGCTGGAAACGGCGTGCTGGTGCGGCTGCACTCCGGCCGCCCCGTGCGCGGGTCGCCGCTCCGGCCCGCCGGGAGGTCCGCCGTTCCCGCCGCGCTTCCCGTCCTGCCCGGCGCGGGGGTGCGGCACGTTCCGCTGCCCGCCTTTGTAACCCCTTAACTTGCTCCGCGCGTCCCCGTGCGCTAAAACTCGCTCATGCATGAGAAGTTGCTGGCCGCCCTGAGCACGGTGAACGATCCCGAGCTGCACCGTGATCTGGTTTCGCTGGGCATGATCGAGCGGGCCGAGGTCAGCGGAGGCGTCGCCGACATCAAGGTCAACCTCACCACGCCCGCCTGCCCCCTCAAGGCCACCATCCAGGCCGACGTGACGCGCGCCGCGCTCGGCGTGACCGGCGTGGAGTCCGTGCAGGTCGAGTTCGGCGCGCAGGTCCGCACGCAGGCCACGCCGCCCCTGCCGGGCGTCAAGAACATCATCGTGGTCGGCAGCGGCAAGGGCGGCGTCGGGAAGTCCTCCGTCGCCAGCAACCTCGCCTGCGCCCTCGCCGGGACGGGCGCCCGCGTGGGCCTGCTCGACGCGGACGTGTACGGCCCCAGCATCGCGCACATGATGGGCCAGGGCACGGCCCGCATCACCGCCAACGCCGAAAAGAAGATGCAGCCCATCGAGGCGCACGGCCTGCGCTTCCTGAGCATGGGGAACCTCATGCCTGCCGGTCAGGCGCTCGTGTGGCGCGGACCGATGCTGCACTCCGCCATCGGGCAGTTCCTGAAGGACGCCGCGTGGGGCGAACTCGATTACCTGATCGTGGACCTGCCGCCCGGCACCGGCGACGTGCAACTGTCCCTGACGCAGTCCGTGCAGCTCACGGGCGCCGTGATCGTCACCACCCCGCAGGACGTGGCGCTCCTCGACGCGAGCCGCGCCATCGACATGTTCCGCAAGGCGAGCGTCCCGGTGCTCGGGATCGTGGAGAACATGAGTTACTTCGTCGCGCCCGACACCGGCCTCACGTACGACATCTTCGGGCGGGGCGGCGCGCAGAAGCTCGCGCAGAGCTTCGGGGGCCTCCCCATCCTGGGCGAGATCCCGCTCGACACCGAGGTCCGGCAGGACGCCGACGCGGGCCGCCCCTCGGTCCTCGCGCACCCCGACAGCCCCGCGTCCCGGGCGCTCACGCAGGTCGCCCTCAACCTCGCGGGCCGCGTGAGCGTGCAGACCTTCACCGGCTCCCTCGAGCCGCTCCCGATGGCCTGAGGGACGCCGTGACCGTCTCCGTGCCCCCCGCGTCACCGCAGGCCCTCGGCGCCCCCCTGCAGGGCACCAAGGCACGCCTGCTGGAACTCGTCAAACGGCACGGCTCGCCGACCGTGCAGGCCCTCGCGCAGGACCTCGACATCAGCGTCCCCGCCGCACGCAAGCACCTCTGCGACCTGCAGGAAGCGGGCCTGATCGACGCCCGTACCGAGAAGCCCGGCGGGCGCGGTCGCCCGCAGCACGTGTACGTCCTGTCCGACCGGGGCGAGAGCACCTTCCCGAAATCCTACGCGAGCCTGTGCAGCGACGTGCTCGCCCACGTCCAGAAGCTCTTCGGTGAGGGGGCCGTCATGCAGGTCCTGTCCGAACGGCAGGCGGACCTGTACGCGCGCCTCGCGCCCGCCATCACCGGCACGCTCAGCGAACGCCTCCACACCCTCGCCCAGAAACTCCAGGAGGCCGGGTACGCCGCCGAGATCAGCCAGGAGGACGGCGTGTGGTACCTCAAGGAACGCAACTGCCCGGCCCTGAAGGTCGCGCGCGACTACGGAGAGCTGTGCGAGTCCGAACTGCGGCTGTACCGTGACCTGCTGGGCGTCCCGGTCGTCCGCGAGACGCGCATCGCGTGCGGGGCGGCCGAGTGCCGCTACCGCGTGGGCTGAATGACGAACGGGCCGCTGTACGGCCTCGTCGCCTGGCCCTGCCCCGAACTCGACGGCTGGCTGCGCGCCCTGCAGGCCCGACTGAACGTCCGCGCGTACGGCGAGCCGCACCTGAACCTCCGCGCGCCCTTCCCCGCCGACGTGCCCGAGGAGACGCTCGTGCACGACCTGCGCGCCCTGCTGTCCGGCGTTCCGGCCTTCGAGGTGCACGTGAGCGGCTGGCGGTACTTTCCGGGCATCGTGTTCCTGGAGTGCACCCTTGGGCCGGACCTGGCGGCCCTGCACGACCACGTGCTGGCGCTCCCGTCCGCACCGCCGCAACCGTACGACCAGAAGGCGTACATTCCGCACCTCACGCTCGCGCTCGGCGTGCTCCCGTGGGCGCAACCCACCCTGGAAGCCACGCTCGCCCCGCTCGTGCCGCCCGTGCAGCACTTCGAGGTGTCGGCCCTGAGCCTCACGGTCGAGGCGGGCGGCGAGGTGCGCGAGGTGCACACCTTCCCGCTCACCGCGCCCACCCCGCACCCCCACTGACCTGCAGAGACGCCCGCGCCCACACCGGACCCCGCCCGGCCTGCGCTAGCATCCCGGCATGACCGGCCCCCGCATCGACCTGAGGAGCGACACCGTCACCACCCCCACCGAACGCATGCGCCGCGCCATGCACGAAGCGGTCGTCGGGGACGACGTGTACGCCGAAGACCCCACCGTCAGCGAACTGCAGCGGGAAGCGGCCGACCTCCTCGGCTTCGAGGCGGGCCTCTTCATGCCGTCCGGCACCATGACCAATCAGGTCGCCATCGCCGTCCACACGCAACGCGGCCAGGAAGTCATCTGCCCGGAAGGCTCCCACATCTACGAGTGGGAACTCGGCATGATGGCCACCTTCTCCGGCGTCGTCCCGCGCTTCGTGCCCGCCCCGCGCGGCGTGCCCGACCCGGACGACGTGCGCCGCGCCATCCGCCGCAGCATCCACCAGTCACCGAGCGGCATGATCTCCCTGGAAGACACGCACAACAAGGCGGGCGGCACCGTCCTCCCGCTCGAAGTGCTCGCAGGCGTGCGCGACGTCGCCGAGCAGGAAGGCCTGCCGCTGCACCTCGACGGGGCCCGCATGATGAACGCCGCCGCCGCGCAGGGCGTCCGGCCGAGCGACATCGCCCGGCACTTCCACAGCGTCAGCCTGTGCCTCAGCAAGGGCCTCGGCGCGCCCGTCGGCAGCGTCCTCCTCGGCAGCCGCGACTTCATCGGCGCCGCGCACCGCTACCGCAAGATGATGGGCGGCGGCATGCGCCAGGCAGGCATCCTCGCCGCCGCCGGCCTCATCGCGCTGCGCGAAGGTCCCGCCCTCCTCCAGGAAGACCACCGCCGCGCCCGCGAACTCGCCGTCACCCTCAAGGAAGCCGGGTACGACGTGGACCTCGAAACCGTGCAGACCAACATGATCTACGCGACCCTCCCCGACGCGCAGACCCGCGTGAACGCCTGGGCCGCACGCGGCCTCCTCGCGAGCGCCCTCGACCACGACCGCGTCCGCTTCGTGCTGCACCACCAGATCACCGACGACCTCCTCGCCCACGCGCAGGACATCATCCGCAGCTGACCCGCCCCGCCCCGGGAAGGATCGGCTACCCTGGGCAGCATGCCCGTGTACGTCACCGACAAACCGCTCCGCCTCACCTCACACGACGTGGTCGCCCGCGCCCGCCGCGCCCTCCACACCCGCCGCGTCGGACACACGGGCACCCTCGACCCGCTCGCCACCGGCGTCCTCGTGCTGTGCGCAGAGGACAGCACCAAACTCGTGCAGTTCATGGAGCACGACACCAAGGACTACCTCGCCTGGATCAGCCTCGGCGCGGGCACCCCCACCCTCGACGCCGAAGGTCCCGTCAGCGAGGAACGCCCCGTCCCCACCCTCGACCATCCGGGCGTGCAGGCTACGCTCGACACCTTCCTCGGCCCGCAGATGCAGGTCCCGCCCCAGTACAGCGCCATCCAGGTGAACGGCCAGCGCGCCTACGCCGCAGCCCGCGCAGGCGAACACATCGACCTGCCCGCACGGCCCGTCCAGCTGCACGAACTGACCCTGCTCGGCCTGCACGCCACGACGGACGCCGCCCCGCACACCTTCTCGCCGGACGCGGACGGACGCTGGCACCCGGACCCCGCAGGGCAGACCTTCACCCTCCCGCCCACCCTCGGCGACCACCCCACGCTGCTCGTCTGGGCACGCGTCGGCAGCGGCACGTACATCCGCTCCCTGGCACGCGACATCGGCGCGGCCCTCGGCACCACGGCGCACCTGTCCGGACTGGTCCGCACCCGCGCAGGCCGCTTCGGACTGCAGGACGCCGTCCAGCTGACCGACCTGGAAGGCGCCGCGGGCCTGGATGACCTCGCCGCCCTCGACCTCCCCACCATCCCCGCCACGCCCGACCTGGCCCTCAAGCTCCGGCAGGGCAAACGGCCCGCCTGGCAGGACACCGGCCGCTTCCTCGTGACGCTGGACGGCGCCCTCGTCGCCGTGGCCGACGGGGACGGCCACACCCTGAAAGTCGTGCGCGCCTGGAACTGAAGACGGCACGCCGCACTCCGGCCAGGGGCTACGGGCCGGTGCAGGCGACAGACGGAAGCCGGACCGTCAGGCATACTCCCTTCATGCCCACGCAACTGCTGAACGTCGGTGATACCCGTCTCTTCGCGGATCTCCGGGGCCCGGAGCACCTGCCGCCGCTGATCGTGCTGCACGGCGGTCCCGGCCTCGACCATCACGAGTTCGCCGACTACCTCGACCCGCTCACCGACACGGTGCGGCTGGTGCTGCTGGACATGCGCGCGCAGGGCGAGAGTGACCGCGACGCGCCGCAGGACACGTGGACGCTGCCGCAGATGGCGGCCGACGTGAGCGCGGTGGCGCGCGCGCTGGGAGCGACGCGGTACGCGGTGCTGGGTCACTCGTACGGGTCGTTCGTGGCGCTGCAGCACGCGGTGACGGAGCCGGGCGCGGCGGCGGCGAGCATCGTGTGCTGCGGCGTGCCGTCGAGCCGGTACCTGGACGACATTCCCGCGCGGCTGGAGGCGTTCGAGCCGGAGTCGCTGCGGGAGGTGGTGCGGGCGTCGTGGGCGGACGAGGTGAACGTGCGGACGGAAGCGCAGTTCGAGCAGCTGATGGTGGATCAGATGCCGTGGCACTTCGCCGACCCGAACGACGCGCGCATTCAGGAGTACGCGCGGCGCAGCGCGGGCCGGTACGCGCCGGACGTGCTGCGGGTGTTCTCGGCGGCGGGGTACGGCGGCCTGGAGGTGGAGGACCGCCTGCAGGCCGTGACGTCGCCCACGCTGGTCCTGGCGGGCCGATTCGACCGGACATGTCCGCCGGAGGCGTCCGAGGCGACCGCGGCAGGCGTGCCGGGCGCGCAGCTGCACGTGTTCGAGCAGAGCGGGCACATGCCGTTCGTGGAGCAGCCGCAGGAGTTCCTGACGGTCGTGCGCGACTTCCTGCGCGCCGCGCTGCCCGAACACGCCTGACACGGTGTTGATCCGATTCCAGGGATGCCGGAAACGACACCGGCATCCCTTCCATCTTCTCCAAACCGTGCTTTTTGGTACTCGCTCCGCTCGGCTGAACTCTAAAAGTTCAGCTCAAAATCGTATGACACGACGTGCCTGAAGCGGGCGCGCCTCACATCCGGGCGGCTGGCGGTACCGGTCACGGTGGGTCCCTGGCGGTGTCGGTCACGGTGTGCGCCCCGCGTCCGCTCTAGCCTGTGGCGTGGCCAAGAAGCACCGCCAGCCCTCCGCTCCGCCCGAAACGTACGTTCAGCTGCTCCCCATGCCCGGCACGCGCGTGCTGTTCTGGGCGGTCGGCGAGTGCCCCTACTGCGAGGGGCGGCACTATCACGCGGCCGGAACGGAACGGGACGACCCGACCGAACGACTGGGCGAAGTGCAGGCAGGGTGCGGCGGCGGACCGTACGTGCTGGCCCTCCCACCCCGCCCGGCCCGCAAGAAGGGCAAGAAAGCCAGGCGGCGCGAAGCGTGGGACGACGCCCGCGATGACGCCCTGTGGGACGACCGGGACGAGTGATCCGGTGTTGAGCTGAACTTTTGGAGTTCAGCCGAGCGACAAGGGCGCCAAAAAGTCCGGTGTTGAGGAGGTGGAAGCAGGCAAGCGTCCTGCAGGGCGCTGTTCTGCCCAAGAAGGGATGTCGGTGCTGTTCCCGGCATCCCTGGAATCGGATCAACACCGTATGACCGGGGCGCCGCTCCGCCTGACGGACTGACCGGACGCGGGCACGCACCCCGAACCGGTGCGCAGCAGCGGCACGCTACACTGCCCGCATGCGAATCATCAGGGGCAGGACCGGCACCCGCACCGTGTGGGGCGAAGTGGAGGGCGACACCGTGCACGTCACGGCAGGCATGCGCGGCGAACGGACGGGGGAGACCGTCCCCTTCGCGGACGTGACGCTGCTCGCACCGGCCGAGGGCGGCAAGGTCGTCTGCGTCGGGCGCAACTACCTGGACCACATCCGCGAACTGGGCAACGACAAGGGCGACCTGCCGACCGAGCCGGGCATCTTCCTGAAAGGCGCGAACGCGCTCGCCGAGCCAGACGGCACGGTCGCGTACCCCGACTGGACCGAAAACTTCCACTACGAGGGAGAGCTCGCCCTCGTGATCGGCACGCGCGCCCGGCACCTCACGCCGCAGAACGCGCTCGCGCACGTGGCAGGCTTCACGTGCGCGAACGACCTCACGGCCCGCGACCGGCAGAAGACGGACCTGCAGTGGTTTCGCGCGAAGGCCGCCGACCGCTTCTGCCCGCTCGGCCCGTGGCTCGTCCCGGACCTCGACCCCGCCGACCTGCGCGTGCAGACGCGCGTGAACGGCGAGACGCGCCAGGACGGCCGCACCAGCAGCATGATCTTCCCGGTGGTGGACGTGCTCGTGTACCTGACGCGCTTCGTGACGCTCGAACCAGGCGACGTGGTCCTCACCGGCACGCCCGAAGGGGTCGGGCCCGTGCAGCCGGGCGACACGGTGGAGGTCGAGGTGGAAGGCGTGGGCGTGCTCCGCACCCGGATCGGCCCCGTCGCCTGACCGGCCTGTCGCCTGACCTGCCCGGCACGTGACCGGGAAGCGGCCCCGGACGGGTGACTGTTTCCAGCAGGACAGGAACGCCGGGACTGCAGCTCAGTCCCGGCGTTCCTGTCTTTCCTGTCAGTCTGGTGCGGTTATTCCTTCACGCCGCCGGCGACGGTGCCGCCCGTGAAGTACTTCTGGAAGCCGTAGAACAGCGCGATGATCGGCAGGGCGCCGAGTGTCGCGGCGGCGGCGAACACGCCCCACTTGGTGCTGAACTGTCCGGCGGTGAAGGAGCGCAGCATGACGCCCACCGTCCATTTCTCCACGCCGGTCAGCAGGACGTTCGCGAGGATGAATTCGGCGTACGTGCCGATGAACTGGTTCAGGAAGATGAACACCAGCATGCTGCCGGACAGGGGCAGCACGACGCGCGTGAAGGCCGTCCAGCGGGTCGCGCCGTCCACCATCGCGGCCTCTTCGAGGCTCTCGGGGAGGCTCTCGACGTAGCCTTTGTAGATCCAGGTGTTGAAGGCGATGGCGCCGCCGGAGTACGCGAGGATCAGGCCCGTGAAGCTGTTGATGAGCCCGAGGTTGAAGAGCAGCGCGTAGATGGCGACGAGCGCCAGGAACACCGGGAACATCTGCACGAAGATGAAGAACAGCAGCGTCTGGAAGCGGCCCGGGAAGCGCAGGCGCGCCATGGCGTACCCGGCGGTGGTGGACAGCAGGATGGCGAGGACGCCCGTGAGGCCCGACACGAGGAGCGTGTTGCGGACGGACAGCAGGAACTTGCTCTCGTTGCCCTGCCCCTGGAACTGCGCGGGCGTCATGAACACCGCGAGGACCGCCAGGGCGACCACGAGGACGCGCGTGGCGATGGTGCGGGGGCGTTCGAGGCCCTGGTCGCTGCCGCGCGCGCGGGCCATGAGGGTCAGCACGAGGAGCGCGCCGAGGGACGCGCCGACCAGCACGGCCAGCGCGACCTGCCAGCCGGGGATGGTGACGCCGTCGAAGAGCTTCCCGAAGTTCTCCCAGGTCAGGCCGCTGAGTTTGGGCAGCAGGCCCGTCTTGTAGAAGATGTTGGGGTTCGAGAAGTCCGGGAAGGCGAACAGGCTGTTCTTGGGGTCGAAGGCGGCCAGCAGCACGTACAGCAGCGGGTACACGGCGACGAGCACCACCAGGATCAGGAACAGGTGCGTGAGCTGGTCGCCGAGCACCTGCCAGTAGTTGATGGTGCGGCCCGTGCGCCGCTGCCCGTACCGCTGCCCGATCAGGCTGGTGAGGGCGAGGACGCCGCACGCGGCGAGCAGGAACAGCAGGAAGCGGATCCAGCCGCCCTTGACGGTGTAGATGGTGAAGCTCGGCGCGCGGCCCTGCATGCTCTGCCACAGCACGAAGCCCAGGTACCCGAGGCCCGCCACGATGGCGGCCAGCACCAGCCACGGGACGGCGCGGCGCAGGGCGCTGGGTTCCCGGTGGACGTACACCTGCGTGGTGTCGTGGGTGTCGGTGGTCATTTGCGGGCCTCCTCGAACACGCCGGCCGCCTTGAAGTTCAGCAGGCTGATGCCGAGCGTCAGGAAGAACACGATCATGGCGATGGCGCTCGCCATGGAGTAGTTCTGCCCGCCGCTGGACGCGAAGGCCGTGTTGTAGCCCCACGACAGCAGGATGTCGGTCGCGCCTGCCGTGCTGGTGCGGCCCGGCACGCTCGGCCCGCCCGCCGTGAGCAGGTAGATCACGCCGAAGTTGTTGAAGTTGAAGGCGAAGCCGGACAGCAGGATCGGCGTGAAGGAGTTGCGCAGCAGCGGCAGGGTGATGTTCACGATCTGCTGCCAGCGGCTCGCGCCGTCGATGCTGGCCGCTTCGTACAGGTCGTCGCTGATGGTGCTGAGGGCCGAGATGGTGGCCGTCATCATGTACGGGAAGCCGAGCCACAGGTTCACGAGCAGGATCGTGATCTTGGCCCAGAGGGGGTCGGTGAGCCACGGGACGGCCGACACGCCGAGCAGGCCGAGCGTCTTGTTGACGACCCCGAACTGCTGGTTGAAGAGCGCCACCCACATCTGGATGGTGATGACGCTGGGGATGGCCCACGGCAGGAACAGCAGCGTGCGGTACACGTTGCGGCCCTTGAGGCGCTTGTTGTACAGCAGCACGCCCAGGATGAGGCCCGCGGCGGCGTTCAGGGCGACAGTGCTGAACGCGAACACGACCGTCCACACGAACACCGGCACGAGTTCGTTGCTGGCGCGCGAGAAGATCTCACGGAAGTTCGCGAGGCCCACCTGCCGGATGGCGTTCAGGCGCGTGCCGTCCGTGACCTTGAAAGTGTCGGCGACCGGCATGGCGAGGCGTACGCTCAGGCCGTCCACGCCCGTGATGCGGGCGTTGACGGGCACGGCGGCGTCCTCGTCGTACAGCACGACCGTTTCGTTGCTGCAGGTGGCCTGCGCGCAGCCCAGGAAGCCCGGCAGGTCCTTGGCTCCCTCGGGCAGGGACTTGAAGGTGATGGTGGTGCGGTCGGCGTTGATGCTGACGGGCGTTTTGACGCTGGTGTCGCCGTAGCCGCTGTTCACGCCGGAGTAGTTGGTGAACGCGTAGCTGATGGTCAGCACGATCGGCAGGATCGTGAAGGCCGCCAGGAACACGAGTGCCGGGACGAGGTAGTACCAGCTCTGAATCCACGGGAAGAGCCGCAGTGCGATCAGGAGCGTGATCAGCATGAGCGGCACCGTGATGATGAGGATCAGGTACGACGGTGCGGTCGGGTAGCTCTGCGAGATCAGGCCGCTGACGAGCCAGCCGATGAGGGCTGCGCCGCCCAGCGCGGCGATCAGGATGCCGATCGCGGCGAGAATGCCGAGCGGGCCCTGCGGCGGAACGAGCCGCTGAGCGCGGCGGTCTTGCGGGACGGCGGCCGTCATGTCGGCCGTCCCTGCGCTTCGGGTGAGTCTGTGTGCATGTGGTCCCCGTGGGTGACGCTGTGGGTCTGAGGAACGGCTCCTGGAACGGCTGGGTTCCGGGAGGTGACGAAGGCCGGGTGCGGCCCCATTCTGAATCCTTCGCCCGCCCGGAACAAGGTGGCCTGTCCAAACGGGTGGCCGTGCCGGGCTGGAATGGAGCGAGGGCGGAAGGGGAGGGGTCCTTGGACTCCTTCCCCTTCCGCCCTCGCTCCTGCCGTGTCCGGGTGCCCGGCGGCCTTCCGGTCGGGTGGGCGGGTCAGTCTTGGCGTGACTGTCCCGCCCGCGTCCGGGTCACTTGATGTTGCTGTTGATTTCCTTGACGGCGCTGTCGAGGATGCCGCTGTAGTTGGCGTTGGGCTTCTGGACGCTCTGCGCGACGGCGTTGCTCCAGGGGCCCCACACGGCGCCCATCTGCGGGATGTTCGGCATGGGCGTCCCGGCGCTGATGGCCTTGCCGAAGCCCACCACGACCTTGTCGGACTTGAGGCTCACGCGGGCGCTGAGGCTGGCGGGGATGCGGCCGCCCGCCTTGTTGAAGCTGATCTGCGCGGCGCTGCTGACGAGGGCCTTGGCGAGCTGCGCGGACGCGACCTTGTTCTTGCCGTAGGCGTTCATCATGACGCCCTGCACGCCCACGAAGGGGCTCCACTTGCCGGTCGCGCCGGGAGGGGTGGGGAGGTTCGCGATGCCGTAGTCGATGCCGGCCTTCTTGATGTCACCCATGTCCCAGGGACCGGTGAGCAGCATGGCGAGGCGACCGTCCGTGAAGGCACTCTTGGCGACGCCGCCGTCCACGCCTTCGGGGATCAGGTTGTACTTGTAGCGCAGGTCGTTCAGCAGGGACACGGCCTTGTCGGCGCCCGCGTTCGCGAGGCCCACGTCCTTCGGGTTGAGGGTGCCGCCGGTGTTCTTGAAGACGTAACTGCCGTACGCGCTGAACACGCCGTAGTTCATGTAGGCGTTGCTGAGGTCCACCAGGAAGCCGAACTTGCCGTTGCCGGTGTTCGCCTGCGCGGCCTTGATGAAGCCGTCCCAGGTGGTGGGAACGGTCGGGACGAGCTTCTTGTTGTACACGACGGCGACCGCTTCGGCGAACATGGGGAGGCCGAAGAGCTTGCCGTTGTACGTCATGGCGCTCAGGGCCGTCTTGTCGAGGTCGGTCTTGCTCGTCACGTACTTGTCCATCGGCTCGATCACGCCGGCAGCGGCGAGCTGACCGAGGCGGTCCTGCGGGAGGGACACGACGATGTCGGGACCCTGGCCCTTGGGGGCCGACTGGATGAACTTGTCGGGGATCTGGTCGAAGGGCACGGAGACGATGTTCACGGCGTTGCCGGTCGCCTTGGTGTACGCGGCGGTCTGCGCCTTGAGCCAGGGGAGTTCCGCGTCGCCGAAGTGCGTCCACACGGTGAGGGTGGCGGCGCCGGCATTGCCCATCAGGGCGAGGGAGAGGACCATCAGTGCTTTCTTCATGTTGGCTCCTTGGGGCGCCACCACTCCAGACGGAATGGAACCGCTTCCAGTATTGAAATCCGTTCGGACGCTACAGAAGAACGCGGCAGCCCAATGCTGCCTGCCTCTGGTCGAGCGAACACGTGTTTGTTCGGCACGCATTATAGGCACGACACATTCGTCCACGCAACGTGCAGAATTCACCGAAACCTTAGCTCTCCTCACCTGCCGTCCCCACCCGCCACGTGACACGCCACCCCCCCGCGGCGTACAGTCGTGTGCCATGACCCAGACTCCGCCCCCCACCACCCCGAGGCTGCGCCTCAAAGTCACGCCCGCAGCCCAGCAGCACCTGAGGGCCGGACACCCCTGGCTCTACGAAAGCAGCGTCAAAAGCCAGAACCGCCCGGGCACGGCCGGTGAACTCGGCATCGTCCTCGACCGCCAGGACCGTTTTCTCGCCATCGGCCTGTACGACCCCACCTCACCGCTCCGCCTGCGCGCCCTGCACGTCGGCCCGCCCGTCACCATCGACGAAGCCTGGTGGGCCAGCCACCTCGACACGGCGCTCGCCCTGCGCGACGGCCTGTTCGACGAGACCACCGACGGCTACCGCCTCATCAACGGCGAGAGCGACCGCTGGCCCGGACTGGTCCTCGACCGCTACGCCCAGACGCTGGTCCTCAAGCTGTACACCGCCGCGTGGTTCCCCCACCTGCAGATGGTGCTGAACCTGCTGCAGGAACGCTTCCCCGACTACGCCGTCACGCTGCGGCTCAGCCGCAACATCCAGGATGCCGCCAGAGCACTCGACCTGCACGACGGTCAGGTCGTCCAGGGCCACATGGACGGCGACATCGTCATCTTCAGCGAATCGGGCCTGAAATTCGAGGCCGACGTGGTCAAAGGCCAGAAGACCGGCTTCTTCCTCGACCAGCGCGAGAACCGCCGCCGCGTCGAAGCCCTCTCGCAGGGACGGCGCGTCCTCAACGCCTTCAGCTTCACCGGAGGCTTCTCGCTGTACGCGGCGCGTGGCGGGGCGACCTCGGTGGTCAGCCTCGACCTGAGCCAGCACGCGCTCGCCGGGGCCAAGCACAACTTCGCGCTCAACCCCCAACTCGGCAAGGTCGGCCACCAGACGGTACAGGACGACGTGTTCGAATGGCTGCAGCAGGACCAGGGCACCTTCGGCCTGATCGTGCTCGACCCGCCCTCACTGGCCCGCCGCGAAAGCGAACGCGCCGCCGCCATCTCCGCCTACGGTACGCTGGCCGAAGACGCCCTGAAGATGCTCGGCAGGGGCGGCATCCTGGTGGCGGCGTCCTGCTCGGCACACGTCAGCGAACGCGAGTTCTACGCAGCGGTGCGCGGAGCGGTGCAGCGCAGCGGGCGCGGCAGCGTGGAACTCGAAACGTCGGCCCACGCGCCGGACCACCACGCCACCTTCGCCGAAGCCGAATACCTGAAGGCCATTTTCATTCAGGTGTTCTGAGCCGGTGTCGAGCCGAACGCTCGACGTTCAGCCGGGCGGAACGCGAAGCCGCCGCCCGGCCGCGAGCGCCAACACGTACGGTGTGGAGAAGATGGAAGTGGGCAGGCGTGGCCAGCCGCGCCTGAGGTCGCCACTTCTCCCGCCCCGCTCGGGCCGCTGGACGGGCAGGCCGTGAGGTCCGGGCTGTACGACAGGTGAACGGACGGCACACAAAAAACCCGGCGTGCGGCCCCTTGACGGGCCGCACGCCGGGTTTCGTCCCTGTCGGCTTACGCCAGGGCATTCACCATGTCGAGCACGCTCTGCACTTCCAGGGCCGCGCCGCCCACCAGCGCGCCGTTCACGTTCGGCTGCCCGCAGATCTCGGCGATGTTGCCGCCCTTGACGCTGCCGCCGTACAGCACCTGCACCTGCGCGCCCGCGTCGCCCAGCAGGCCCGTGAGCGCCGTGCGGATCGCGGCGCACAGTTCTTCCGCATCCAAGGCCGTGGCGGTCTTGCCCGTCCCGATCGCCCAGACCGGCTCGTACGCCACGACCAGCGAGGCGGGGTCCGTGAGCGTCACGCCGTCCAGACTGTCGCGCAGCTGGTCGAGCGTGTAGTTCACGTGCTCGCCCTGCTCACGCACCGCGAGGCCCTCACCGACGCACACGATCGGCACGACGCCCGCTGCCATCGCCGCGCGCGTCTTCGCGGCCACCACGGCGCTGCTCTCGGCGTGGTACTCGCGCCGCTCGCTGTGGCCCACCACCGCGAAGCGCGCACCGACGTCCTGCAGCATCGCGGTGCTCGTCTCGCCGGTGTACGCGCCGGACGCGTGCGCGGACACGTCCTGCGCGCCGTACTGCACGCTGCTGCCCGTCAGGGCCGTCTGCAGGGCGGGCAGGTCGATGGCCGGAGCCATGATCGCCAGGGCGGTACCGGCGGGCAGGGCGGGCAGCGAAGCGAGCAGTTCGCGTGCCCATGCGGCCGCTTCGCTCGGCGTCTTGTTCATCTTCCAGTTCAAAGCCAGCAGGGTGGATGGGCCGGTCATTTCATCGCCTCCACGCCGGGCAGCTTCTTGCCTTCCAGCAGTTCGAGGCTCGCGCCGCCGCCCGTGCTGATGTGCGACACGCGGTCCGCCTGACCGCTCTTGTTGATGGCGCTCACGCTGTCCCCGCCGCCGATCACGCTGTACGTGCCCGCGCCGAGGTCAGCGACGGCCTTCGCGATGGCGTTCGTGCCGCTCGCGAACTTCTGGAACTCGAACACGCCCATCGGGCCGTTCCAGAAGACGGTCTTGGCGCCCTGCAGGGCCGCCGTGAAGGCCGCCTGACTGTCCGGCCCGATGTCCATGCCTTCCCAGTCGTCGGGGATGTCGGCGGTGGGCACCACGCGCGTGTTCGCGTCGTTGCTGAACGCGTCACCGGCGAGCGTGTCGGTCGGCAGGACGATCTTGTCGCCGTACCTGCCGAGCAGTTCGCGGGCCTTGTCCAGGAAGTCGTCCTCGTGGATGCTCTTGCCGATCCGTCCGCCCTGCGCCTTGACGAAGGTGTACGCCATGCCGCCGCCGATCAGCATGCGGTCCACGGTCGGGAGGAGGTTCTCGATCACGAGGAGCTTGTCGCTGACCTTCGCGCCGCCGATGATGACGACGTACGGGTGCTCGGGCGCGTCCAGCAGCTTGCTGAGCGCCGTGACTTCCGCTTCGAGCAGCAGGCCGCCCGCGTGCGGCAGGTGCGCCGCGACGCCGCTCACGGACGAGTGCGCGCGGTGCGCGCTGCCGAAGGCGTCCAGCACGAACGCGTCACCGAGCTGCGCGAGGGCCGCGCTGAGGGTGGCGTCGTTCTTCTCCTCGCCCGCCTCGAAGCGCACGTTCTCCAGCAGCGCCACGTCGCCGGGCTGCATGGCCTGCACGGCCGCGCGCGTCTCGTCCGAGCTGGGCAGGCCGCCCAGGAACTGCACCGGCTGGCCGAGCAGTTCCGAGAGGCGGGCCGCGACGGGCTGCAGGCTGAATTTCGCTTCCGGTCCGGCCTTCGGGCGGCCGAGGTGACTCATCAGGACGACGCTCGCGCCGCCCGACAGCAGCTGCCGGATGGTGTCGAGGCTCGCCGTGACGCGCGTGTCGTCCTGAATGACGCCGTCCTTGAGGGGCACGTTGTAGTCCACGCGCACGAGGACGCGTTTGCCCCGGGTGTCGAGTTGTTTGAGGGTCTGCATGGTGGGCCTCCTGTGTGGGGTGTGAACGCGAGCGGGGCGGGCCGTGAGCCTGAGCGCTGTTGCTCGGTGCTCACGGCCCGCCCCGGAACGGGTGTGCTGGGCGCTGTTCGCCCGGCCCGGCTGCCCCGTTCAGGGCAGCGGGCGGGAGATCAGAAGCCTTTCTGCTCGACGAACTGGACGAGGTCGGCGATGCGGCTGCTGTAGCCGGTCTCGTTGTCGTACCAGCTGAAGAACTTGACCAGGCTGCCCATCGCCATGGTGAGGCCGCCGTCGATGATGGCGCTGTGCGTGTCGCCCACGATGTCCTGCAGCACGATGGGGTCCTCGGTGTAGCTGAGGATGCCCTTGTGGCTGCCCTCGGCGGCCTGCTTGAAGACGGCGTTCACTTCGGCGACCGTCACGTCGCGGCTGAGGACCACGACGACGTCGCTGATGCTGCCGACGGGCGTGGGAACGCGCAGCGAGGTGCCGTCGAACTTGCCTTTCAGCTTGGGGTACACCTGCGACACGGCCTTCGCGGCGCCGGTGCTGGTGGGGATGATGTTGATGGCGGCGGCGCGGGCGCGGCGCAGGTCGCTGTGCGGCAGGTCCAGCACGCGCTGGTCGTTGGTGTAGCTGTGCACGGTCGTCATGATGGCCTTCTCGATGCCGAAGGCTTCGTCGAGGAGCTTCATGGGCACGCCGAGGCTGTTGGTGGTGCAGCTGGCGTTGCTGATGATGTTGTGCTTGGCGGCGTCGTAGTCCTGCTCGTTCACGCCGAGCACGATGCTGAAGTCCTCGTTCTTGGCGGGCGCGGTGATGATGACCTTCTTCGCGCCGGCCGCGAGGTGCTTGCTGACGCTGTCGCGGTCCGTGAAGATGCCGGTCGATTCGATGACGAGGTCCACGCCCAGGTCACCCCAGGGGAGCTTGGCGGGGTCGCGCTCGGCGAGGGCCTTGATGGCCTTGCCGTTCACGGTCAGGCTGTCGTCGTTGTACTCGACGGTGCCGTTGAACTTGCCGGCGGTCGAGTCGTACTTCAGCAGGGTGGCCAGGGTCTTGTTGTCGGTCAGGTCGTTGATGGCCACGACGTCCACGCCGCGCTCCACGAGAATGCGGAACACGAGTCGCCCGATGCGTCCAAATCCGTTGATGCCTACTTTCATGGTGCCTCCTGAAGTGATGCCTGGACAGTAGTGTCCTGCGTGTGGGTCAGGGAATCGTCCCCTGCATGGGGCAGTCTAACCCACCGGGGCACGCGCGAGGCAAATTGTGTAGATGCTACACCAAGTACAGCGAATCCCGCCCCGAACCGTCCCCGCGCGGCTCCTGCGCCCCCGGCGCCCGTTACGGTTCCACGCCCAACTCCGCCAGTGACACCCGCAGCGCCGCCGCGCCCGTGAACTGAACCGCGTGCATCCCGACGCTGCGGGCCGCCTCCGCGTTCTGCAGGCGGTCGTCGATCATCACGGCCTCGTGCGGCTGCACGCCCGCCATGTCGAGCGCCAGCCGGAAGATCGCCGGGTTGGGTTTCGCGACCCCCAGGTAACACGAGCTGAAGAACGCCAGCAGCGGCCCGTCCAGCCGGAAGGTCCGGCGGCGGTACGCGTTCAGTTCGCGCGACTCGTTGTTCAGCGCGTACATGCGGTGCCGTCCCGCCAGTTCGGACAGCAGGGCGAGCGCTTCCGGGTCCGGCGTGCTCTGCGCCTCCATCGCCGCCACGAACGCGTCCCGCCCGAACGGCACGGGACGGCAGAACACCGTCTGCGTCAGGTAATCGTCCAGCGACAGGCGCCCCATCTCCAGTTCCGGCACGATCAGCTTGTGCCGCTCCTGAAAGTCGTCCGCGTCCAGCCCGAACTGCGTCACGACTGCCCGCCGCTGGTCGCGGTCCCAGCCGTTGGAGAGCAGCACGCCACCGAGATCCCAGAACACCGCACGGACGGGGGAGAAGGTCATACCGGCAGAGTAGCGCAGCGCCCCCGCACGCCCGGACGCACGGTAGCCCCCCCCCACGCCACCCGGACGACACCCCGCCCCCATGACCGGGAACCCGTACCGCCGCGCCCCGATGCCGTATACTCCGTCCATGACCCGCCTCACCTGTTGCCCCCCCAAGCGGTAGCAGAGGACGCTCTGCCGCCGCGCTCGCCCATACCGGGAGCGCGGCCTTTTTTATGCTTCCGGCCCGCCCGGCCCCCGCACGACCCCCATTAGGAGACCCCATGACCCAGGCCCCCACCTTCCCCGACGTGTACCTGTACGACACCCTGCAACGCCGCAAAGTGAAGTTCGAGGCGACCTCGCCCGGCCGCATCGGCATGTACCTGTGCGGACCCACCGTGTACAGCGACGCGCACGTCGGCCACGCCAAGAAGGAAGTCGCCTTCGACGTCATCCGCCGGTACTTCATGCACCTCGGGTACGCGGTGCGCTACGTCAGCAACATCACCGACGTCGGCCACCTCCAGAACGACAGCGACGACGGCGAGGACAAGATGCTCGCCCGCGCCCGCCTGGAACAGCTGCAGCCCATGGAAGTCGCCGAGAAGTACTTCTGGAGCTTCATGGACGACATGGGCCGCCTGAACGTCCTGCGGCCCAGCATCCAGCCGCGCGCGACCGGCCACATCGGCGAGCAGATCGCGCTCGTGCAGGAACTCATCGCGCGCGGCCACGCCTACGAATCGCACGGCAGCGTGTACTTCGACGTGCGCAGCTGGCCGAACTACGGCGTGCTGTCCGGCCGCAAACTCGACGACCAGGAGGAAGGCACCCGCGAGGAAGTCCGCACCGAGAAACGCGACCCGCGCGACTTCGCCCTCTGGAAGAACGCCGAACCCGGCCACATCATGCGCTGGGACTCCCCGTGGGGCGAGGGCTTCCCCGGCTGGCACATCGAGTGCAGCGCCATGAGCCTCAAGTACCTCGGGGAGGGCTTCGACATTCACGGCGGCGGCCTGGACCTGCAGTTCCCGCACCACGAGGCCGAGATCGCGCAGAGCGAAGCGGCCGGACACCCCTTCGCGCGCTACTGGATGCACAACAACATGCTCACCATCGGCGGCGAGAAGATGAGCAAGAGCAAAGGCAACTTCACGACCCTGCAGGACCTCTACAGGCGCCTCGACCCGATGACGGTGCGCTTCCTGCTCGTGTCCAGCCACTACCGCAGCATCACCGAATTCAACGACGACGCCTTCGTCAGCGCCCAGAACGGCTACAGGCGCCTCACCGAAGCGAAAGGCGAGGTCGAGCGCCGCCTGGCAAGCGCCGCCGAGCACGACGACTCGGCCCTCGTCACGCGGATCGGCGCGCACCGGGACGCGTTCGAGGCGGCCATGCGCGACGACTTCAACACGCCCGAAGCGGTCGCCGCGCTGTTCGGCCTGACGCGTGACGTGAACGCCGCCCTCGCCGCAGGGATCGGCCGTGCCGGACTGCAGGCCGCGCACGACGCGTACCGCGAACTGGGCGGCGACGTGCTCGGCCTGTTCATGGAGGGCCAGAGCGACACGCAGGACGACGCGCAGATGCTCGATACCCTGCTGGAACTCGTGCTGCAGGCCCGGCAGAACTACCGCCTGAACAAGCAGTACGCCGAGTCGGACGCCCTCCGTGACCGGCTGGCCGCCGTCGGCCTGACCATCGAGGACACCCGGGACGGCGCACGCTGGAAGAAGTGAAGCCCGCAGAAGTGACGCCCGCCGCCCCGCTGCGCTTCACGGTCCTGTCGTGCAGCCTCGACCCGAACAGCCGCAGCCGCGTCCTCGCGCACCTGAGCCGTGACGTGCTCGCCGGGGCCGGGCACCACGTCCAATTGATCGACCTGCGCGACACGCCCCTCCCGCCCTTCGACCATCACGCCGTGTACGACAGCCCACACCACGCCACGCTGCACCGCGCCGTGCAGGACGCGGACGGCGTGGTCCTCGCCGCGCCCGTCTACAACTGGTCGCTCGGCAGCGCCCTCAAAAACGTCATCGAGGCGACCGGCTCGACCGGGGAGGGCAGACGCGCGGCGTGGTTCGATCAGCTCGTGACCTTCGTGTGCTCCGGCGGACTGCCGCACAGCTACATGGCGGCCGCCAGCCTGCAGACGTCGCTGATGCTGGACTTCAAGTGCGTGCTCAACCCGTACCAGGTGTACGCGTCGGGCCGCGACTGGCAGGACGACGGGCAGCCCGTCCCGGCCCTGCGGGCGCGGCTGGAGAAGACGCTCGCCGTCAAGGCCGAACTGGCCGCCCGCCTGCGCGGCCGCACGATCACGTCCGACTGGGAGATCTGACATGACGCCGACCGATATGCCGTCCGCCCTCACGCTCGTCACGCCCTCGCAGGACCTGCTCGTCACGTACCGCGCGGCCCTCGCCGAGTCCCACGCGGCGGGCGAGCACCTGGAACTGCACCCGGACCTGCTGCCGGAATACGTGCGGCGGCTCGCGGAGCGCGGAACGCACGTGCCGGAGGGCCGCGTGCCGGAAAGCGTGTACTGGGGCGTCGTGGACGGCGAGTACGTGGGCCGCGTCAGCCTGCGCCACCACCTGACGCCCGCCCTGGACGCATGGGGCGGCCACGTGGGGTACGAGGTGCGGCCCTCCCGGCGTGGCCAGGGGTACGGGCACCGGCTCCTCGCGGCCGTCCTGCCGCACGCCCGCACGCTCGGCCTGACGCGCGTGCTGCTGCAGTGCGACGACGCGAACGCCGCCTCGGCCCGCATCATCGAAGCGGCGGGCGGCGTGCTGGAATGCCACGTCACGAACCCGCACGGCGAACCGGGACGGCGCTACTGGATCGAGCTGGACCCTGCCTGAGCCTTGGTCTGGATGGACGGATTCGGGTGGTCCTGCGGGCGGTCCTGGGGCGCTTCAGGTGGAGCGTGCCGCGCGGCGTTTCGCCTGCCGGACCACGCCGACGAAGCGGGCGAGGGCGGGCGCGCGGCCCCAGCGTTTGCGGTCGCCCGCGACGCGCCAGATCCACTCGACGCCCAGGCGGCGCGTCCAGGCGGGTGCGAGGGTGGCGGTGCCCGCCAGGACGTCCAGCACGCCGCCGACGCCCATCATGACGGGCACGTTCAGCACCTCGCGCCAGTACTCGTTGAAGATCTCCTGCCGCGCGGCGCCCATCGCGGTGAGGAGCAGGTCCGCGCCGCTGTCGCGCACGAGTTCCGCGACGCGCACGTCGTCCGACGCGTCGAAGTACCCGTGGTGGACGCCCGCCACCACGACGCCGTACTTCTCGCGGGCGTTCTGAGCGGCTATCTCGGCCACGCCGGGTTTCGCGCCGAGGAAGAACACGCGCAGGTTCGGCCCGTGGCGCTGCATCAGGCCCGCGCTCAGGTCGAAGCCGGGCGCGCGGGGCACGTCCGCGTGCAGCAGTTCCTTCGCGGCCCACACGATGCCCACGCCGTCCGCCGTGACGAGGTCCGCGGCCCGGATCGCGGCCGTGAAGCGCGCGGCGAGGTCCGAGCCGTCGCGGCACTGCATGATGAATTCCGGGTTGAGCGTCACGACGGTGTGTGGCGCGCGCGGTCCCTGGATCCACGTGCCGAGCAGGTCGAGGGCCGCGTCCAGACTGACGGGGTCGAGCGGGTGGCCGAGCAGGTCGAGGCGGGCGGGGCGGCCGGGGTGGGCGGTGGTGCTGGGCGCGGCCATAACAGCGCGGAGTGTAGCACGCCGCACTTTCCGCTGCCAGCGGGCGCGGCGCGCCTGCACGCGTCAATCGTGCGTTCCCTTGCCTTTGGCGCACGGCTTCCCTGCTGATACTGTGCGGGTATGCTGCCCAGTTTCCTTCTTGCCCTGACTGCCGAGGCGAGGGCTGCCGTCCTCAGCTCGACCCGGACCCTGAACTGGAGTCGCGGCAGCCTGCTTCATCACAGTGACGACGTCGCGGAGGCGGCGTTCGCCATCACGTCCGGCCACGTCCGCCTGTACCGCCTGGGGACGGGCGCGCGCGAGGTGACGGTCAGCGTGCACGGGCAGGGCGAGGTGCTCGGCATGGCGACCCTCACGCCCGGCGGCACGTACGGCCTGTACGCCGAGGCGATGGACGACGTCGAGGCGCTCGTGCTGGGCGGCGACAACCTGCGGCAGCTCATCCGGCAGCATCCCGACATGGCGGTCGCGCTGACGGCGCAGGTGGCGCGCCAGACGCGCAGCCTGCAGGAGCGCCTCTCGCAGCTGGTGTTCCTGGAAGTCTCGCAGCGGCTCGCGCTGGCGCTGCTGCAGCTGGCGCACGAGAGCAGTCCGGGCGGGCAGGCGGCCGAGAACGGCCCGGTGGCGCTGCGGGGACGCATCTCGCATCAGGACCTCGCGTACGTGGTGGGGTCCACCCGCGAAACCATCACGAAGCTCCTCGGGGATTTCCGGGGGCGGGGCCTGCTGGACCTCGGGTACCGGCGCATCGTGGTCACGGACCTGTCCGGCCTTCAGGACGCGGCGCGCCAGCCGCTCGGCGCGTGAGTCGGACCGTGCCGACCCGGCCGACCGAGACGCGCAGCGTCGCCCGCGCCTACGCGGACGGCGACCTGCCTGAATTCTTCCGCCTGTCGCCCGCCGACCTGCCGGGCCTCGCGGAGCGTGCCACCTTCCGGCCCGACGTGGACCGCGCGGCGCTCGTGGCGGCCCTGCGCGCGTACCACGCGGCGCTCGGCACGCTGGACAGGCCGCTCGAAGTGCAGCTGGAGCGCCTGCTCGTCCCGAACTCGGCGGTCGTGGTGACGGGCCAGCAGGCGGGCGTGCTGGGCGGCCCGGCGTACAGCGTCCACAAGGGCGCGAGCGCCGCCCTGCTCGCACGCGAACTGGACCGCGACGACGCGCCCGTGCTGGGCGTGTACTGGGTGGCGAGCCAGGACCACGACGCCGACGAGGTGGCGGGCACCACGCTCCTCGACTACTCGGAGGTGCTGCACCGCCTGCACCTCGACCTGCCGCAGGGCGTCCCCGTGGGCCGCATCCCCTGGACGCCCGGGTACACGCGGCAGGTGCACGACCTGCTCGCGCAGTTCGACACGCCCGCCGAACGCCGGGACGCCGTGCGCGCCCTGCTCGACTGGGCCATGCAGGGCCACTCGTACGCGGACGTGTTCGCGCGCCTGCTGCACCGCCTGCTCGGCCCGACCGCCGCGCGCCCGGACGGCCTGATCGTGCTGGACCCGCTGTTCCCGGACCTCGCGCGCCTCATGGCGCCCGCCCTGCGCCGCGAACTGACGGACCCGCTGGAGTCGTCGCGCCGCATCGAGGTGGCGGCGGCGGCGCTGGAGGCGCGCGGTTTCACGCCGCAGCTGCGCCGCGCGCCGGGCGCCACGAACCTCTTCCTGGAAGAGGACGGCGGGCAGCGCGTGCTGCTGCGATTCGCGGGCCGCACCTTCGACGCGGACGGCAGGAGCGTCACGCGCGCCGAACTGGACGCGCTGCTGGACGCGCACCCGGACTGCCTGACGCCCGCCGCCGGACTGCGGCCCGCCATTCAGGACGCGCTGCTCCCCACCCTGGCCTTCGTGGTCGGGCCGGGCGAGATCGCGTACGGCGCGCAGCTGCGCGAGGTGTACGCCCTGCACGGCCTGCAGCAGCCGCTGCTGTGGCCGCGCCTGAGCGTCACGTGGCTGGAGAGCAACGTGGACCGCCTGCTCGGCCGGTTCGGCGTGACGGCCGCCGCGTTCCAGGCGGACCCGGAACGCGCGCTCGGCGAGGCGCTCGCCCGTGAACGCGGGGCGGGCGCCGCGAGTGCCGAACGCCTCACGGAACTGCGCGACCTGTTCGCGCGGCTCGCCGCGGACCTCGGCGCGCTCGACCCGACGCTGGAGGGCGCGGCGGCCCGCACGTCCACGCGCACGCTGCTCAGCGTCGCGCGGCTGCAGGACCTGTCGGTGCGCGCCCTCGCCCGCGCCGAGAACGACCGGACCCGCCAGCTGTCCCGCCTGAAACTGCACCTGCTGCCCGCCGGGACGCCGCAGGAACGCGAGATGAACTTCCTGACGTACGTCCTCAAGCACGGCCACGACCCCGTGCGGCAACTGCTCTCGCAGGCGGCGGGCGGCAGCGTCACCCTGCGGCTCGAGTAACGGTGTGCGCGTTCCTCCCGCCCGCGCGGGGCAGGCTATGATGGGCGCCGTGCCGGACGGCCCCGACCACCCCCAACTCCCGCTGTTTCCGACCCTGGAAGCCCGCTACGGGCCGCTCGTGCCGGCCGACGCGGGCATGCAGAGCCGCGTGTACCGCGCCGGTGACCTCGTCCTGAAGGTGTACCGCCGCAGGCGCGGCGAGCACCTGCTGGAGGCCGACAACATGCGCCGCGCCGGAATGGGAGACCGCGTGGCGGACGCGCTGGAGGCGGACGGCGTGGAAGTGCTCGTCATGCGGCACTTCCCGGGCCACCCGCTGCGCGAGGCGGACGTGCTGCCCGCCCTGCCGCAGCTGCGGGACGCGCTCACGCGGCTGCACGCCATCCGGTCCGGGCGGGTGGACCTGCTGAAGCTGCGTGAGCGCCTGAAACGCTTCCGGAGTGCGCTCGCACCGTACCCGCTGGAGGACCTGTTCGAGGCGGTCGAGGGGCCGCTGGAGCACGGCGCGCTCGACGTGCCCGCGTCGTTCTGTCACCTGGACCTGTGGCAGGACAACATCCTCGTCAGCGAGGGCGGAGAGGTGCTCGTGATCGACTGGACGCGCGCCGGGTTCGACGACCCGCTGCGCGACATCGCGCTCCTCAAGACCGGCACGCTCGACATGCTGCCGCGCCAGCAGAGCCTCGACGCGGCCCTCGGGATGCTGCCGGACCGCGCGCCGGACACGCTGCTGCGTTTCCGGGCGTACCTGGCGCACACGTGCCTGCACGACCTGTACTGGTTCCTGATGAACGAACCGTACGCCTTCGAGGGGCAGCGGGACGTGAAGCTCCCCCGCGCCCGGCATGCGCTCGAACACCTCGCCCCGCACCCCTGATCCGGACGCCGATGGAATCCCGCTGAAAGCGGGGTGACGCCCGCCGGACCTGTCCGCCCTAACCTCCCCTGAACGCCCCCTCACCCGGCGCGTGGTGGGGCGCGCCTACGCTGGGGCATGGACCTCAGCACGCACAACCAGGTTGACGACGCCCGCTCCGCCCTGACGCTCGACGTGACGGCCGCCCCCGACCCGAGTGCCCTGGTGCCCGCGCAGGGCGAGCCGGTCCTGCAGCTGCGCGCGCTGGAACACGCGGGCGACCCGGAACTGCAGCACGAGTTCTTCAAGACCTTCCTGACGGACGACGCGGCCGCGCAGCTGCAGTCGCTGCTGCGGCTGGAGGAGGGCGACACCAGCCTGGACCTGCTGTACCCCCCGCAGGCCCCGAACTGGGGGCTGCGCGTGGAGAACCTGCCGGACACCGGGACGCGCTTCACGCGGCTGGACGTGGACAGCCGCCTCCCGACGGACGACACCCTGACCGTCAGTGCCGACGAGGCGATGGCGCTCGCGGACCGCATCACGCAGGCCCGTTCGGAGCGGGCCGCGGCGAGCGCGCAGGTGCACGCGGACGGCGACGGGGGCGGTCAGGCGAGCGCGCAGGACCCCACCCGTCCCTGACGCCCATCCGGCGTTCATCATTTCTTCATTCTCTGCAGTTGTGGCCCCGGCATGCGCGCCAGGGCCACAACTGCGTGTTTTCCTGTGCTGCACAGGTGTATCCTGCCCCTGAACAACAGTTCACGATCCTGTCCGGCGGCCCCTGCCCCGGACGCCCGCCGCACGCCTGACCGGGCCATGATGCGCGCCCTGCACGCTGCATTCCGCTGCACCCACACATCCCACACCCCGGAGGAACACCCATGACGCTCACCCCCCGACTGTCCCCCCTGCGCGCCGCGCTGCTCGCCCTCAGCGCCCTCCTCACCGCCGGGAACGGCGTTACACTGGCGCAGATGGCCCCCGCGCAGACCCCGCCCGCACCGCTCGCCGCCCCCGGCGACGCCCGCCCCGACGCCCCCCAGCTCAGCGCGCGCGGCCCGCACGCCGTCGGTGTACGCACCATCAGCCTCACCCGCAAGGACGTGCCCGACATCGCCCGCGCCGCCGCCACCACCCCCGCCCCCAACCCCCTGCCGCGCTACGACCGGCCCCTCACCGTCGAAATCTGGTACCCCGCCACCCTCGCTGCCGGACAGGTTCAGAGCACCACCTACACCGACGCGCTCGGCAGCGGCCCCGGCGACGCCAAACGCCCCGTCGTGCCCTTCACCTTCCCCGGCCGCGCCACGCGCGACGCCGCCCCCGACACCAAAGGCGGCCGCTACCCGCTCGTGATCTTCTCGCACGGCTACCCCGGCAGCCGCTACCTGATGAGCTACCTCGCCGAGAACCTCGCCAGCAAGGGCTACGTCGTCGCGTCCATCGACCACACCGACAGCACCCACGCCGACAAGGCCGCCTTCGCCAGCACCCTCCTCAACCGCGCGCAGGACGACCAGGCGGTCCTCGACAGCGTCGCCGCGCTCTCCACCACCGGCAGCAGCTTCCTGAACAACCTCGTGGACGCGGGCAACACCGCCCTCCTCGGCTACAGCATGGGCGGCTACGGCGCCCTGAACTTCGCGGGCGCCGCGTACGCGCAGCAGGTCGGATTCTTCGTGCCCGGCGGCGCCCTCGCGGCACGGCAGGCAGGCGCTTTCACCGTCGACCCGCGCCTCAAGGCCGTCGTCGCCTTCGCCCCCTGGGGCGGCGACTACGCCGTGAAAGCCATCGGCGTGAACAACGCCGCGCAGTTCGGCTTCTGGGACGCCTCGGGCCTCAGCGGCATCAGGGTCCCCACCCTGTTCCTCGTCGGCGATCACGACGACGTGGCCGGCTACGTGGGCGGCGTGAAATCCCTCTTCGAGAACGCCGTCAACTCCGACCGCTACATGGTCGTGTACCAGAACGCCCGCCACAACTCCGCCCCCAACCCCGCGCCCGCCGCCAGCCTCGGCCTGCCCGACGAGTACGGCCACTACGCCGAACCCGCCTGGGACTCCGCGCGCCTCAACAACCTCAACGAGCACTTCGTGACCGCCTTCCTGAACTACCGCCTCAAGGGCGACATGGCCGCCGCCGCGTACCTGAACGTCCCCACGCCCATCGCGCAGGACGGCAGGTACAGCCGCAACCCCGACGGGACCCCCAAGGCCGACGACACCTACTGGAAGGGCTTCCCGGCCCGCACCGCTATCGGCATCGAGCTGTACCACCTGAACGCCAGGTAAACCAGCCTGAACTGAACTCCTGGCGTTCAGCCGAGCGGAGCGAGCACCGAACCGCAGCCGCCGCAGGACAGCCGCGCCCCCACCCGGAGACTCCAGGCGGGGGCGTTCACGTGTGGCGGGCGGGTCGGCGAGGCGTGCTCCCGGCCCGCCCGCGTCCGGGTTCAGCGGGCGGGGAAGAGGTCGAGATACTCGCCGTACCCCTCGTCCGCCATGCGGGCCAGCGGCACGAAACGCAGCGCAGCAGAGTTGATGCAGTACCGCAGGCCGCCCTCCGCCTGGGGACCGTCGGGGAACACGTGCCCCAGGTGCGAGTCCGCGAGCGGGGAGCGGACCTCGGTGCGCGCGTACCCGATCTTGTGGTCGGTGTTCTCGGTCAGGGACGCGCGGCGGATGGGGCGCGTGAAGCTGGGCCAGCCGCAGCCCGCGTCGTACTTGTCGGTGCTGGAGAAGAGCGCTTCGCCGCTCACCACGTCCACGTAGATGCCGTCGTCGGTGGTGTTCCAGTACTCGCCGGTGAAGGCGCGCTCGGTGCCCTCGTGCTGCGTCACCTGGTACTGGGCGGGCGTGAGGCGCTCGCGGAGTTCCGCGTCGGACGGTTTCCGGTAGGTGGTGTCGGTCATGCGGTCAGTGTAGGGCGGGACCGGCGTGCGGACCGTGCCTGCGGAACGGTGCCGCGCGCCTGGGCGTCACTGGCCGGTGGCGACGCAGTCCGTCAGGGCCAGGGTTCCGCTCCGCGCGTCCCGCATGTACGACGTGCGGCCCCGGCTGAACCACGTGAAGCGGTCGTTGCTGTACGAGACGCCGTTCGCGCCGGGCGTCAGGTCGAGCGTCTGGGAGCGGCCCGCGAAGTCCACGCGGGCGGTGCCCGGCATCTGCGTGACGTGCACGCGGATGCCGCCCCGGCAGCGGTAGTCGGACTGCGCGATCACCTGTCGGCTCTGGTCGGGCGTCATGGCGGCAGGACCGCCGCTGGCACCGACGCTGGCCGTGCCGGTCAGCGACAGTGCGGCCAGGACGGAGAGGGACAGGGGGCGGGCGGAAAGGGGGCGCAGCATGCGCCGATTGTCGCAAAGTTCACGGGCGGCTGCGGGGCCGTGGCGTTCATCGAACCGTCACCTGGGGCGCGTCAGCGGCGGGCGAGCGGGGAGGGCAGCACGTCCGCCGCGACGATGTTGAATTCCACGACCTGCCCGGCGTCGTCCAGCCCGAAGATCAGGGTCCACGGGCCGCGCGGGCCGCGCTCGAAGGTCGCGGTGCGCGTGTAGTACGTGACGTTCCCGCTGCGCCGCACGTCCTCGGCCAGCACGCTCACCTCGGCCCCGAAGGTGGCGAGGCCGCCCTGCCGGTACTCGCGGAACGCGGCGAGGCTGCCCCACTCCTCCCTCACGCCGGGCGCGAAGGTCCGCCAGAGCGCGGCGAGGCGCTGCGTGAACAGCAGGCGCGTCAGGTCGCGTCCACGGTCGAGCGGGCCGGGGGAGACCGGGAGGGCCGCGCTGCTGGGGTTCGTGCTGCCGGAATCGGTCGTGACCTGCGCCTGTGCTGTGGTGGTCGCGGTGATCCCTGGGGCCTGGGAGGGTGGTGTGGCCGTGGGCTGCGGTGGGGTGGGCTGGGGTGCCGTGGGGGGCTGGGCGATCACCTGCACGTCCGGGCGCTCCGGCGCGGGCCGCTCCGGCTCACGCGTCGCCGTATTGCTGGCGATGGCGGTCGGGCCGCCCGTCGCCGCGCGCCCGGCCGGGGCGGCGGCGGGCGTCTCCGTGGTCGCCGTTCCGGCCGGGGCACGCGCCTGCGCGGCGGCGCGGTCCGCCAGCAGGAACGCGCGGCGCACCTGTTCCGCCAGCGTGAGCGGCGGCGCGGCCACCGTCACGGTCGGCCCCGCCACCGTCACGGTCGGCACGGGCGGCGGCACCTGCCGCGCCTCCAGCCCTCCCCCCGGCCCGCCCAGCATCGCCCCGGTCAGCAGGGCCACCGCAAACGCCACCGCCGCCAGCGTCAGGGTCGCGGTGCGTCCCGGCAGCGAGTTCAGCCAGCGGCGCGCGTCCACCCACGCCCGCCGCCCGCGTGGCCCGTCCGGCCTCTCCAGCAGTGCCTGTACCCGCGCGTGCATCGTGCCTTCACGGCGCTCCTCGTCCAGCAGGCGGCCGTTGGCGAGCAGCACCTCCGCCAGCACCCGCCGCGACCTCAGGTCCGGCATCACGTCCCGCAGCGCCCCCTCCAGACCGTCCGCTGCCGGGACCGTCCCGAAGCGGTCCGCCACGAACGCGAACACCTCCGGCGTGCGCGCCGCCCCGTGCAGCCGCGCCCGGAACTCCGCGCCGTCCACGCTGCTGAGCAGCCCCACCGCTGCCCCGCTCAGGGCCACGCGGTCCCCGCCGCGCCGTTCCAGCAGCCCGTACAGCCGCAGGGCCACCGTGAGCCGCCGCAGGTGCGCCCCGACCCGGTCCCGGCCCAGCAGGGCCCGCAGGTCCGCCGACCTGAAGGTGCGTCCCGCCCTGGCCGCGTGCAGGGTCGCGGCCGCCAGCACCGCCTCCTCCAGCCCCACCTGCGGGAAGGGGAGGAGCGGGTCCGGCAGGGCTTCGGGCGTCTTCATGGCTCGGGGGGACGGCCTGCACGGGCGGGACCGTCCCTCGCCGGGCAGTGCGTCATGGCCATCATCCCACCCCGACGTATGCGGCACATGAACGCCCCGGCGCGCCGCTCCGCACCGTTCAGTGGCGCTGGGCTGCCCTCAGAGCGGTTCGTTGCCGTGCTTGCGGTACGGGCGCTGCTCCTGCTTGTGTTCCAGCATGTCGAAGGTCGCGATCAGGCGGCGGCGCGTGTCCTCCATCGGGATCACGTCGTCGATGTAGCCCTTGCCCGCAGCGACGTAAGGGTTGTCGAAGGCTTCCTTGTACTCGCGGATCTTCTCGGCGCGCGTCGCGTCGGGGTTGCCGCTGTTCTGGATGTCGCGCCGGTACACGATGTTCGCGGCGCCCTCCGCGCCCATCACGGCGACGGCGGCGGTCGGCCACGCGTATACCACGTCCGCGCCCATGTCGCGGCTGTTCATGGCGAGGTACGCGCCGCCGTAACTCTTGCGGGTGATGAGCGTGATCTTGGGGACGGTCGCCTCGGCGTACGCGTACAGCATCTTCGCGCCGTGCCGGATGATGCCCGCGTGCTCCTGCGCGACGCCCGGCAGGAAGCCCGTCACGTCCACCAGCGTCAGGATCGGGATGTTGTAGCAGTCGCACGTCCGGATGAAGCGCGCGGCCTTGTCGGACGCGTCGATGTTCAGGACGCCCGCGAGCGCCTTGGGGTTGTTGCCGACGATGCCGACCACGCGGCCCCCCAGGTGCGCGAAGCCCACCGTGATGTTCTTCGCCCAGTCCGGCTGGATCTCGAAGTACTGCCCGTCGTCCACCAGGGCCGTGATGACGTGGTGCATGTCGTAGGGGCGGCGCTGGTCGGGCGTGACCACGTCCAGCAGCTGCGGCGTCTGCCGGTCGCGCGGGTCGCTGGTGGGGCGCACGGGCGGCTTCTCGCGCGCGTTCTGCGGCAGGAACGCCAGCAGGTCACGCACGCGCGCCAGCACGGCCTCGTCCCCGTCGGCCTCCAGGTGCGCGACGCCGCTCCGGCGGGTGTGAACGTCCGCGCCGCCCAGCTGGTCGAAGGTCACGTCCTCCCGCGTGACGCTCTTGATGACTTCCGGCCCGGTGATGAACATGTAGCTGCTGCCGCGACTCATCACGATGAAGTCCGTCAGGGCGGGACTGTACACCGCGCCGCCCGCGCACGGCCCCAGAATCGCGGAGATCTGCGGAACGACGCCCGAGTACACGGCGTTGCGGTAGAAGATCTCGCCGTACCCGGACAGGCTGTCCACGCCCTCCTGAATGCGTGCGCCCGCCGAGTCGTTCAGGCCGATGACGGGGCAGCCGGTGCGGGCCGCGAGGTCCATGATCTTCGTGACCTTCGCGGCGTTCATCTTGCCGAGACTGCCGCCCAGCACCGTGAAGTCCTGACTGAACACGAACACCTGCCGTCCGCCGATGGTGCCGCTGCCCGTCACGACGCCCTCGCCGGGCGCGTCCACGCCGCCCATCAGCGCGCCGCCCTGATGCTCCGTGAAGGTCCCGTACTCCAGGAAGCTGCCGGGATCGAGGAGGGCGGCGACGCGTTCGCGGGCCGTCATCTTGCCGCCCGCCCGCTGCTTCTGCTGCCGCTCCGGGCCGCCGCCGCCCTCGACCCGTTCGCGGCGCTGCTCCATGCCGGCGATGAGTTCCTGCAGTTCCAGATTCAGGCGGGGCGCACTCTGGTCAGGCTTGTCTTGTGTCATGTGCACTCCAGCATAGCGGCCACCCGTGCTGGACGCACGGCAGCAGGCCGTTCCCGTGAAAGGAACGGCCCGGCTGGCGCGCGGAAGGGAGGGGCGCTGCGGGGGTCAGCGCTCCGGCGTGGCGGGCATCCGGGCGAGCAGAGTGCGGGCCTGCTCGGCCACCTCGGGGTCCACCATCACGTTGTAATGATCGGCGCGCATGCCGCCCACGCTCGTGAAGTCGCGCCGCCCGCCGCTCACCGCGTACGACAGCAGGCCCCACACCGCCCCGAAAATGATGCCGAGCAGCAGGCCGTCGATCATCAGGGACAGGAACCCTCGCCCGCCGCCGAAGCCCAGGAAGTTCAGGATCAGGCCGATGAAGATGCCCGTGAAGGCCCCCTGGCTCATGCCGAGACTCAGGGCGCGCGTCCAGTCGAGGCGGCCCGTGACCTGTTCCACGATCTTCAGGCCCTCCCCGACGATGCTGCTGCGCTCCACCGGGAACTTCTCGTCCGACAGGTAATCCACGGCCCGCTGCGCGTCCAGGTACTGCCTGAAGCTCGCGACGAGCACCCGGTCCGGGCGGTCGAGCATGTTACCGATGACCTGCTGCTGCGGCGAGAAGGGCTGACTCATGCCCCCAGCTTAGAAGGGCGGCCCGTACCGGCGCTGAGGGCCGCACCAAGGAAACTTCACGCACGCCGGGGCGGGCGAGGGATCAGCGGCCCGACTCGACGATCACGCCCTCCTGCTCGTTCATGCGGACGATGTTCGCGAGCGTGTGGATCGGCACGCCCAGGTGCGCGAGCTTCTCGCGGCCCCCCTCGAACTGCTTCTCGATCACGCAGCCGAGCCCCAGCAGCGTCGCGCCGCTCTGCTCGATCATGCCGTTCAGGGCCAGCAGCGTCCCGCCGCTCGCGAGGAAGTCGTCGATCACGACCACCCGGTCGCCCGGCCCGAGGTACTCGCCGGACACGAACAGGTCCACCACGCCGCCCTTGGTGCGGCTCACGCTCTGCGCGTGGAAGGCGGGGTCCTTCATGGTGATGGGGCGCTTCTTGCGGGCGTACACCATCGGGACGTTCAGTTCGATGGCCGTCACGATGGCGGGCGCGATGCCGCTCACCTCGATGGTCAGGATCTTGGTGGGGGCCAGCGGACGGAAGTACGCCGCGAACTGCTGCCCCATGTCCCGGGTGACGGCGGGCAGCAGCTGGTGGTTCACCAGGCCGTCCACCTTCAGAATGCCGCCCGGCAGGATGATGCCGTGTTCCCGGATCGCGTTGACTAAGCTCTGCACCGCCCCACTGTACCGGCTGCGCCGCCCCCGCCCGCCGGGTTCGGTCAGAGCAGCGTCCCGCGATTCATTTATGCTGGGAGCATGACGCCCGCCGCGCCCACGCCCGCCACCCTCCGCGCCTACGCGGCCGCCCGCACCCTCTGGCGCGAACAGACTCTGCAGGCCGCCCTCGACAGGCTCGGCTTCCTGCAGGCCGATCCCATCCGCGCCCCCGCCCGCGCGCAGGACCTGCAGCTCATGCAGCGCGTCCGCGCGTACCGCGCAGGCGACCTCGAACGCCGCTACGCCACCCTCGACATCGAGGAGGACAGCCTCCCCAACTACGGCTTCGTCACGCCCGAAGTGCACCGCCTGCTGCACCCGCGCGCCGCCCGCCCCGCCCGCATCGAGCACGACGCGCCCGGCCTGAGTGAACGCGTGCTCGCGCACGTCCGGGAACACGGCCCCACCCACCCCCGCCGGGTCGCCGAAGCGCTGGGCCGCACCCGCGTCGGCAACGCCTGGGGCGGCGCGTCGAGCGCCACCACCCGCGCCCTCGAAGCGCTCCACCACGCCGGGCACCTGCGCGTCACGCACCGCGAGCAGGGCGTCAAGGTCTACGGCCCCGCACGCACGCACGCCCAGCCGCCGCTGGACACGCAGGCCCGCGCCGAGGGCATCGTGCGGCTCATCGTGAACCTGTACGCGCCCCTCCCGCGCCAGAGCCTCACGTACCTGCTCGGCCTGTGCAGCTACGGCGCGCCCGGCATGGCCGCCGACCTGCGCGCCGCCCTGACGCGCCTGCAGGACGGTTGGCTCGCCAGCGCCAGCGTGAACGGCCTCACGTACCTGTGGCCCGCGCACGAGTCGCCGGACCGCGACGCGCCTGGCGGGGCCCGCCTGCTCACGCCCTTCGACCCGCTCGTGTGGGACCGCAGGCGCTTCGAGCACCTGCACGGCTGGACGTACCGCTTCGAGGCGTACACGCCGCCCGCCAGGCGCACCTTCGGGTACTACGCCCTGCCGCTCCTCGTGTCGGGCCGCGCCGTCGGCTGGGCGAACCTGACCCTCCGGGACGGCGCACTGCACAGCGACGTGCAGCTCACGCCCGGCACGCGCCGCACCGCGCTGCTGGACCGCGCCGTGAACGCCGAACTCGGCCGCTACCGCACCTTCCTCGGCCTGCCCGGCACGCCGCCCCCCGAAGCGCCACCAGCCGAAGCGTCCTGACCCGGCCCCCTCCGCCATCCGGCCGATGCCGGGCCGCCCCGCCCGCCCCTACACTGCCCGCATGACCACCCCCGCACCCGGTCAACCCAGCGCCGCACACCCCGGCCCCGGCGAACCCGCTCCGGTGAGCAGCGAGGTGCTGGCCGTCGTGACGCACCCGGACGCGCCGCTCGTCCTGACGCTGGACGGGCACCTCCCGCGCGTCATCCTGCCGCACGGCGTCCACGACGGGCAGGGTGTCGCCGCCGCGTTCACGGAGAGGCTCGGCCTGCCGCTGGAGCTGCTGCGGCGCCTGGAGCACCGCGCCCTGCCGGACCGGGACGGCGTGCGGCAGCGGCACGCCGTGTGGAACCTGCATGCCCCGCACCCCGGCGCCGGGGCGTGGACCGCGCCCGGCGACTTGCACGCCGCCGAGCAGCCTTGGGCGCAGGCCGCACTGGCGCCCGCACCGCCCGCCCGGCCCCGCTGGCAGCGCCCCGGCGGCCTCGCTGAACTGACCGCCTGGCTGGACGAGGAACTGCACGCGCAGGACCGCCCCCGCACCGGCGAACCGCAGGTGCTGCGCCACACGCAGATCAGTTTCCTCGCGCGCGTCCCCACCCGCACCGGACCGCTGTACCTGAAGGCCGTGCCGGACTTCTTCGCGCTGGAGGTGCCGGTCACGTGCCGCCTGTCGCGCCGTGTACCGGGCGCCGCGGCGGGCGTCCTCGCCGCGAACCGCGTCCTGGGGACGCTGCTCCTGCAGGACGCGGGCGACCCCCTCCCGACCGGCGCGACCGGCTGGAACACCCGGACGCCCGCCGCGCCCTGGAGCGTGCAGGACAGCGCGGCACTCATGCGGCACCTCGCCCGCGTGCAGCGGGACAGCCTCCCGCACCTGCCGGACCTGCGCGCCCTGGGCGTACCGGACCATGGCCCCGCCCACCTGCGGTCGCGCCTGCACCGCCTGCACGACGAGACGCTGTGGCGCTCAGGCCAGCCGGGCGGCCTGAGCGCCGAGGACGCCGAACGGCTGCGCGCCGCGCTGCCCCTCGTGGAGGGCGCCCTGGTCCGCCTGGAGCGCTCACCCGTCCCGCCCGCGCTGGGGCACGGCGACCTGCACGACGGCAACGTCCTCACGCGGGGCGGGGCGTTCACGGTCATCGACTGGTCCGACGCGAGCGTCACGCACCCCTTTCTGGACGTGAACCCCGCGTACCTCGTCCCGGCCGATCACGCGGACGCTGCGGGCGAAGCGTACCTGGCCGAGTGGACCGACCTCGCGCCTCCCGGCGACCTGCGCGCCCTCCTGCGGGACGCCGTCCTGGCCGGAGAGGCGTACCGGGCGCTCGGGTACCTGGACGGCATCCTGCCCGGCGTGGAGGACCCGTCCGAGTGGGTGGGCGCGCTGCAGTTCCACCTGCGCGCCCTCGCCCGGCACGGCGGCCCCGTCACGTAAGCTCCGGCACCTGAACCCCGTCACATGAGATTCGGCATCTCAGCTCCGGCGCTTTATGCCCGGCGACCCGTTCAGGCCAGCGGCAGGCCCGTCTGCACGGACCGCACGTCCCCGAACCCGCCCACGAACAGCGCGACCCGCAGCTCCCACACGAAGTTCCTCAGCCACGCCTCTGCCGCGTCCGCGCTCTCCAGCGCCGGGGCGAGCAGCGGGCGCGCCACCGCCACCACGTCCGCCCCGAGCCGCAGGGCGCGCGCGGCGTCCAGGCCCGTCCGGATGCCGCCCGACGCGACGAGCGGCACGTCCGGCAGCACGCCCCGCACTTCCCGCAGCGCCGTCGCCGTCGGCAGGCCCAGCTCGCACAGGTCGGGGCTGCTCACCACGCCCCGCTCGGCCAGCTGCTCCACCCGCGCCCAGCTCGTGCCGCCCGCGCCCGCCACGTCGATGGCCGCGAAGCCCATGCCGCGCACGGCGCGCGCCACGTCCGCGCCCAGCCCGTGCCCCACCTCCTTCAGCATCAGCGGCACGCGCGCCTGCGGCACGACCTCCTGCAGGCGCGCGAGCACCCCGCGCCAGTCCGTGTCGCCGCCCGACTGCATCGCCTCCTGCAGCGGATTCACGTGAATGGCGAGCGCGTCCGCGCCCACCAGCCGCGCCGCCTCGTCCAGCTGCGCCGCCCCGTACCCCTTGAGCAGCTGCGCCGCGCCCAGGTTGCCGATCAGCAGGATGTCCGGCGCGACGTCCCGCACCTGAAAGCTCGCGCGGGCCTCGGGGCGCTCCAGCATGACGCGCTGACTGCCGAGCATCATGCCCAGCCCCAGCCGCTGCGCCGCCACCGCGAGATTCCGGTTGATGACGGCCGCCCGCTCCGCGCCGCCCGTCATCGCGCCGATCATTACGGGCGCCGACAGGGCCCGCCCCAGGAACGACACGCGCAGGTCCACCGCGTTCAGGTCGCGTTCCGGCAGCGCCCGGTACGGCCACGGCACGCCCTCCAGGCCCGTCGTGACGCCCTGGTACTGCGACTCGGGCAGCAGGCACGCCTCGATGTGCCTCAGCTTCCGGCCCGGCAGGTCCAGCGCGGCGGTGTCGGACGGGACGGCGGTGATCGGGGCGGACGCTTCGGGAGTCACGCCACCTATTCTGCGCCGCGCTGCGACTGACGGATGGCCCGCAGCAGCCGCGCCACCGCCTGCGAGGCGTTCACCGCCTCACGCCGCACCTCCGGTCCCGCGAGAGGCGCGACAGGCGCTCCGCCACGCCGCTCGCCAGCCGCAGCAGCGCCTCGGTGTTCAGGCGGGGAGGGGAGACTCGGGACTTCCTGGGACCGGTCATGCCTTCAGTGTAGGACGCCCCGGCCCGCCAGCGTCCACCCCTCAACGCGGCGTGAAGGTGCGGCCGGACAGGACCTGCCGCGCCGTCAGTCTGCGGCTGCCACCAGCCACAGGCGACCGTACGGCGCGAGCGTCACGTCCCGCCCCAGGTCCACGGGCGCCCCGGTGATCTCGTCGCGCGCGCGCGCGAAGTGCGGGGTGAGCGCGGCGGCCGGGAAGGACTGCGCCTCGTCGCTGAAGTTGTACAGGGCGAGTAGCGTCCCGAGCGGGTGGCGGCGCGCCAGGAACAGCACGGCCGGGTTCGGGCTGCGGAACACCTCGGACTCCACGCTCGCGTGCAGGTGCGGGAGCCGCTGCCGTGCCCGGATGAGCGCCTGCAGGCCCGCGTACATGCGGCCCTCCGGCGTACCCGGATCACTGCGCCGCTCGGCGCGCGTCCAGTCCATCTGCGGGCGGTGCACCCAGCGGTTGTCGAGCGCGTGCTCGGGGTTGCCCTCGAAGCTGTAGTCGTTCAGGAGCGCGAGTTCGTCCCCCATGTACAGCAGCGGCACGCCCCCGAACGCCAGCGTGACGGCCTGCAGCGTCAGCAGGCGCTCCAGCGCCAGCGTCTCCTGCGCGTCGTCGCCCAGCGCGAGCGCGCGCTCCAGGCCCGCGAGGCTCGCGGCCGTCCCGCTGATGCGGCGGTCCCCGGTGCGCGGGTTGTGCTGAAACACCAGCCCCGACGCGAACGTGCCGGGAAACTCCCCGGCGTAGAAGTCGCTCAGGAAGCGGCGGTGCGCGTCGCCGGACACGCCCGCCTGCGCCGCGTCCGTGTCCGAGATGGCCCACCCGATGTCGTCGTGACAGCGGACGTACATGCCCCACGTGGCAGTGGTGGGTTTCGGCGGGAAGTTCAGGAGGGCCGTCTCGAAGAGGCGCACGTCGCGGCTCGCGAGGCTGCTCCACAGTTGCACCATCAGGCTGTTGTGGTACGCGAGGTCCGACAGCTTCCCGTGATGCTCGCCCCGCCCCAGGTACGAGATCAGGTCGGCGGGCGCCACGATCGCCTCGGCCTTGAAGGCCACGGCGGGCGCCGCGACGCGCAGCGCGGCCCGCAGCGCCCGCGTGATGAAGTGCACTTCCGGCTGGTTCTGACTGTCGGTCCCCAGCCGCTTCCAGATGAACGCGATGGCGTCCAGCCGGAAGATCTCCACGCCCCGGTTCGCGAGGTACGTCAGGATCTCCACGAACTCCAGGAACACGGCCGGGTTGCTCCAGTCCAGGTCCCACTGGTACGTGTTGAAGGTCGTCCAGACCCACGTGCCGGACGCGTCGTCCCACGTGAAGTTGCCGGGCGCGAATTCCGGGAACACCTCCGGCAGGGTCCGCTCGTACGCGTCCGGCAGCTCACGGTCCGGGAACATGTGGAAGTACGCCTGGTACGTGGCGTCCCCGGCCCGCGCCCGCTGCGCCCAGACGTGCTCGCGCGCCACGTGGTTCAGCACGAGGTCCAGGCACAGGCTCATGCCCGCGCCGCGCAGGTCCCGCGCGAGGTCCGACAGGTCCTGCATGCTGCCCAGGTCGGCGCGCACCGCGCGGTAGTCCTGCACGGCGTACCCACCGTCGTTCTCGCCGTCTCGCGGCTGCAGCAGCGGCATGAGGTGCAGGTACGTCACGCCGAGGTCCTGCAGGTACGGCAGGTGCGCCCGCACGCCCTTCAGGGTGCCCGCGAACCGTTCCGTGTACGCCACGTATCCCAGCGTGCGCTCCTGCTGCAGCCAGTCGGGCCGCAGGAGGCGCGCCTCGTCCAGGCGTTTCAGGTCGGCGGGCCGTTCGTGGAAGGCCAGCACGAGCGCTTCCGTCAGGCGCCTGTACAGTTCGTCCGCAGCGTCGCCGTACACGGCCTGCAGGCTGCCGAGCAGGTCGGGGCCGTAGCGTTCCAGCCGCAGCAGGAAGGTGTCGGCGTCACGGTCGTCGTCGAAGGCGGCACGCAGCCGCGCCGCTTGGGCATCTTGGGGCACGTGTTCATTGTACGGGCAGACTCCCCTCATGGGAACGGTTCCACGGCCCGCGCGGCCCGTCCCGCCCGCCGGACCGGGCTATGCTCGGCACATGCGCGCCATCATCATGAATCACAGCGGCGGCCCCGAAGTCCTGACCCTCCAGACGCACACCCTGCCCGCCCCCCGACCCGGCGAGGCGCAGGTCACCCTCCGGTACGCCGGACTCAACTACGTCGACACGTACCAGCGCCAGGGCGGCCGCCAGGCCCCCACCCTCCCCGCCATCCTCGGCAAGGAGGGCGTCGGGACCGTCACCGCCCTCGGCGACGACGTGACCGGCCTGCACGTCGGACAGCGCGTCGCCTTCGGCACTGCCCCCGGCGGCGCGTACGCCGAAGCCCTCAACCTGCCCGCCTGGATGCTCGCCCCCGTCCCCGACGGCGTCACCGACGAAGCCGCCGCCGCCGTCATGCTGCAGGGCATGACCGCCCACTACCTCGCGTACAGCGCCTTCCCGCTCACCGCCGGGGACCTCGCCGTCGTCCACGCCGCCGCCGGAGGTGTCGGCGGCCTCCTCGTGCAGCTCGCGCGCCGCACGGGCGCCACCATCCTCGCCACCGCCAGCACCGACGCCAAACTCCACACGGCCCACGACCTCGGCGCGCAACTCACCGCGCCCTACGACACCTTCGCCGCCCTCGCCCGCGAACACGGCGGCGCGAGCGTCGTGTACGACGGCGTGGGCCGCAGCACCTTCCAGGACGGCCTGAACGCCCTGCGCGTCCGCGGCCTGATGTGCCTGTACGGCGCGGCCAGCGGCAACGTCGACCCCGTCGACCCGCAGGCCCTGAACAGCGCGGGCGGCCTGTACCTCACCCGCCCGTCCCTCACGCACTACACCCAGAACGCCCAGGAACTCCGCTGGCGCGCGGGCGAACTCTTCGACCTGATCCGCTCCGGCGACCTGCAGGTCCGCGTGGACCGCGTCTATCCCCTCGAAGAGATTCAGGACGCGCACCGCTACATCGAGGGCCGCCACACGCTCGGCAAGGTCCTGCTCAGCCTGCAGTGACGACACGAAACGCGCCGGAACCCCCGTCAGGAGGTTCCGGCGCGTTCGGCTGTCCCTTACTTCAGGTCGCTGTGCGCGACGTTCAGATACACGGCCACGTCGTCCATGCTCTCCACCTGCGAGAGCGGCACGAAGTGATGCTGCCCGTCGGCGCTGTCACCCTTCGTGAGCTTGATCTGGTCGCCGTCGAGGTGGTCCACGGTCCCGACGTGCTCACCGTTCACGTCCTTCACCTGCAGGTGCTCGCCTTCCTTCTCCAGACGGGCCTTCAGGTCACTGGCGATACGGTCGCTGATCTCGTTGTTCTGGGTCATGGTGGTGCCTCCGAGCCTCACGTTAGGCCCGGCACACCCGGGGAACATGGGCAGAGCCTTCAGGAGAACTTGGGGATGAACGGCAGGGTCGGGCCAGCGGCGCTCCCGCACGCCCCGTGTCCGGTAGAGCAAGCACCCGCAGGTAGGCTGTCATGCCGTTCGGCTGACGGCCACCCGGCGTATGCCCCTTCACGCGCCCGCTTGGTAGGATGCTCCTCATGACTGGCAGCAGCGACAAGGGCAAAAGTTACGGCGTCACGCCGCAATCTCAGGATTTCAACGACTGGTACAACGAAGTGGTGGTCAAGGCCGACCTGGCCGACTACAGCCCCGTCAAGGGCGCCATGGTCGTCAAACCGTACGGGAGTGCCCTGTGGGAGCGCATCGTGCGCTGGCTGGACGACAAGTTCAAGGAGACGGGCCACGAGAGCCTGATGTTCCCCACCCTGATCCCCATGAACTTCATCGCGCGTGAAGCGGACCACGTGGAGGGCTTCGCGCCGGAACTGTTCACGGTCAGCAAGATCGGCACGGACGTCCTCGACGAGCCGTACGTCATGCGGCCCACCAGCGAGACGATCATCGGGCACATGTGGTCGGGGTGGCTGAACAGTTACCGCGACCTGCCGTTCCTGCACTACCAGTGGGGCGCGGTGTTCCGCGCGGAGCTGCGCACGAAGCTGTTCCTGCGCACCAGCGAGTTCTACTGGCACGAGGGGCACACCGCGCACGTGGACGAGCAGGAGGCGCGCGCCGAGGTGATGCAGATGCTCGGCATCTACCACGAGTTCTGCCGGGACGTGCTGGCCCTGCCGGTCGTGCGCGGCGAGAAGACCGCCAGCGAACGGTTCGCGGGCGCCGTCGCCACGTACAGCATCGAGGGCATGATGCGGGACGGCAAGGCCCTGCAGAGCGGCACCAGCCATTACCTCGGGCAGAACTTCAGCCGGGCGTTCGGCGTGAAGTTCCAGTCCCGCGACCAGAAGGAGGAGTTCGCGCACACCACGTCCTGGGCGATCTCGAGCCGCATCATCGGGGCGCTCATCATGACGCACGGGGACGACAGGGGCCTGATGATGCCGCCCAACATCGCGCCGACGCAGGTCGTGGTGATCCCGGTGGGCCGCAAGGACAACTTCGCGCAGATGGTCGAGGAGGGTGAGAAGCTCGCCGCGGAACTGCGCGCCGCTGGCGTGCGCGTCAAGGTCGACAGACGCGACGGCGTCACCAACGGCTTCAAGTACAACGACTGGGAACTGAAGGGCGTGCCCGTCCGCATCGAGCTGGGGCCGCGCGATCTGGAGCAGGGCGTGGTCGTCGTCAAGAACCGCACGTCCGAGGACAAGGAGACGCTGGCCCGCGCGGACGCCGTGAACGGCATGACGGAGCGCCTGAACGGCATTCAGGCGGCGCTGCTGAAACGCGCGACGGACTTCATGCTGGAGAACACCGTCACGGTCGACACGTACGAGGACTTCAAGGCCGCCATCGATGCCGGGAAATGGGTGCGCGCCTTCCACTGCGGCGACCCGGAGAGCGAGAAGGCCATCAAGGAAGAGACGAAGGCCACCATCCGCAACGAACCGCTCGACGGGACCGAGTTCTTCGCCGAACGCGAGGAAGGCGTGTGCGTGCACACCGGCAAACCCAGCGGGTACGGGAAACGGGTGATTTTCGGGCGGCAGTACTAAATCAGCCCAGAGACGCGCCACCGAATCTAGCCGAGGGAGGGGCCGTCCCCGACCGTGGGGCCAGATCAGCACAGAGACGCGCCCTCGAATCTAGTCGAGGGAGGGGCCGCCCCCGACCGTGGGGCCAGATCAGTCCAGGGACGCGCCCTCGAATCTGGTTGAGGGAGGGGCCGTCCCCGACCGTGGGGCCAGATCAGCCCAGGGACGCGCCCTCGAATCTGGGGGCCGTCCTGGTCCGTCATGCCAGCCAGTCCGGATGCGCTCGTGCGTTTCCGGGCTGGGCTGCTGTGGTGCCTGGGGTGGGTCGTGTGCGGGTCCGGGTGTGGTGGCCCGGGCCTGTTTCGTCGTGGGCTGGCCGGTATGATGCGCGCATGACGTTACTGCCGACGCTGTGGACTGCGGATGTTGTGTATACCGGGATGGGGAATCCCGTGCGGGACGGGGGTGTGGTGGTGTCGGGCGGGGTGGTGGCGGCGGCGGGGTCGGCGGCGGAGTTGCGCGTGAATTTCCCGCAGGCGCGGGAGGTGCGGGGGGGCCGGGTGATCGCGCCGCCGCCGGTGAACGCGCACACGCATCTGGACATGAGCCTGTACGCGTTTCAGTCGTTGCCGTACTTCAGGTGGATTCCGGAGGTGGTGATCGCGGGGCGGCACCTGCGGGGGCATGAGGGGGCGGTGGTGGGTCTGGACGCGGTGCGTGCGAGTGGCGCGTCGGGTCTGGGGGACATCGTGTGGCATCCGGACGTGATGGAGTGGCTGCTGCGGGAGTCGGACGTGCCGGGCGTGGCGTACTGGGAGGTGCTGGACCCGAACCCGGCCACGGCTCAGGCGACCTTCGAGGCGGCGCGGGCGCGGCTGGACGCCTGGAAGAAGCTGGAGCGCCCCGGCGGGATGCGGGTGGGATTGTCGCCGCACGCCAGTTACACCGTGTCGCACCGGCTGTTCCGGCTGCTCTCGGAGTACGCGGCGGGCGAGGGCCTGCCGATGCAGGTGCACGTGCTGGAGCACCCGTCGGAGGCGGAGCTGTTCGCGGGCGGGGCGGGGCCGCTGGCGGAGTCGTTCCTGGCGTCCATGCGGCGGAACGGCGTGGAGTTGAGCATCGCCGACGTGATCGGCCGTGAGCCGTCCCCCGAGCTGAGCGCCGTGTCGTACCTCGCGGACCTGGGGGTGCTGCAGGCCCGCCCGACCTTGATTCACATGGTCAACGTGACCCCGCAGGACATCACGCTGGTCGCGCAGGCGGGCTGCACGGTGGTCACGTGCCCGCGCAGCAACGCCAACCTGCACTGCGGGACCTTCCCGTGGCAGGCGTTCGCGGCGGCGGGCGTGGAGGTGGCGCTCGGGACGGACAGCGTGGCGAGCGGCGAGACGCTCGACATTCACGACGAGGTGCGGGCCGCGTGGGCGCTGCACCCGGAACTGGACCCGCGGGTGGTGGTGCGCGCGGCCGTGAAGGGCGGGACGCGCGTGGTGGGTGGCCGCGTGCCGTTCATCCGGCGGGGCGAGGCGTGGAGCGACCTCTTCCTGTGGCGGGAATGAAGGCGTGGCGCGGCGCGGTCGTGTAGCCTGCCAGCCATGAAGTTCGCGTGCCTGGTCCTGCTGCTGTCCGTCCTCACCGCGTGTTCCCGCCCGGATGCGGAGTCGGCGCGGGTGCAGGCGCTGGAGGGCCGCGTGGCGCGGCTGGAGGCGCAGGTGGCGGCCCTGCGGCAGGCGGGCGCGGCACGGCCGGACGACGCGCAGTCGGCCACGGCAGGCGCGGCCGCGCAGTACTGCGCGACGCAGCTGGCGAGCGCGATGGAGGAGTACCGGCAGTCGAACGACCGGTACCCCGGCATGAGCGGCGTGTCCCTCCCGAGCGCCTGCGAGGGCTTCCGGGTCGCGTGGCCGAGGCTGGACGGCGCGCACTACCGCTTCGAGGTGAGCGGCGAGTCCGGGAAGGTCCTGGCGAGCGAGGCGCGCTGACACGCCACGGTCCTGCGTCCCGTTGTCTATCCGCCAGGTGACGGATGCGCGCCTGACGTGTCCAGCCTCACACTGACGGCATGACGAGCGACCTGACCCGGACCGTGAACGTGAGCGTGGTGGACCCGGTGACGCTGGACCTGCCGGAACGGCTGGAGTCCGCGAGGCTCGCGGCGGACTGCTTCGCGGTGGCCGCGCCGCACGACCCGCCCGTCGTGGTCGCGGCGCGCGCCGAGGGCCTCGCGCACCGCGACGCGGACGACGGGAGCCGCCTTGTCCGCGCGCACCTGGACGGGCGACTGGTGGGGCAGGCGTCGCTGGAGTACTCGCTCACGCAGAACACCGACCAGTGCCACCTCGACGTGAGCGTCCACCCGGACGTGCGGCGGCGCGGCCTGGGTCGCCTGCTGGCGCGCGAGGCGGCCCGCGTGGCGCTGCAGGAGGGCCGCGTCACGTACAACGCCGCCACCACCTCCCGCGTCCCGGCCGGGGAGGCCTTCGCGCGCCGCCTGGGGGCCAGGGACGGCCTGCACATGCTGATCAGCGAACTGCCGCTCGCGCAGCTGGACGCGGCCCTGCTGGACCGCTGGGTGACGCGCCCGGACGCGGACCTGTACGCCCTGCGGACCTTCACGCGCGTCCCGGACGAGGAACTGGAACGGGTGGCCGCCGTGCTCGGCGTGATGAACACCGCGCCGCGCGGCGCCCTGGAGTTCGACGACTGGGTCGTGACGCCCGCCATGGTCCGGCACTGGCAGGACACCATGCACGCGACCGGCGAGCGCACCCTGATGCTGGTGGCCGAGCACCTGCCCGGCGGGACCTTCGTGGGGTACACGGAGGTGTTCTGGCACCCGCAGCGGGCCGTGCTGGTGCAGCAGGGCGCGACCGCCGTGCACCCCGCGCACCGCCGTCACGGGCTGGGCCGCTGGCTGAAGGCGGCGCTGCTGCAGGCCCTGCCGGAACACAACCCGCAGGCGCAGCGCGTCCGGACCGGGAACGCCGACAGCAACGCCGCGATGCTCGGCATCAACCGCGAACTCGGCTTCGCGCCCGCCTTCACCCGCGACGAGTGGCAGGGCGACACCCGCATGCTCCTCGGGCACGCCACGGCCTGAACCGCCCCGGCACCGGGCAGCAAGGAAGCGCGCCGCCCCCCAGTCCGGGGAGCGGCGCGCGTTGTGGGCAGCTGTGTTACTGCTGGACTTCGACCATCTCGCTGGCCTCGATGATGTCGCCTTCCATCACGTCGTTCCAGTCGAGGTTGATCCCGCACTCGTAGCCGGTCTGCACTTCGCGGACGTCGTCCTTGAAGCGCTTGAGGCCCACGATGGTGCCCTCGTACACGACCTGCTTGCCGCGCGTGACCTTGGCCTTGGCGTTGCGCTTGAAGCTGCCGTCCGTGACGTACGATCCGGCGATGGTGCCGCTCTTGGGGTGCTTGATCAGCATGCGGACCTCGGCGCGGCCCAGGTACTTCTCCTCGAAGACCGGTTCGACGTTGCCCTTGATCAGGCGGTCCACCTCGTCGATCAGTTCGTAGATGATCCGGAAGCTCTTGAGGTCCACGCCCTTCTGGTCCGCGACCTTCTTGACGGCGCCCGACGCGGTCACGCTGAAGCACAGGATGGTGGCCTCGGCGGTGCTGGCGAGCAGCACGTCGCCCTCGGTGGGCGCGCCGATGCCGGCCAGCATGACGTTCAGTTTCACGTCGTCGCTTTCCTTCTTGGCGAGGATGCCCTGAATGGCTTCCACGCTGCCCTGCGTGTCGGCGCGCAGGATCAGGTTCACCTCGCGCACCTCGACGAGGCTGCCCATCATCTCTTCCAGGCTCAGCTTGCGCTGTGCGCGGGCCTCTTCGACGGTGCGGCGCGTGTCGACGCGCACGGCGACCTTCTCGCGCGCGGCGTGCTCGTTGCTGGCGCTCGCGACCTTGTCGCCGCTGACGGGCGCTTCGCTGAAGCCGAGCACCTGCACGGGCGTGCTGGGGCCGGCGCTCTTGATGCGGCCGCCGAGGCTGTCGGTCATGGCCTTGATCTTGCCGTACGTCTCACCGACGACCAGGAAGTCCCCGACGTTGATGGTGCCTTCCTGCACCATGACGGTGGCGAGCACGCCCGCCTGACGGTCGACCTTGCTCTCGATGATCACGCCGCTGAATTCGCCGTTCGGGTCGGCGCGCAGGTCCTCGAGTTCCGCCGTGAGGCTGATGTACTCCAGCAGGTCCTCGACGCCCTCGCCGGTCTTGGCGCTGACCGGCACGACGACCGTGTCGCCGCCGAACTCTTCCGGCACGAGGTTCACCATGGTGAGGTCCGTCTTGACGCGGTCCACGTCGGCCTGCGGCAGGTCGACCTTGTTGATCGCGACGATCAGGGGGACTTTCGCGGCCTGCGCGTGCGCGATGGCCTCGCGGGTCTGCGGCATGATGCTGTCGTCCGCGGCGACCACGATGATGGCGATGTCGGCGACGTTCGCGCCGCGCGCGCGGATGGTGGTGAAGGCCTCGTGGCCGGGCGTGTCGATGAACACGATGCGGCCCTTGCTGGTCTGGGCCTCGAAGGCGCCGACGTGCTGCGTGATGCCGCCCGCTTCCTTCGCGGCGACCTTGGTCTTGCGGATGTAGTCGAGGAGGCTCGTTTTGCCGTGGTCGACGTGACCCATGATGGTCACGACGGGCGAACGGTGCGGGATCTCACGGGCGGGCGCTTCGGCGACCGCGACGGCCGCCGCGTGGCTGGCCGTGGCGGCCTGGGCGGGCGTGGGGGTGGGTGCAGCGGGGGTTGGGGTCACGTCGTCCTTGGGGGTCGGCTGCGGGGCAGCGGGGGTGGGGGCGGCCGCCGGTGCGGCGTCGGTCTCGGTGGCCGCGTCCGTGGTGTCCGTGGCGGGCGCGCCCTGGGTGGCCGTGCCGGGCTGGGCGGGCGTGCCGCCTGCCGCTTCGGCCGCGAGGATCTCCTTGATGGTTTCCACGGTGTCCTCGTCGAGCGTGCTCGACACGCTCTTGTAGACCACGCCGAGGCTGTCCAGGATTTCCAGCAGCTTCTGATTGTCCACGCCAAGATCCTTGGCCAGGGTATAGATTCGAACTTTCGACATACTCACCTCCGGTGAGGTCCGTTCCTCGTGACGAGGGACGGGTACGGTACGCAGTGCTGAGGCTCTGATTATTTCATGTGTGTTCGGGCGGAACCGTGCGTCCCGCGTCCGCGCGCACCTGCAGCGCGGCGCTGAGCGTGGCGGCCTGCGCCCCGAACGCCCGCTTCAGGCGTTTCTCGGCCCAGCAGGCGGGCGTGTCGGCGCACAGGTACGTGCCGCGCCCGGTGCGCCGCGCCTGCTGCAGCGTCCACACCCCGTCCTGCCGCGTGAAGCGCAGCAGGTCCGCCTGCGGGCGGCGGCGGCGGCACGCGGCGCAACTGCGTTCCGGCACGTGCCTGGGGGTGAGGTGGGGCAGGGCGGACGTCAAGGGTTACTCCTGAATGTCCTGCGTGCCGTCGGGCGAGGCGGTCGCGACGCTCTTGGCGTCCTTGAACAGCGCGTCGAAGGCGCTCTTGGCACTGCTGCTTGTCTCGGTGCCGCTCGCCTCGTCCTGCATGGCCTGCTGCATGGCGGCGTCCAGGTCGCTGATCGCCTGCGTTTCGCGCAGGTCGATCTTGAAGCCGGTGAGTTTCGCGGCGAGGCGCACGTTCTGCCCGCCCTTGCCGATCGCCAGCGAGAGCTGGTCGCTGGTGACGGTCACGGCGGCCTCGCCGGTGTCGGCGTTCACCTCGATGAAGCCGACCTTGGCGGGCGACAGGGCGTTACGGATGAACTCGCGGGTGTTCGCGTCCCACAGGATCACGTCGACGCGCTCGCGGCCCAGTTCGCCGGTCACGGCCTGGATGCGGTTCCCGCGGTGCCCGATGCACGCGCCGATGGGGTCGACGTTGCTGTTGTGGCTGTACACGGCGACCTTGCTGCGCTGCCCGGCCTCGCGGCTGATGGCCTTGATCTCCACGATGCCGTTGGCGACCTCGGGAATCTCCTGCTTGAGCAGGTAGTCGAGGAGGCGCTCGTCGGCGCGGCTCGCGAGGATGGTGGGGCCTTTGGGCGTCTTGCGGACTTCCTTCAGGTACACCTTGACGCGGTTGCCGTTCAGGAGTCGCTCGCCGGGAATCTGCTCGCGGGGCGGCAGGATGGCCTCGCCGCTGCCGAGTTCCACGAAGTAGTTCTGCTTGTTGTCCATCCGGACGACGGTGGCGTTGATGACCTGCCCTTCCTTGTCCTTGTACTCGTTGAACACGAGGTTGCGTTCCGTCTCGCGCATCTTCTGGGTCAGGGTCTGCTTGGCGGCCTGCAGCGCGATCCGGCTGAACTTCTCCTGATCGACGGGGAACTCCATCTCCATGCCGATCTCGACTTCCGGGTCGAGTTCCAGTGCGTCGGCCAGGGAGATCTGCACGTTCTCGTCCTCGACCTTCTCGACGACTTCACGCACGATCAGCACTTCGAGTTCGCCGCTCTCGGGGTCGAGGTGCACCTCGACGCGCTTGTCAGGCTCGACGTTACGGGTGTACGCCTGGGACAGGGACTGCTCGAACGCTTCGATCAGGGCGAGTTCGTTGATGTTGCGCAGCTGCGCCACTTCGCGCAGCGCTTCTGCAAAGTTGGGGATGTCGGACTGGGTCATATCACTTCCTCTGAGGGTGTGGGTGGAGTGGGGGAGGGGCGTTCAGCGGTGCGACGCGGGAAATTCCGCGAGGTTCGCCTGGAACTGCCCGATGCGCAGCGTGACCGGGCCGCCCGGCGTCTCGAAGGTCACCTGTTCGTCCGTCACGGCCGTGATGGGGCCGGTGAAGCTGTGCGCGTCGCTGCGGACGCGGGCCTTGAGGCCCAGCATGCGCTCGAAGTGCCGGGCGCGCAGCAGCGGGCGTTTCGCGCCGGGCGATTCGAGTTCCAGCCGGTACTCGCCCGTGATCGGGTCGAGGCGGTCGTACTCGGCGCCCACCGCGCGGCTCGCGGCGGCGAGGTCCTCGATGGACACGGGCTGCTCGTCCTGCCGGTCGATGCGGACGACCACGATGGGGCGCTTGCCGGGGTTCTGCACCTGCACTTCCAGCAGCTCGTACCCGAGCGGCGCGAGCACGCCCGCTGCGAGCGTCTGCAGGTTGCTGGCCGAGCCGCTGTGCGTCCGTCCGGGCCGTGCGGGCGCGTCGGGCCGGGCCACGTCCGCCCCGGCACTGTACGGGTCGCGGGCGAAGGCGGTGTCGTTCTCGACGCCGTCGGCACTGTCGAGCTGTGCAGGATCGAGATCCACACCGGCAGGCTCGGGAGTGCCGAGGTCGGTGGTGTGGTCGTCCGGCACCGCGCGGTCTTCCTTTCGGGTGCCCTGGGTGGAGAGGTCAGGGGTGTGTGTTGGGTTGTCGGCTGAATTGTCTGTCATAAATTGTCCCGCCTGGGGCGGGTCTTTCACCTCCTCCACGAAAAAAGGTGGGAAATGCTCCCACCTCTCGTCCGAGGATTACTGACCGCAGTATACCCCACGGGCGGCCTTTCATGCGGTTCCAGGCACGTTTGCTCCCCTCCGGCCCGGCCTACACTGCGTCATGCGCCTGCGTTCCCTGCTGCTTCCGGCCCTCGCCGTCACCCTCCTCGCCTCCCCGGCGGGCGCGGCCAGCACGCCGTTCCTGACGCCCGCGCAGCTGCGTCAGGCGATGCGGCACAAGACCTTCGTGCTCGTGAACGTGCACGTCCCGAACGAGGGCACCATTCCCGGCACGGACCTCACCCTGCCTTACGACACCGTCGCGTCCAGCGCCGCGCTGCCCGCGAACCGCGCGGCGGACATCGTCCTGTACTGCCGCAGCGGGCACATGAGCGCCATCGCGCGCCGCACCCTGCAGGGCCTGGGGTACACGCACGTCCGCGAACTGCAGGGCGGCTTCAACGCCTGGGCGGCCGCCGGGTACCCGCTGAACCGCTGACCCGGACACCGGAGGACTTCAGCACCCCCGGGCCGTCCGGGGGTCAGCCGCGCTGCGTGTGGAACGACTCGATCAGGATCGCGCCGTCCTGCAGGCGTGCCAGTTCCGCCTCGGGGCGGTCCTGCGTGCGGCGCATCGCGCCCAGGCCGCTGCTGTCGGCGCTGCGCGCCACGGCACCCGCGATGCGGATCTGCGCGCTCGCGATGGGACGCGCGTACACGATGGCGTCCGTGCGGCCTGCCGCGCCCGCGTGCACCACGCCGCGCAGGGCGCCCATCACGATCACGTCGCCCGCCGCGACGAGTTCCGCGCCGGGATTCACGTCGCCCAGCACCACCACGCTCCCCCGGTACTCGCCCCGGAATCCGGCCCGCAGGTTGTGCTGCACGATCTCCGTTCGCGCGCCCTCCGCGTCCTGGGCGGGCCGCGCCGCCGGGACGGAAGCCGCCGCCGGGGAACGCGGGGCGTCCGGGGCGTCCGTCTCGGAACGCCGCTGGCCCTTCACGCGCGCCAGTTCGCCGCCCGCCTCACGGACCGCCGCGAACGCCGCCTCCAGCGCTTCCGGGTCCGCGTCCGCCGCGAGTTCCAGCGTCACCTTCTGCGCGAGCATCTCCCGCCGCGCCGCGAGCGCGTCCAGGACCGTGGTCCGGGTGTCGGTGGCTTCGATCAGCAGGTTCAGGCCGCCCAAGGCGCCGCGCAGTTTCATATTTCGGCAGTCTACCAGTGCCCGGTCAGGTTCAGGAAGCACCTGTCATGCCGCGCCGTACAGGCCACCTTATTGCCCCCGGAGCACGTCTGGGCGCGAGTCCGTCCGGCAGGCCCATCGGCTTTTTCGTGAAAGGTGGCCGGGTTTGTAGTACGATGGAGTCATGCAGATTTTGGAGGGTAACATTCGTGCAGCTTGATTCTGGTGCGGTTGCTGAGGGCCGCATAACGCGCGTGACGGACTTCGGCGCGTTTATTCAGTTCGAGAACGGTGAGACGGGCCTGGTCCACATCTCCCAGATTGCGCACAGCTTCGTGCGGAACATCCACGACCACGTTCACGAGGGCGACACCATCGAGGTGAAGGTCCTCGGTCGTGACGAGCGTGGCCGTCTGGACCTCTCGATCAAGGAACTCCTCGAGGAACCCGAGGAGATTCCCCGCCCCCGCGCCATCGGCCGCCAGAGCCCGCAGTTCGAGGCGAAGCTCCGCAGCTTCATGCGCGACGCCAAGGAACGCGGCCCCGGCAGCATCGGCTCCGGCAAGAAGAGCAGCACCAGCACCAAGCGCAAGAAGTAACCCCCACACACGCAGGCAGGGCCGCGCACCTCACCGGTGTCGCGGCCCTGCCTTTCATTCTCCCGTGCTGTCGGCGGGCACGTGCAGATTTCCCTGTCGTTCCACCCGGACCGAACCCGCACACGGCGCGGGATTCGGTCGGAATCCGGGTTACTCCTGCGAGGTGATGAACGGCAGATTGCGGTCCAGCTGCGAGCGGTCCAGGCCGTACCCGTACACGAACGCGTCGGGAATCGTGAAGCCCAGGTAATCGACCGGCACCTCCACGCGGCGGCGCGACGGCTTGCTCAGCAGGGCCGCGACCTTCAGGGACGCCGGGCCGCGCCCCTCCAGGTACTGCAGCAGGTAGTGCATGGTGATGCCGGTGTCCACGATGTCCTCGACGAGCACCACGTGCCGTCCGGACAGCGGGAAGTTCAGGTCCTTCACGAGCTTCACCTCGCCGCTCGACTGCTTGGCGTCGCCGTAGCTGCTCGTCTGCAGGAAGTCCACGGTGAGCGGCATGTCGACGGCGCGCACGAGGTCGGCGTGGAACATGAACGCGCCGTTCAGCACGCAGATGAGGTGCGGCTGCTTGCCCTCGTAGTCGCTGCGGATCTGCGCCGCGATTTCGTGAATGCGCGCCTGGAGTTGCGTTTCGCTGATCTGAATGGGGCCCGTGCCGGGCTTGTGGGAAGCTGCCTTGCTCGTCATGCCGCCCAGCCTAACACACGCGCTGCGCCGCTCCCGGCCCCCTGGGCGGGGCTATACTTGCCGCGTGAGCAGCGCAGGAAAAGGCCCGGAAACAGCGACGCCAGCGGCAACGAGCAGTGGTCCCAGACCCGAGCGGGAGAGGAGGGCCGACTGGCGGGACGCCCTCGCGGGCCTGCCCGACCTGCCGGGCCTGACGTGCGGCGGCGTGCTGCAGCGCATCGTGCAGGAGCGCGCCGGGGACGCCCGGGCCACCTTCACCGACGAGCACGCGGAGCGGGCGCTGGGGACGATTGCCCCGCTGCCTGAACCGGGAACGGTTGCCGCGCGCTCCGTTCCTGGCCGGTTCCGGGCGGCGCTCGGCACGCCGGGGCTGTCCCTCATCGCGGAGGTGAAACGCGCGAGTCCCAGCCAGGGGCACATCGCGGCGCTCGACCCGGCCACGGCGGCCCGCAGTTACGAGGAGGGCGGCGCGGCGGCCCTGAGCGTCCTGACGGAACCCCGGCACTTCGGCGGGAACCGCGAGGCGCTGCAGGAGGTGGTGGCCGTGACGGGCCTGCCCGCCCTGCGCAAGGACTTCGTGGTGCATCCCGGCATGCTGCTGGAGGCCCGCGAGTGGGGCGCGTCGGCGGCCCTCCTCATGACGAGCGTGCTCGGCGAGCAGCTCGGCGTGTACCTGCGCCTCACCCGTGACCTGGGCCTGGACGCGCTGGTGGAAGTGCACGACGAGCACGAGCTGAGCATCGCGCTCGCGTGCGGCGCGGACCTGATCGGCGTGAACAACCGCGACCTGACCACCCTGAAGATCGACCTGCAGAACGCGCCGCGCCTCATCCGCAGCGCGCGCGCCCAGGGGTTCACGGGCCTGCTCGTCGCGGAGAGCGGGTACCGTGAGGCGGCCGACCTGTCGGACGTGCGTTCCGTCGCGGACGCGGTCCTCGTCGGGTCGAGCCTCGCGGGGAGCGGCGACCTCGCGCGCGCCGTGCGGACCCTGCTCGCTTGAACGCCACGCTTCACTTTCTCGGGACGTCCGACAGCAAGGGCGTCCCGCGCTTCTGGTGCGCCTGTCCCGTCTGTCACGAGGCCCGCACCGGTGGCCACAACCGCCGCACGCGCCCCAGTGCGCTGCTGCGCGGCTGGAACGGCGAGACGCTGCTCCTCGACTGCGGGCCGGACCTGCACGCGCAGCTCGCGCGGCTGGGCGGGCCGTTCGTGCCGGACGCGGTGCTCGTGTCACACGCGCACAACGATCACCTGCTCGGCCTGGGTGACCTGCTCGATTACGTCACGTACGCCGGGAAGCACCTGAAGATCTACGCGCCCGCCCCGGTCCTCCCCGAGATCGAGGAACGCTTCCGGTACGCGTTCCGGCACGCGCCTCCCGTCCTGCCGCTCCCGCAGGCGGGGCTGGACGTGTGCGGGTTCCGCGTGCAGGCCTTCGAGGTGCCGCACGGTGCGAACGGCACGTCGCACGCCTTCCGGTTCTCGTCGCCTCAGTACCGCTGGGCGTACATGACGGACAGCATCGGCGTGCCGCCCGCGCTGGCAGACGCGTGGCTGCAGGACCTCGACCTGCTGGTGCTCGGCACGTCCTTCCATGACGAGTCGCACGCGCCACTCACGGGACGCAGCGTGTACGACGTGCGCGAGGCCCTGAACCTCCCGTGGGCGAGATCCGCGCGGCGCGTGATCCTCAGTCACCTGTCGCACGACATCGATGTGCGTCAGCCCGTCCCGGACCCGCGCTTCACGTACGCCACGGACGGCCGGAGCGTGAGCCTCAGCTCCGCAGCAGCGCCCCGTACAGGCAGGCCTTGAAGAACCCGTTCCAGGCGTAGGGCCACGTCTGCCCGCCCGACAGCAGCGCTGGGTTGTTGTGCCAGCCGGGCCCCGTGAAGTACGTGCGGGCCGACGTGTGCGGGCGTGCCTCTCGGCCCTCCTGCTCGTCGAGGTACCCCACCAGTCGCGACGCGGTCAGCAGCAGGTTGCTGCGGTCGTCCTGCAGCGCGAGGCGCGCGCTGGCCTCCCCGGTCGGGAAGAGGCGGCCCAGCGTCATGCCCAGCTCGTGAAAGCGGGGCCGCTGCCCGAGCGCGTCCTGCCACGACATCTGCGCGAGCCCCACCGTCTGACTCAGGTCGCCGCTCAGGCCGCTCTCGCCGTACGCTTCGGCGGTCCGCAGCGCGACCGTGTCGCTCAGGTCGCGCAGCACGCCCGCCAGCCCGTACAGGCGACCCTGCCCGCTCTGCTCGTTGTCCACGATGGCGGCCAGCATGCCCGGCGCGAGGTGCGCGGCGTTCGCGGCCGTCAGCAGGTCCGCCGCATGCCCCAGCACCACGCCCGGCACGAGCGGCACGGGCGCGGCCGCCTGCAGTTCGTTCGTGCCGCGCGGCGCGGACGTCGCCCACGACAGGTACCGCAGCCACACGCGCGCGTCGTCGAGCGCGGCCTCCGGGCTGGAGAACACGCTGCGCCGCGCCCGGCCGGGGTTCTGGTTGCGGATCTCGGTGCTCACCAGCTCCATCAGGGCCGCCGTGCGGTTCGCGCCGAGCAGCGGCGCGGCGTGCAGGTACAGCGCGTAGTGCGTCTCGCTGAGCGTCACGCGCCGCCGTTCGCCCACCTGCAGTTCGGTCAGCGCCTGCTGGAACGGCTGCACGAACGCCGCGTACCGCTGCACGTCCGGCAGGGTGGACGGCACGTCCCGCAGGTCCGGCAGGGGAGGGGCCGTCACGACCGGATGCGCGAGGCGCGACAGCAGCGGCGTCACGGTCGGACTGGCGGCCAGCGCGACCGCGACGACCAGCAGCGTCACCCAGCGACCGCGCCGCAGTCGTTGAGGGTCTACCGGACGCACGGCCATGACCTTCAGCGTAGGCGCTCCACACACGCTTCTCAAGAGGGGAAAGGTTCACCGGCCCGCGCGGCCTGCACCAAGGAGCGGGGCGTCACACCCGCGAAGGTGGACGCCCCGGCCCCGGCCCGCGACCTGCGGATCAGCCCTTGACGGCCCCGGCGGTCAGGCCCGACACGATGTTGCGCTGGAAGATCAGCACGAGCGCGATGAGCGGAATGGTGACCACGATGCTGGCCGCCATGATCGGCCCCCACGGCTGGTCGAACTGCGTCGCGCCCGAGAAGTTCGCGATCACGACCGGCACGGTGCGGTTCGTGCTGGTGAAGGTCAGCGCGAACAGGTACTCGTTCCAGCAGTTGATGAAGGCCAGCAGGCCCGTCGTGACGAGGGCCGGCATCATGACCGGGAACAGCACGCGGAACAGCGTCACGAGGGGCGTCGCGCCGTCCACCAGCGCCGCTTCCTCCAGCTCGCCGGGAATGTCGCGCACGAAGCTCGTCAGCACCCACACCGTGAACGGAATCGTGAAGATCAGGTAACTGAAGATCAGACCGATCGGCGTGTTGAAAAGCCCCAGGTTCCGGATCACCAGGAACAGGCCGCCCAGCACCGCGATCTGCGGGAAGACACTCACGCCCAGGATCACGTACAGCACGGCGGCCTTGCCGGGAAAGCGGAAGCGGCCGAGCGCGTACGCCGCGAAGGACCCGATGAGCAGGCTGAGCGCGACCGACCCGACCGCCGCGATGACGCTGAAGCCCAGACCGCGAATGAAACTGTCGTTCGTGAAGACCGTGACGTAATTGCTGAACGTCGTCTGCGCGTGGAAGATGAAATCGAAGGGCGAGAGGCCCAGGTCGCCGCTCTTGCGGAAGCTCGTCAGGACAGCCCACGCGAAGGGGAACAGCAGGTACACGGCGATCACCAGCACCAGCAGGTAGAACAGGCCGCGCTGCACGGCGTACAGGAAGGGATTACGTTTGGCGAGCATACTCAGACCTCCGGGGCGGGAGTGGGCGAGGGGCGCATCAGTCGAACTTGACGCGGAACGCGGTCACGTACATCACCACGATCACCATGATCAGCAGGAAGATCGCGACAGAGACGGCGCTGCCCAGCCCGAGCTGCGAGTTGTCGATCATCGCCTGGCGCGCGTAGCCGGTCATGGAGGTCTCGGCGGCCGTGTTCGGCCCGAGCATGACGTACATCACGTCGAACACGCGCAGCGCGTCCAGCGACCGGAAGATGAGCGCCACGAGCAGCGCGGGGCGCAGCAGCGGCAGCGTCATGCGCCAGAACTGCGTCCACTTGCTCGCGCCGTCCATGTCGGCCGCCTCGTACATGTCGCTCGGGAGGCTCTGCAGGCCCGCCAGGATCAGCAGCGCCATGAAGGACGTGGTCTTCCAGACGTCCACCGCGATGAGTGCCCAGATGGCCGTCCCGGTGTCCGCGAGCGGCGACTGTCCGCCCAGCAGACCGCGCCCGATCAGGCCGAAGTTGTCGTTGTACATGTACGCCCACATCTGCGCGGACACCACGGTCGGGATGGCCCACGGAATGAGCATGGCGGTCCGCATGAGCGAGCGGCCCTTGAAGGCGCTGTTCACGACGAGCGCGATGACCATGCCGAGTACGGTTTCCAGTGCCACGCTGACCACCGTGAACAGCAGCGTGTTCTTGACGGCCGACCACCACTTGGGGTCCGTCAGGAAACCGAACTTCACGCCTTCGTCGCCCGTGCCGTAGAAGTTCGTGAAGCCCACGTACTTGGCCTGCTCGGGACTGGTGAGGTTCGCTTCGTGCATGCTGAAGTAGATGGTGCGCAGCAGCGGGTACCCGGCCACGACCGCGATGGCGATCAGCGCGGGCAGCAGGAACCAGATGGCCTGCCGGGCGCGGGTGGCCTCGATGCCCTTGCGGCGGGTGGTGGGCGGAGCGGTGGGCGCCTTGCTGAGATTGGTCATGTTTCCCCCCATGAATAGAGTCGAGTGGCGTGTGCCGTGCCGCGCGTACCGCTGTTCGCGCCCTGCCGGGGCCTGTGCTGGGATGGGCGTGCCGAACGGTGGGCAAAGCATACTCCCGGGAGCGGCACGGTCGCGGTCCTGCCTGTCAGTCGGGCGCGTGGCGAAACGGCAAAGGCAGAAGTGGGCGGGAGTTCCGCGCCCACTTCTGCCTGACTCCGACGGTTCAGCGGTGAAGCTCGGGCTGAAGCGGGATTACCAGCCGGTGCCCTTGATGCGCGCCAGGGTGGTGGCGAGCCCGGCGACGGCCTTGGTGCCGTTGGTCTTGCCGGTCAGCACGTCGTGCACGGCGCCGGAGAAGGCCTGGGAGACCTGGTTGTACTTCACGCCGGTGGGGCCGGAGGGGCGGGCGGCCGCGCCGGTGAAGACGCTGTACAGGCTGCCGAAGAAGGGGTTCGCCTTCAGGATGTCGGCGTCCTTGTAGAGGGCCGGGAGGGTGGGGTTGTAGGTGCCCTCGATGGCGCGGATCTTCTGCTCGGCGGGACCGGCGAGGTACGTCACGAGCGAGATGGCCGCTTCCTGGTTCTTGCTGTACTGGCTCACGCCGAGCTGCCAGCCGCCGAGCGCGGCGGCGTTGCGGGCGCCCGCACCGGTGCCCTTGGGGAGGGGCGCGACGCCGATCTTGCCTTTCACCTTGCTGTCGGCACCCTGGCCGAGCGCCCAGGCGTAGGGCCAGTTGCGCATGAAGGCGGAGTTGCCCGCCTGGAAGATGCCGCGCGCTTCCTCCTCACCGTAGGTGGTGACGCCGGAGGGGCTGATGGTCTTGACCCAGCTCGCGGCGGTGTCGAGCGCCTTGGCGGCGTTGGGGTTGTTGATGGTGATCTTGCCGCTGGCGTCCACGATGGTACCGCCGCCGTTGCTGACGACCCACTCGACGGCGTCGCAGGTGAGGCCTTCGTAGTCCTTGCCCTGGAAGACGTAGCCGACGAACTGCTTGTTGGTCTTCTGCTCACCGGCCTGGATCTTGGCGGCCATGGTGGCGAGCTCGGCCCAGGTGGTGGGGGCCTTGGTGTAGCCGTACTTCTTGAGCATGTCGGTGCGGTAGTACAGCAGGCCGGCGTCCGTGAACCAGGGGAGCGCGACGAGCTTGCTGCCGACGGTGTCGGCGGCGATCATGCCGGGGAAGTAGCTCTTGATGGTCGCGGCGGGCACCTTGCCGTTCAGGTCGATGAAGTGCTGGGCGAGCTGGCCGGGCCAGACCACGTCGAGCTGGTACACGTCGATGTCGCTGCTCTTGGCCGCGAGCTGCTGCTGGTACAGGCCGAGGCGGTCGTTGGTGAGGTTGGGGGACTGGAAGACCTTGACGGTGTTGCCGGTGGCCTTGGCCCAGCGGGCGCCGCCGTCCTGGCACATCTTGAGCTCGATACCCACGGTTCCGCAGGCGATGGTCACGGTCACGCCGGCGGCGTTCGCGTTGGCGGCGGCAGCCATGGCGGCGGTCAGGGTGATCAGGGTCAGGGCTTTTTTCATGTGGTCCTCCGTGGACAGTGTGGGCCGTGCCTCGCGGCGTGGCCTGTGGGATCAGAGCGGCATACAGCGTGCTGGAGAGGCCTCCCGCCTGTGGCGGAAGCGTTTCCAGGGTTTGGTTTAACGACGTGTAAAGCCTACACCCGGCCCTATACCCTGTCAATACGGAAGCGGTTCCATTGGGGCGTACAGGCACATGGAATCGCCGTCTGAAACGATTCACCGGCCACTTTCGGCCCTCGGCCGCGTCGGCCCGGAATCGCGTCTGTAACAGCGCGATTGCAAACAGCGTGAATCATCTGACTCTCAGGATTGAACCGCGTTCAGATCGCAGCCCGCCGCGTCACCTTTGCCCTCCCGGGCGGCCCTGCTCAGGCCGGGAAGTACCGCGTGAGCTTCGGACTGCTCCCCTCACGTCGCAGCCGTCCCAGCAGCGTCATCTGCCGCAGCACCCGCCACGCGCCCTGCATGCTCAGCCCGCTCACCTCGCGCAGCTCCGCGTTGCTCACCCCGCCCGGCCGTGCCGCCAGCGCCAGCGTCACCTCGTGCCAGCGCGGCTGCGCAGACCGCCCCGCCCCACTGACCGGCCGCCCGGGACGAGGTGGGCGGCCCTCACGGCTCCCCGAAACGGCCACCGGGACAGCCTGCACGGGCGGGGGAACGGCCCCCGGCCGCTCCGGAATGCTCCGGGCGTCCCGGTCACCCGCCGGGTCCGGCTGCACCGCCGGAGCCACGTCCACCTCCGCGAACGCCTCCAGCAGCGGCGCACCCTGCATCTGGCCGCCCTGCCCCCGGCCGCGCCCCATCGCGGCGCGTACCTCGCCACTCAGCATGTACTCGCGCTCCCGGCCGCGCCCCGTCATGGTCAGCAGCCCCCGCTCCTGCATCATCTGCAGCAGCCTCGGCGTGCGGTCCTCCGGGAGCTGCAGCGCCCGGCTCAGCTCCAGCCGCGTCGCCACGCCCTCCCGGCCCAGGCGCGACAGCACCATCAGCATGTCCAGCGACAGCGTCTGCATCTGTTCCTGCTTCCTCGCCACGAAGCGCACGAAATCCGCATCGAAGCCCGGATTGTGCAGCGACAGCGTCACCGCGTCCGGGTAGCTCGTGTACTCCGGCAGTTCCTTGCCGTGCCGCAGCATCAGCTGGTACATCTTGTCGACGCCCACCCCGGCCCGCTCCACCAGCCCCAGCTTCGCGAGCGCCTCGGCCAGCAGCGGATTGCGGCGCTTCGGCTGGTGCCGCAGGATGTTCTGCGGCGTGATCCCGCCCGGAAAGCCGCCCGGATTGCTGATCTCCAGCCGGTCCGGGTACTGGTGCACGTGCACCACGTCCCTCAGCTGGTAATCGCGGTGCGTGAGCGCGTTCAGCAGCGCCTCGCGGTACACCGCCTCGTCGTAATCCCACACCTCGATCCGGAAGAGACCCACCTGCACCGGCGTGAACGCGTTCCGCGCCTGCACCAGTTCCGCCGTGCGCGTCAGCGTCGCCAGGAGCGGCCGCAGCATGTCCTCCCGGAAACTGAAGTCCGGGTCGCTCGCCTTGTGATGGTAGTAACACACTTCCGCCTGCGGCACGTGCGCCTTCAGGGCCCGGCCCGTCCCCAGCAGCAGCAGGCCCGCCACGTTCGGCCGCTCCTGCCCGCCCACCTCCACGATCAGGCCCAGCTCGCGCAGCAGGTCCAGGTCCGGCAGCTGCGTCAGGTTGCCGCGCGCCACGCCGCGCAGGCGCGACACCTCCACCGGGTCCAGGTCCGCCAGGGACGCCGTGGGCGGCACCGTCGCCGTGAAGTCCGCCTCCGCCTGCGGGGCCGCGTGCGCGGGCGTGACCGGCACGGCCCGCGTCCCGTCCCAGCCGAGCACCGACCCGTCCGGCCCGGCCAGCAGGTAGTGCGCCTGCGGCACGAACACCGTCAGCTGCTGTCCACCGCCCGGGAGCGGCTGATGCACGACGTTCACGGTGAGCCGCCCGCCCGACAGCGCGAAGATCGCGTGCGTGAGCTGCAGCGGGTGCAGGTCCGAGGCGTCCGTGCCCGGCCCGCCCACCACGATCAGGCCGCCGCGCGTGTTCGCGAGCGCCATCGCGTGCCGCGCCAGTTCGTCCGGCGTGACCTCCACGGGCAGCCGGACCAGGGGTGAATCGGCAGGAACGCCGGGAGGAAACTCAGTCATCGGGGGGGAGTATAGGCCAGCCGGCTCCTCCGGTCGGCACGCTGGCCAGCCACGCGCGCTCCACCCGCATGCCGCTTCCGCCCGGCACGCCGCACCACACCAGCGCCGCGCGCCGCCCCACGCCGTACAGCACCGCCAGCTGCCCGAAACGCGCGCCGAGGTCCGCCGCGTCCCGCAGCGTGATCCCGTCCACGATCACGCTCTCCTCCCGCCATCGCCCCTCGCCGTTCACGCCCGGCACGACTGGACGCCCGTGCAGCGCGGCGATCAGCCGTGCCTGCGCCGCCGCGTTGCGTTCGGCGTCCTGCAGCTGCCCGCCCGGATTCCACGCGGTCAGCACCGCCCACCGCCTGCCCGCCCCGCACGGCCCACCCCACCGCTCCCCGGGCCCGGCAGGGCCTATTGACGGAAGGTCCGTCACCAGCCGGAAACGGTCGGTCCGCGAACCGTACGTCGTCCCGAGGAACGCGTCCCGCACCCCGGCATCGGGCAGGGGAGGGCGCGTCACACGCCACCGCCCGGACATCCATCCAGCCGGATGGTTGGCGCCCGGTCACCCACCCCGGTCAGTCGAGGACCGGGACGTTCACCGTCACGAGCTGCATGTTCGAGAAGCGCAGCACCATCTTCAGCCGCTGCCCGCTCCGGAACTTCCCGGCCAGCACCACCCGGTACAGGCTGTCCTGCCCCACCATCACGGCCGAGTCGAGCGGCACCTCGTTCACGACCACGCAGTGCGGCTCGCAGCGCATCAGCTTGGCGCGGCCACCCTCGTACCACACGCCGTTCAGCTCGTCCCGGCCGCGCGGCCGGAAACTCGCGGACAGCAGCACGCCGCCGAAGGTCGGGGTGAGGGCCTGCGCCTCCACGGCGGGCGGCGCGCCCGCCGAGCCGAGCAGCGGAACCAGGACCAGGGCATTGAGCAGGAGCGCGAACGGGCGGTTGAGGCGAGGCATGGTCTCCTCCAGACGAGCGAGTAGAGCGGGAACGAGGGGGGGCGGAACGTGAACCGGGGAGAGGGATCAGCTGTCGGCGAAGTCCGGGAACAGCTCCGGCGCGCCGGTGCTTCCCTGGTCGTCACCGGAAGGGTCGGGGCCGGGCAGGGGGCCGTCCACGTCCGTGCCGGTCAGTTCACGCAGCAGGCTCGTCGCGAAACTCCCGCGCGGCAGGGCGAACGACACCGTGTACCCGTCCTCGCTCGGCGTGACGGACGCGTCCTGCGCGAACATCCGGATGACGCGCCGGTCGCCCTTGCGGCTGCTGAACGCCGCTGGCGTGAGGCCCCACGCGGCGAGCGCCTCGTCCTCCAGCGCGCCCGCGTCGCCCGTCAACGGTTTGACCTTGCGGCCGAACAGCGTCCCGGTGGCGCTCACCTCCCCGCGCGCCGCGCGCAGCGACTCGGTGTCGGCGTCCTGCACCTCGAACACGCCGCCCGTGTCGTGCTTCTTGGCCATGTCGCCCACCAGCAGCGCGTCGAACAGGCCACGTTCCAGCCGCAGGGCCAGGAAGCGGTTGAAGATCAGGCTCTGCACGCTGCTCACCAGAAATCTCCGCACGGCCGGGTCACGCAGCCGCGACTCGCCGCGCAGGACCCGCAGGCCCTCCTCGGCATTCAGGCCGCCGAGCCCGAAGCGCTGCGGCCCGAAATAGTTCGGGATGCCGAGCCGCGACAGTTCGTCCAGCGTCGCCTGCGCCAGGTCCGCCGTGCCGTGCGCGCCACGCACCCGCACCGTGAACCGGTTTCCTTTCAGGTGACCCATCCCCAGCCGGTTCGTGTGCCGCGACACCGCCAGCACCTCCACGCCGTCCAGCGCAAACCGCTCCAGGCGGCGCTCGGCCTTGCCGGGCAGGCTCAGCCACTGCGTCGTGACCGCGTGCCGGTCCTTCAGGCCCGCCACCCCGATGTCCTGCGGACGCAGGCCCAGCTGCGACCCGAGTTCGCGCAGCACGTGCGCCGTCGTGTGCCCCGTCTTGCGGACGTGCAGGTACACGTGCTCACCCTCACCTGACGGCAGGTACAGCGGCACCTCGTCCACCCGGAAGTCCTCGGGGGCGTGCCGCAGCGTGCCGCCCGTCCGGGGCGTGCGGGTCAGGGGCGGCAGGTCCGCCCACGTGAAGGACAGGCTGGACGGGACGGGCGGTTCGGTAGGGGTCGTCATAATGGGGCGGGCCGCACGTTGGCCCTGTCGGGCGAACAGCACGTGACGGAACGCTTTACATTAAGCCTCACGTATGAATGTTCATGTGAACTTTCCGCCATGCGTGCCCGTCCACCTTCACGCACACCCCCAGGCCCGCTCCGCCAGATGGCCGATGCCGCGCCGCACCGGCCCCGCTACCGTGAACGCGTGAAGGAACCCCACCCCGCACCTGGCAACGCCGCGCCCGCACCGGACCCCGCCCTGCTCGCCCACACCGACCTGCAGTCCGGCCATGCCCGCCTGCGCGACTGGGCGACCGAGGAGGACCGTCACCGCCGCCTCACCGCCTGGCACGCGGACAACCTCGAACTGCTCACCAGCATGGACATCGCCCACGTACGCGCCGACCACTTCGCGCTGCCCGGCCTGCACGCCGAACACTACCTCGACCGCTGGGAGCCCGCCGCGCAAGGGCTGCACGCCCTCCTCAGCATCCGCTTCGAGAACCTCGACGTGCAGCGCCCCTTCGTGAACGTCAGCGGCCTGTCCAGACCCTGGACGCCCGCCGACCTGCCCGCCCTGCGAGACGCCGCCAACCGCGCCTACCACCCCTTCCGGCCTGCCACGCTGCGCCTCACGACCGCCCTCCCCGTGGACGCCCTGCCGGGCCTGACGCCCGAGTTCCGCTTCCTGACCGCGCCCCTGCAGGACCTCGCCCGGCCCGACCTCACCCTCCCACCCGAACTCACCCTGCGCCCCACCACGGACGACACCCACCTGCAGGACGCCCGCGACGCCTACGCCGCCCTGGACGCCCAGCACCCCGCGCACGCCCGGCAGGCCCACGTCATCGACGCCGAACAGCTCGCCGACACCGTGCAGGCCGGCCTGATGTACGACGTGCTCGTGCGAGGCGAATGGGCCGGGTACGTCGGCGCTCAACCGGCCGAAGAGATCGGCCTGGACGTCCTGCAGGTACAGGAACTCCTCCTCACGCCCCACCACCGCGGGCACGGGTACGGCCCCCACCTCGGCACGCTGTTCGCCCGCACCGTCCTGCGCGACCACCCCGACCACGCCCACCGCCACCTGTTCGGCACCATCCACGCCCACAACCACGGCGCGTACCCGGCCGCCCTCCGCGCCGGACGGCACGACGTGGGCGGCTACACCCTCCTGCCGCTCCGCTGACGCCCCACACCGGGACCCACCCGTACGGACTTCCCTTCAGGCCGTGATCGACGGACGCCGTACCCCGCGAACCCGCATCAGAACAGCGTGCGCGGCCGGTACGTGACCGCCTCCGCCAGATGCGACTCCTGAATGTCCGTGCTGCCCGCCAGGTCCGCCACCGTGCGCGCCACCCGCAGTACCCGGTCGTACCCGCGCCCCGTCAGGCCCAGCGTCCGCGCCGCCGCCTTCACGAACGCCTCCGGACCCGCCGCCAGCGCCGTCACCTCCCGCAGCCGCTGCCCCACCAGCAACCCGTTCCGTTCCCCCTGCCGCTCCAGCATCGTGCCGCGCGCCCGCTCCAGCCGCTCCCGCACCACCACGCTCCCATCCCCGCCCGAAGCGCGGCCCAGCTCGTCCACCGTCAGGCGCGGTACCCGCACCACCAGATCGATCCGGTCCAGCAGCGGCCCCGAAATCCGCGACGCGTACCGTGTCCGCTGCGCAGGCGTGCACGTACACGCCCGCTCCGCGTCCCCCAGGTACCCGCAGGGGCACCCGTGCGGTTCGCAATCCAGCGCTGTTTTTGTGCGTGCTGGTGGGATTTGCTTCGGTTCAGTTTAGGCTTGAAGGTCTTTGATGTGTTGGAGGACTTCGGCGGCGTTGGTGTTGGGGTCGACGTTCGTCCAGTGGTGTTGGATGTGGCCGTGGGGGTTGATGAGGAATGTTTCGCGGCGGGCGTACGTGACGGCTTGCCCTTCGTACTCTTGGGTTTCGAGGACGCCGTAGGCGCGGCTGATGTGGTGGCCGGCGTCGGAGGTGATGGGGAAGTCGAGGGCGCAGAGGCTGCGGAAGCTCTTCTGGTCTTCTTCGGTGTCGATGCTGACGGCGTGGAGGTGGACGCTGAGGCGGTCGAATTCGGGTTTGAGGGCCTGGTAGCGGCGGGACTGCATGACGCAGTGGGGGTTGTTACCTTGGGGGTAGAAGTACAGGACGGTCCAGTGCCTGTTTTCGTGCGGGTGGGCGCGGGTGAGGAAGTGGTTGGTGTTGGGGGCGGTGTCGCCGGCCGTGATGGTCATGTGTGCCATGGTATTCGGGTGGGTGGCGGCGGGGATGAGGGAGCGACGCGGCTGGTAGATTGGTGGGGTGATCCTCTTCATCGTGTTGGGTGCGGCGTGTTTGCGTCGTCTCGTGCTGTGATCTTGCTGGGGGAGTGACGTGGCGTCTCATACGGAGATGTGGGTGGAAGCGCGGGCCCGGGTGCTGGCGCTGTTGCGTGCGCGGGAGACGTGGCCGGAGGGGGCATTGCGGGAGGCCTCTGTCTTGCGGCCTGGCCTCTTTAAGGAAGTGATGGCGGGCCTGTTGCACGAGGGCTTGGCTGAGGCGCGCTGGGACATACGCGGCCGCACGCAGTACCTTCCGGCCGTTCCGGCACTGCCCTCGGGCATGGTGCTTGCCGGGCCGGTCACGCCGGTCGCGCAGCGGGTGCTGGCGTGGCTGGTGGAGTCGGGGCGGCCAGAGGGGAGCCGCCGGATCGCGCAGGCCTTGGCGCTGCCAGTGGGGGAGGTGGACGTCGCGTTGTTGGAGCTGGTGGGTTTGGGGCGCGTGTTGGCTAAGCGTGTTGGGAATCTGGTGATCTACCGCGTGCCGGAACCCGGGCAGGCTTCCCGCACGTCATAGCGCCTGCGGGTGGGCTGGTGGGGGAGATGTCCACCACCGGTAGACGCGCACGGCGAGTTCAGAGGGGCGGGCGCGGGTGAACATGCGGCCCCATCCCGGGTATTCCTCCCAAGCGGGCGGGAGAGATCACATACAGCCCCGGGGCGTCTGAGGTGATCCTTAGACGCCTTTTCTCTCTACATCATATCGTCGTAAAAAGATCAATACGATCATTGAAGTTTCGACAGTGAAAATTGAAAGCAGAGGCATGCGACGTGGAGTAGTGAAGATCGATTGTCATTACGCCCAGATTACGCCCCATGAAACACACTGAATCAACTCGCAGGAACCACTTCAGTGATTCCTGCTGGGGATCTCTTGCTGCACCGCCGCCCCTCTACACTTCGCCCTTCTCTCAACCTGGAGGCATCATGTCACTGACCGACGATCAACTGCACGCGTACGTGGATTCCCTGGAACTCGCCACCCTCCCCCACGGTCTCGTCGACCGCAAACTGCTCCTCACGGACGACAAAGCGCAGGGCTTCGTGGACGCCGGGAGCCTCGTGTCCTTCGTGGACGGCCTCAGCACCGGCACCAAAGCGGACGTGCTGAACAGCACCCTCCTCGCCCAGCTCGCCGCGAACAAAGCCGCTGACCGCGAAAAAGACACGGTCGGCTGGTACAAGAAGTACCGCGAAGTGCTCGAAAACGTCGGCTGGGTCATCTCGAACTTCAACTTCCAGAAGTACAGCAGCAGCGGCTCCAGCTTCCAGGTGAAGACGGCCGTGCTGACCCTGCTGGCCGCGATCATGTCCGAGAACCCCCTCCTGATCGCGAAGGCGACCATCGCTGCCGTCGAGAGCCTCGGTGAAGGCGACGACCGCGTCGCCCTGTTCAGCAGCTCCGCCTCGACGCCCACCTCCGGGAACTTCCAGATCGGCACGGTCACGGAGAGCGGAACGACGCCCACCATGCACATCGGGTCCTTCTACTTCAAATCCCACGACGTCAAGGTCAACTTCCTCTGGGCGCACTTCAAGTACTCCGACATGGAGCTCTACCAGGGCGGCCAGACCATCACCCTGAACGAGGACACCTACGCGCGCGTGCGGCAGCAGATCATCGACAAGCTCGGGAACCGTGCCGAGCAGTACGTCGCAGACCTCGACATCTGACCCCCCGGGGTCAGGCCGTCCCCCTAACGGCCTGACCCTCCACCTTCACGAAGGACAGGAGTGACCATGACGGACTTCACGCTCGATCAACTCATCGATGTCAAAGAACGCCACGCGGACGACCTGCTCGCCCTTCCCGGAGTGACCGGCGTCGGTGTCGGCCACCCGGACGGGGACGACCTGGCCCTGGTCGTGTTCGCGGAGCACGAGGCCGCCCTGCAGGCCACCACCGCCGCGCCCGTCCTGCAGTCACTGCAGGAACAGGGCGTCCCGGTGCGCGTCGTGCAGGCCACGTTCGGCCCCCTCGGACCGCTGAAGGACGCCCAACTCACCCAGCAGGTGGAACTGGGCAACCCCCGCCTGAAGAAGATGGAACCCATGCAGGGCGGCATCAGCTGCGGTCCTGACAAGAACAGCCTGCAGGCCGACTGGCACGGCACCATGGGCCTGATCGTGACGCTGAACGGCACGGGACAGACCGCCATGCTGAGCAACGCGCACGTCATGGCTTACGGTAACCCGCCGTCCAACACGCAGGTCTGCCAACCGGCGCGCGTGGACACCTGGGTCAGCGTCGACGTGGCGGGCGATCACCTCAATGTCGTGAAGGGGAACATCGCCTTCGGGGGCATGCAGGTGGGCGTGGACGCGGCCGTGGCGACCGTGTCGAACGGCCGTACGGGCACCGTGCGCGCCATCTCCGGCTCTGGCATCGTGACGGGGGCCGGAACGGTCGCCCTGAATGACCGCGTGAACAAGACGGGCATCACCACCAACGTCACCACTGGCGTGGTCAGGTACGTCCGGGTGGACGTGCCGAGCGGGGGAACCACGTACCGGAACCAGATCGGGATCACGGGCGACCCGACGCAGTTCGCGGACGCTGGAGACAGTGGAAGCGTCGTGGTGAAAGGAGGAGGAGCAGTGGTCGGCCTGCTGTGGGGCGGAACGGTCGAGGCCGGGGTTCACGTCACGTTGGCCTCACCGATTCAGGCTGTCATGCACGCGTTGAACTTCTCGATCTGAGCGTCGTCAGTCGCCGCGGTCGCCAAGAGAGCGTTCAAAGTTCACGCCCCATGCCAGCAGGTCATGAACTCGTCGCGCATCATCCTCGCTGGTGTGTGCCCGTCCGATCAACGGTTCGTCCGGCGCGGCCTGCCGCAACGCAACCGGGTGATCATCCTGCCCGTGGAGGGCGTCGCGTTCTCCCGCCTGCCGGACCGTGGGGAGCTTCCACCGATTCCGGGGTTCGTACGGCCCCTGGAGGCGCCAGCTTCCAGGGGCTGGCGTGATGACTTCAGGCGTGATAATGATCTGCAGGCGCTCGCCGAGCAACTCACAGGTGACCGTGGCGTCAAGTTGCCCGGGCAGACTGGTCAGTGCGGGGCCCCCGACCGTGAAGATGCACCGGCGTTCCATGCCTGTTCCAACGGGATGCGGGAAGCCAGGGATGGTCTGACGGTTGTAACTGAGGATCAGGATCCCTTCGAGGAACTCCCCGGTTTTGAGGTGGCCCGCGCACGTGAAGCCAGCTGCGCTGATCAACCGTTCGTTCATGCCGTTAGCCTACCGTCCTGAAACGTGCATCCCGCGCAGGCATTGCGAACTCGGCTACATTCCTGTTGGGGTGTCGGGCGCCCGCAGGTCACGACGGGTTGGGTTCATCGGGGCTGCCGGCCGACAACAGGCTGAAGACCGACGCTGGGTGCTGTGGTCTGCCCGTCAGGTACCCCTGCACAGTGCCGCACCCCATGGCACGCATGGCATTCAGTTGTGCGCTTGTCTCCACCCCTTCAACCACCACGGGAAGATCCAGGCTCTGCGCGAGAGACAGGAGGGCCTCCATCATCCCCCACGATGAGGGATCTTCCGTGATGTTCGCCAGCAGCATCCGGTCGAGTTTCAGTTCATGCAGCGGTAACCGCATGAGCGACGCGATGACGGATTGCCCCGCACCGAAATCGTCCAGGGACAGCCGAACGCCCAGGTCGCGCAGGCGACCGAGCTGCCGGGCTGCCAGGACCGGATCGCGGATCGTGAGGCGCTCCGTGAGCTCCAGCTTCAGCAGGCGGGGGGGGAGGCCGTACCTGGCGAGCGTGTCTCTGACGACGTCCGGGAACTCTTCGCGAATCAATTGCGCCGGGGAGACATTCACGGCGATCGGGACTTTCACCTCCCACTCGGCCGCCTGACGGCACGCCTCATCCAGAGCCCATACACCAAGCGCGACGATCAGGCCCGTATCTTCCGCCACGGGAATGAACTGGTCGGGTGGCACGGTCCCCAACTCCTGGTCCGTCCAGCGCGCGAGCGCTTCGAGGCCCACGAGGTTGCCCGTCAGGACATCCACCTGAGGCTGGTAGTGCAGGGTGAGGTCCCCCCCGGCGATCGCGGTGCGTAACCGCGACTCAAGCCGCAACCGGTCCTGCGCGGCCTCATTCATGGACGGCGTGAAGAACTGGACGGCATTCTTCCCGGACTTCTTGATCTCGTACATGGCGATATCCGCCTGTCGGAGGAGGTCACCAGCCTCCTGGCCGTCCTGTGGGCACAAGGTGATCCCGATGCTGCAGCCGACCGTGACGGTCATCCCGGCCAGGAAGATGGGGGTCATCACGGCTTCCTGCACGCGACGCGCGATGCGTCCCGCGTGATGCAGGCTGCTCAGTTCAGGCACGAGGATCACGAACTCGTCCCCACCGACGCGTGCCACAGTGTCACTCGGCCGGAGCGTGGTTTTCACGCGTTCCGTCACTTCACGCAGGAGCGCGTCCCCGGCTGCGTGTCCGAGGCTGTCGTTCACGCGCTTGAAATCGTCCAGGTCGACGAACATCACAGCGAGCTGCGTGTCATTCCGTTTCCTCCGCGCGAGTTCCTGCGTGAGGCAGTCGGTGAGCAGAATCCGGTTCGGCAGACCGGTGAGGGCGTCGTGGTGCGCGTCGAACGTCAGGCGTTCATTCAGGGCTTTCAGTTGCGTTTCCGTGCGTTTCCGTGCCGTGATGTCCCGGTCAATGCCGAGCACGAGTTCCTTCCCGCCCAGAACGACGAGTCGTGACGCACTTTCGACTGGGAACACGTGGCCGTCGCGGTGAACGTGCGTTCCTTCGCCTTTGGCGTCGTCACCGCATTCGCGAATGAATTCGAGCAGTGCAGGGCCTTCGCGTGCCATGAGGTCATCTTCATGCAGGAGGTCGATGGACTGACCAATCAGCTCATGGTGCGCGTAACCGTTCATGGTGGCGAACGTGGCGTTGCATTCGACGATACGCCAGGGGACGACCGGGTCGTGCGGGTCGATGAGGACGCCGCCTTCCCCGGACTGGTCGAACAACACCCGGAAGCGATGTTCACTATCTTTCAGGGCGAGTTGAACGGCCCGTTCTTCGGTGACGTCGATGCCAGTCGCGACGAGCAGGTCAATCTCGCCGTCCTCGGCGAACAGGTGGGTGGTCTGCCAGTTGATGTACCGGCGTTCACCGTGTGGCGTCATCCAGTAATTCTGGTAAGGGCCGATCGGTGAGTGGGGGGACATGGCTTTGTAGGTTTCCCGTGCCCTTTGCGCTTCGGATTCGTCGAGGACGAGCGGCCAGAGCAACTGTCCGATCACGTCCGCCTCGCGGTGTCCGGTCAGTCGTTCGCAGGCCGCGTTGAATCGCACGATGTGGCCTGTGCGGTTGAGGACGACGATGAGTGCGGCCGTGATGTTGAATGCCGCTTCAGTGACGTCCTGGTGAGGGAAGTGCATTGGGGAAGGTTGTGGGTCCGTACTTCCTGCCCCTCCCTGTGTTGTTGGCATGGCTCAGCGTAAGGACGGGCTTCTGACAGCGCCGTCACAGGTCATCTTCATGTCTGACGCGCCTGTACATGGCGGAAGGGCGTCATTCTTCATGGACGCTGACCTGTCCGCTCTTCCAGCTGACCTTGTCGTTCTTGCCCCAGTGCGGCCAGAACTCCTGCGGCGTCTGACCCGGCACCTCGTAGCGCAGGTACAGGCATCCCGACTCGCTGCACGGCACGCCCCGGTTCACCTCGACGCGTGACAGTGTCGGGGACGGCAGCGCCTGGAAGTGCGGGTCGGCCTGCAGCAGGGCCCGCGCCTTCGTGACGATCTCGTGCTCCTCGTCCGTCGGGGTCCCACCGGGCGTGCCGTCCGCCTGCGTCACCATCCAGGGAACGTCTGCGTGCACTTCGGGACTGGAGGGGGTGGTCGGAGTGGTCTGATCATGCACGGTGGCCTTCGTCTGGTCATCAGTCATGGATTACCTCGCGGCCCGGAAGCCCGCACTCTGTGCGGCGGCGGGCGTGGTGAAGCACGCTTCAGCGTGCGTGCGGCGGTAGTTCGGGTCGCCCTGCGGCAGGTGGTAGATTTTCCCGTTGCTGCCGATGTTGCCCTTGATGGGCGCGCTGGCCGGGCACGCACCACCGCTGGGCGCCACGTTGGCCGCCGTGGGGGCCGGGACCGGGGTGGTCGCGGCGACAGGAGGGCTGGGCGGTGTGGTGGTGGGCAGGACCGGGACGGTCGCGGCCCCGGACGTCTGACCGGGCTTCGGGGCGGGGGGCGGCGTCACGCCGCCCGGGAGGGGGCCGACGTACTGGACGTACGCAGCCTGCCAGTTGCTGGCGATGGCCTGCTGCGCCTGCTGCAGGGTGATCTTCCCGCTGCACGCCAGGGCGTGCAGTTTGTTCTCGAGGGTGTCCTTGACGTGGGCGTTGAGGGGGGTGGTCTTGTAGCTCTCGGGCCAGAGGTTCCGCACGGAGTTGCTGCCGCCGAGTTCAAGGCTGATCAGGTGATCGATCTCGTACTCGCCGGACTGACGACTGGTGATGCCGTAACTGCGGTACACCTGTTCCTTGAGGGCCTGGGGGACGTTGCGGACGGTCCTGGTGTAGCCGCTGACGCAGACGACCCTGGGGTCGCTGGTGAGGACGTCGCCGGGTGTCCTGACGGGGTCAGGGTTGAGGGGCGCGTTGAGGTTGATGGCGAGGGCGGCGGGGGAGAGCGCCAGCAGCAGCAGTGCACTCAGGGATCGCATGCCCGCAGTGTGACAGACGACGGTAAAGGCCAGGTGGGGAAGAGGTTACGCCGTGTACGCCCCGTACGTGGGCACCTGGCGTGCCTGCCCGAGCGCGACGAGCGTCTCCAGCAGTTCCTCCGCCCGGCCCTCCCCGACGCCCTTGAAGCTCTTCGCGACCTGCTGCGCCGTGAGGGGACGCGCCGTGGTGCGCAGGAGTTGCCGGACGACCCTCGACTGTTCCGCCAGCCGAGCCGGAAAGGTGGGAACCTGCTCGGCGGCCGCGGCGACCGGCACGTCGAGCCCCAGTCCTTCCTGCACCTGGTTGATGCTGGCGGGGTTCTGGTACTCGGGCCGCAGCCACTGCACCACGTCGCGCCGCTCCTCAGCGGCCCGCTGCTCGTTGAGCGCCATGAGGTTCCCGAGCAGCTGCTGTTCAGGCAGGGCGGGTGCCCACCCGTAGGCGTCCGCGACGCGCGCGTCGAGTTCGTCGTGCAGGGCGCGGAGCGTGCTGACGAGGCCGCGGTCGTGAATATCCTGCTCTTTCGCGCTGAGGGTTTCGCCCTTCCGGAGCTTCTCCAGCACGTTGTACAGGTCCGTCATGCCGATGTCCGGGTGCAGGGTGAGGCGCGTCTGGCGGTGATCGTCGAGCAGTTGCGCTTGGGCCCGGATGGTGGCCTTCTGGCTTGCGGTCGCGGCCGGGAAGGGGAAGGTCTCAAAGCACCGGGTTTTCACATACACGGGATCGTTTCCCACACCGAGATTGCTTCCCTGGGCAACGGCCCAGCGGGTGTGGACGTTGCTGCTGAGCACACCAAGGACGAAAGCGTCGTCATGGGCAATAGCGATCAGTTTGTTGTCCGGCAAGACACTGCTGTCGAGGAAGCGGAAAAAGCGGTGTTTGCTGGTTTCGACTGTCGCGATGTAACGATTGAGGCCGAGCAGGGCGGGACGGAAGGCGCTCCGGGGCTCGCCGAAGACCCACCAGTTTTCGCGGTAACTTGCCCGTTTGTTCTGATCGCGTTCTGGTTTCACGTTGAGCAGCAGGTGCTGGTACACCTCCGGGAACCTGTCGCGCACCTCGGTCTCGGTCAGGCCGAACAGGTCGATCACCAGCACGTCCCGCGCGTGTGAGGTGAGGTCGCGGCCGTTGCGGTACTCGCGGATGTGGTTCTCCAGGCCGTCAATCCGCCCGAGACCGAGCTGGGCCGCCTGTTCCCGCGTTACGATGAAGCCGTTGCCGATTAGCTGGACGCCGCGGTTACTGAGGTCTTCGTTGGCTTTGAGCTCCACCGCTCTCGTGATGTCCGTTCCGGTGGTCAGGTCGGCGTTGATGCGCCCGGCTTCCTCCACCACCTGCACCACGTACTCCCCGTTCTCCCCGACGGATTCCTCGACCACGCGCTCCAGCACGCCGTCATGCTGACCGCGCTCCACGACGGTCATCGCGATCCGCACGGCCGCCCCGTCCGCCTCGTCCACCCACGGGTGGTCCGGCACGGCGTACACGAGGCTCAGGTCCATGTCCCTCAGGCGGTCCTCGACCACCCGGCGGTTGAAGGTCTGCTTGATGCTGTTCGTCGTCACGAACCCGAAGCGGCGCGTCCCGGCCTTCTGGCTGCGCCCGAGCTCCAGCGCGGCCGCTGCCTTGTGCCACCAGTACATGACGAAGTCACTGCTGTCCGGCACGCCCGGCACGCCCCGGCTCGGTTTGTACGTGGACCGCAGCGCGTCCACGTACCCGTCCCCCAGCGTCTCCCGCATCGGGCCAGCCCCGATGAACGGCGGGTTCCCCACAATGAACGTCGCTTCCGGCCACAGGGCCCGTGACGGCTGCACGTACTCCCGGTCCGGCACCTGCGCCCGGAGGTCCGGCACGGACCGGCCGCTTGCCGGGTCCGGCACGCGCGTCACGCCGTCCCAGTGCATGACTTTCTTCCCGTCCTTGTCCTTCCGCAGGCGCGACTGGCGGTAACTGAGGACGGCGTCCGTCTGCCGGATGTTCTTCAGGGCCTTCAGGATCGGTTCGGGCGGCGCGTGCCGCTGGTGCGTCCGCGCGTAGATCTGCAGGTACCCGATCCACAGCACCAGGCTCGCCACGCTGGCGGCCCGGGCGTTCATCTCCAGGCCCAGGAAGTTCTCGGGGCTCACGTCGATCAGTTGCGGCTGCCCGCCCAGTGAGACGAGGGCCTCCTGCGCTTCCGATTCTAGGCGCTTGATCAGCTCCATGCTCACGTACAGGAAGTTCCCCGTCCCGCACGCGGGGTCCAGCACCCGCACCTGCTGCAGGCGCGCGAGGAAGGCCTCCACCCGCCCCACCGCGTTCAGGCGCCCCTTCCGCTGCGTGTCCGCGGTCTCCCCGGCGTCCTCCAGGTCGCGCTGCACTTCGACGAGCACGCCGCGCCAGTCCTCACGTAGCGGGTCCATCACGACGCGGTTCACGAGGCGTTCCACGTACGCGCGCGGCGTGTAGTGCGCGCCGAGCCGGTGCCGTTCGCGGGCGTCGAGGGCGCGTTCGACCAGCGTGCCGAAGATGCTGGGCTCCACTTCGCTCCAGTCCGACTCGGCCGCGTGAATGAGCAGGTCGAGCTGCTCCGCCGTGACGGGCAGCACTTCCGTCTTCTCGAAGAGCCCGCCGTTGAAGTGCAGGATCTTGGCGCGCAGGAACGCGCTGAAGCCGCCCTTCGCCATGTGGCCCCACAGTTCCTCCATGAGCGGCACGAAGGCCTCCGGGTTCCCGCGCAGGCTCGTGAGGGCCTTCGTGAATTCCCCCTTCGGAATGAGGTCCATGTCCTCGGCGAACATCGTGAAGATCATCCGCATCAGGAAGGTGCTCACCTGTTCGGCCGTGAAGCGCGCCTCGCCGTCCTCGGTCCGGGACGCTTCCAGGCTCCGGCCGATCTCGGCGAGCCAGGCGGTCACGGCGCGCGTCACGCGGGCCGCGTGGCGTGACGGGTCGAGACTCATCGGGTCGAGCCAGACGGCGCGGAGCCGTTCGCGTACGTCGTCCCGCGCGAGGTCTTCGAGCGGGATGCGGTGCGTGAGGGCGTTCGGGAACGGCAGATACGTGCCGCCCGAGCGGGAGAACTCGCTGTACACCTCGATCACGTGCCCGACATCCACCACGAGCACGAAGGGCGGCCTGCCTTCGTCCGCGGGCAGGAACCGCACGTACGCTTCCGCCTGTTCTTTCGCGCGGACCATGTTGGTGTCCCAGGACTTCGTGCCGCGCACGCCGTGCCCCCGTTTACGGCGCGGGGCCTTGCCGGTCAGGGCCTGCGCTTCGTTCTGCTGGGCGGTCTCGGCCTCGACGCCTTGCTTGGTTTCCAGCACGAACGAGCCCTTGCGGTACAGGTCGAGGAAGCGGGTCGTGTGGCTGCCGTCCGTGAAGACCTCGCGCACCTCGCGTTCGAACACGTACTCGTTCGCGCCGGTCGCGGTGGCGGGCGCGGGCCGGGGCACGTCGAGCAGTTCGCACAGCTCGATCAGGAAGGAGGCGTAGTTCGCGCGTTCACTCCCGCCGGAGGCCTTCCAGCGGGCGATGAAGGTGTGTGGGTCGGTCGGCACAGTGCGGACAGGCTAGCGCACGGCCTCCCGCGTGGGGCACGCAGGTGCGGCACGGCGACAAAGGTCCTGGCGGCTTATCTACTGGTGAACTCGGTTGATTCCGCAGCTGGCACTGCTTCTGTCTGTCTTTTGGGACGGATGACGATTTCGAGGTCGAGGAGTTCCAGAATCCTGGGCCAATCGCTGCGCTGATCGAGAGGTGAACGGCTGAGTGTACGGCTGATGCTCGCGCGCTCTTTGCCAAGCTGGACTGCGAGCTGGGACTGGTTCAACCCCTTTGCCTTGAGTGCCTCAGAAATGATCCGTTTCATGGCTGCGTCCATGTCCGGATAGTAGCACGGTGTATACCGGAAGCGTTGACAAATGTTGGCCGCAAGTGTTAACATTGGTGCATCAAAGAAGGCGCGTTCCCCGCTAAGAGTTGCGCCTCCTCTGAAATCCCAAGCACTGAACCGGAGATCGACATGCAGACTACCACCGCCTACCGCACCTGGAACCTCATCATCCCCGTCTACCTCGAAGGCGCCTGGCAGATGAACCTCACCTGCACCGTCCAGGCCTTCCACGACCAGGGCATCATCACCGCCGCCATCATCGACGGCGAGGAAGCCACCGCCGACCGCGCCGCGCACCTCCTCGGCTGGGCCCGCGCCGAAGGCACCCTCGACCTCCTCGACACCAGCGAAGACACCCGCCCCGCCACCCTCACTCGCCGCGCCGCCAGCGCCCTCCACGCTGACCTCGGCCGCCTCGGCTACACGCACGACGCCCACTACGAGATCGCCAGCGCCGCCACCGGCCGCGACCTCGCCAGCCTCACCGAACTGACCGACGAGGAAGCCACCACCGTCTGGGCGCACGCCTGCCTCGTTCGCGGGTACAGCACCCCCGTCACCCGCTACTACGGCCGCGCGGTCGCCGCATGACCCTCACCCTCCGCGCCTGCATCGAACAGCTCCTCGAACTCGAAGAGGAACTCGACACCGACCACGTCACCCTCACCACCATCACCCAACCGAACTACCCCATGATCGCCCACCCGCGCGGCCTCGCCTGGACCCGCCACGATGACGGCACCGTCACCGTCTACCTCCAGCTCGCCGGGAACAGCGACTACGCCCCCCACACCTTCGACGACGAACGCCACCTCACCCTCACCGACGGGCGGCCCGCGTGACGCCCGCCCAACTCGAAGCCGCACGGCAGGCCGCCATCACCGCCCTCGGCCGCACCGCGCACCACACCCTCGCCCGCCTCACCGCCGCCGGACTCACCGTCGTCCGCACCGCCGACCTCCCCCCCCACACCCCCACCCTGAAAGGCGTGCGCCTCACCCTCCGCGAACCCTGGGACGGCCACGCCCCCATCTGGGCCGAACGCCCCGGCCACCCGGACGGCGACATCCTCGTGCTCACCGTCCACCCGGACGCCGTCCCCGCCATCCGCGAAGCGGCCCTCCTGCAGCACATCACCCGCACCGGCGTCACCCTCACCCTCAACGCCGAAGGGCACGTCACGGCCGCCTGGACGGACGAAGCATGACCCGCCCCGAACCGCTCGGCACCGCCACCTACCACCTCGACGACAACACCCTCCGCTGGACGCCCGGCGCGCGCCTCGACCCAACCGAGTACACGCACGTCACCACCGCAGGCTTCAGGTACTGGCGCAGCCTGGACGCCTTCGTCGCCACGTGGACTCCCGAACGCGAAGACACCCTCCTCACGTACGTCGACGTCATCGAGCACGACACCGACCTGGACGACCCCACGGGCCGCACCGAACGCTTCACCAGCCGCGCCGCCGCCGCCGAACGCAGAGCCGACAACCGGCGGGAAACCGCCACCGCGATCACCGGGCAGATCCCGCCTGGACAACCCATCCTCGTCGGACATTCCAGCGAAGGCCGCCACCGCCGGGCCCTCGCACGCAGCGACCAGCACATGCGCAAAGCCCTCGAAGAGCACCGCAAAGCCGAGTACTGGCAGAACCGCGCACGCGGCAGCGAACGCCGCGCCCGGCAGAAGACCGACCCCGGCGTCACCCAGCGCCGCATCAGGACGCTGGAGACCGACCTGCGGCGGATCGAACGCAACCTGACCCAGTACCAGGACCTCGACCACCTGAACGAAGCGCAGCAGGCCGGACGCACCCGCGCAGAACGCTGGGCTGCGCACCTCACCCTCCGCCTCACCTACGAACACGCCCGCCTCGACACCCTCACCGGCGGCACCCCCACCCTCACCGCGCAGGACTTCACGGCAGGGGAGACCGTCCTCTGCCGCGGCACCCGCTCAGAAGTCATCCGCGTCGGTACCAAGAAGGTCCGCGTCAAGATCCTCGACGGCGGCGCCGCAGGCATGACCCTCCTCGAACCTCCCGAACGCCTCCAGAAGCTCCCCGCCCCCACCTGAACCCAACCCACCCGCGCCGCCTCTCCCAAAGGCGGCGCTTCAATCAACCCCCCATAACCGTCAATTGCCAGCATCCTGTGACAATCACGCCCCCATACTGACCGTCACATGGCCGTGTTCATACAAACCGAAGAATTCAAGTTCGCAGGCGAGCAGGGAGAACAACGCGTCTTCGAAGCCGTCAAAACCGCCTTCCAGAACCGTGACGCCGTCGCCTGGTGGCGCTACCCCCTCGTCAGCGACACCACCGTCCGCGAACCCGACATCCTCATCCTCGACGCCGAACTCGGCGTCATCGTCATCGAAGTCAAAAGCCTCCCCCTCACCGACTTCGCCGGCGTCAGCGGCTACGCCTGGCACCTCAACCGCCCGTACTACGGCAAACTCCAGATCAACCCCTACGAGCAGGCCAAAGCGCAACTCCAGGTCATCATGCGCAACCTCCGCGGCCGCACCGGCCTCGACCGCGTGCCCGGCCGCGTCCTCGTCGCCACCCCCCTCATCCAGCGCGACGAGTGGGACGACGCACCCTTCAACACCCTGATCGGCGCCACGCCCATCCTCCACGGCGACCAGCTCACGCCCGCCCGCCTCCTCAGAGCCATCGAACGCACCCCGCTCATCGCGCAGGGCCAGTCGCTCGACGACCCGCAATGGCAGGCCCTCCAGAACGCCTTCGGCACCAGCGGCAACATCCCCAGACCCACGGAAACCACGCCGCCCGCCGTCACGCCCCGCACCCGCGCGGAACTCATGCAGGCCGTCCGGATCGCCGAACGGCCCTTCGACCTGCAACAGGAACGCATCGCGAAAACCGTCCCGCCCGGCCCGCAACGCATCCGCGGCCTCGCCGGGAGCGGCAAGACCGTCCTCCTCGCGCAGAAGGCCGCGAACATGCACCTCAAGCACCCCGACTGGGACATCGCGCTCGTGTTCTTCTCCCGCGCCCTCTACGAACAGATCACCCTGCAGGTCGACCACTGGCTGAAACTCCACTCCGGCGGCGACACCCGCCTGCGCGACGCCAGCCACAAGCTCCGCATCCTGCACGCCTGGGGCGCACGCGACCAGCCCGGCTTCTACAGCGTGCTCGCCGAACACATCGACATCCGCCCCCTCGGCGTCAACGAGACGCCCTACGGGTACCAGGCCGCGAAGAACCTGATCTACTGCGCGCACGACCTGCTGCAGAAGGCCGAGGAACGGCAGGCGAACCTGGAGTTCTTCGACGCCGTCCTCATCGACGAAGGCCAGGACCTCGTGAACGAGGCGCCTGAACTGCAGTACGCGGAACGGCAGGCGTTCTACTGGCTCGCGCACCGCGCCCTGAGGCCCGTCCCGCGCGAACAGCCGCTCTTCGACGTCACGCCGCCCCCACCGCCACTGAAGCGCCTGATCTGGGCGTACGACGAAGCGCAGAGCCTCGACAGCATGATGATCCCCGACACCCGCACCGTGTTCGGGACCTCCTGGGCGGACGTGTTCGGCGCGGGCGCCGCGTACAAGGGCGGCATCGGGAAGTCCGAGGTGATGCGCGTCTCGTACCGCACGCCGGGCCCGATCCTCGTCGCCGCGCACGCCCTCGGCATGGGCCTGCTGCGCGAGGGTGGAAGGTTGTCCGGACCGACCCGCCAGGATGACTGGGACCGGCTCGGCTACGAGGTGACGGGGGACTTCCGGACCCGTGGACCCCTCACCCTTCACCGCCCGCCCGCGAACAGCCCCCACCCGCTGCCCGACCTCACCACCGAAGACCTCGTCAAGTACGCCTCGTACACCACCCGGGACGCGGAGATGGCCGCCCTGGTCGAACACGTGCAGCGCGACCTGCGTGAAGGCCTCACGGCCTCCAGGGGCATCCTCGTGATCGCCGTCGGAAATTTCGCCACGGACGTCCAAGGCGCTGCGGCCGGAGCCCTGCGCCGCGCCGGGATCTCGTACTACGTGCCAGGCGCCAGCAAACCGGACATCAAGAGTGACCGCGCACGCCCGAACGACTTCTGGCACGACGGCGCGGTGACCGTCACGACCATCCACCAGGCGAAAGGCAACGAGGCGGACTCCGTGTACGTGGTCGGCCTCGACCTCATCGCGAAGGACGAGCAGAACCTCGCGCTGCGCAACCAGCTGTTCACCGCCATGAGCCGCAGCCGCGGATGGCTCCGACTGACCGGGACGGGACTGGCAGGGACGGCGTTCGAGCGGGAGGTGCAGGCCGTCCGCTCGGCGGGCATGAGTCTGACGTTCCTGCCTGGAATGCCGAAACGAAGGACCGATGACCAGGACGACGAGAGCTGAACCTGTGACGTCAGCTTTCGGCGCAGTGTTTTCTGAGCGTACTGATCCATCAGACGCTGACCTCGACCTGTCCCGCACCACCCGGCTGTGGGTGACTCACCAGACTGCCATTGTGGGGATCAGGGACTTTATCTTGCTGGCATGCGATACCGCGCCGATGTGCTGCTCTTGAACTCCGACCAGGTCGACGTCCCGCTGGGCGAGTTCGACTCCGCGACTGAGGCCCGCACGGCGTGCAGCCGCCACAGCAACAGCAAGGACACCCTGGTGTGGCACCGGCTGTGGGACGGCGCGTGGACGGCACACCAAGAGCCCCGCTGGTACCGGGTCCAGCAGATCGAGGACAACTCTACTTCTCCCGACAAATAAAAAAACCCGCCGAAATCGGCGGGGGGCAGGGGCTGCAGTTAGCGAGCTTTTGCAGTCTGAGAACTGACATATGCACTTGCTACGATCTCCGCAGCCTTTCTAATCGTAGTTCGCATCGGATCGGCGGCGCGAACTTCCTCGCGCGTTGCTTCGCCTTTTGCGAAGCGCACGAGGACTTCCCTGTACAAGGTCTCTTTCTCACTCATGCTGTCACCTCCGGGTACCTCACTCTATTCCGATCGCGTTCTACCTGCCAAGAGGCAGATCGCGATCCCTTGTAACACAGGATGACACATCCACTCGACCTGGTCACGCCGACTTTCTTCAGAATCCTTGTCGAACCCGTTCACGTGTTGCGAGTCCACACTCACAATAGCCAACACAGTTTTACTGTCCCCTGACAAGACGGGCCACGACATAAATGACTTATACGGACGACCGCTGAATTGGGCCCTGTGTCGCCGGTCTTGGGTGTTGGCGATGTATTGAGCCTGCCGCTTCCGGAATGCAGCGGCTGCGCCCGCATCAGTGGCTTTTAGTGGAATAACTCGACCTGGGGTACGTCCAGGCGTTTCCGACTGAAATAGCTCAGTCCTGAGCGTCTCGCCGTCTGCAGCGGGCAATGCCAAACTGACTGACAGTGCTCGTCCACAAGTCTCTTCCCCGAAAACCTCACGGATGATCAGCGCGATGACGTGCAGATGCTGAGTAACAGCACTCTGCCAAGTTGTCGGTGTTCCCTCAGCTGAGGGGATGTCCAAGTGGCGATACGTCTGGGCTAGTGCACCCTGAAACAAACCTGCAGAATCTCTCCACTGCCCATACGCGAGTTGAACGCCAGCACCATAGTCCTTCTTCTGCTGAGCGTCTAACGACTCCTTCTTCTTCTTGCCCAGAATCGTAGCTATGGCGAAAAGACTGAGAAAGGGGGCAACCAATATACCTACAAGCAGGGCTGGGGTAGTCGTGTGGCTACGGTACGCGACGAAATAGAGGTAGTCCGGGATGGCATTCGGTAACAATGCACCGAAGTACGCGAGAACGTCGAACCGCTTGAGTCCAGTAGGGGTTTCTGTGTACCACCTATGCCAGACAGAGGAAGGCCAGCGCCTTGTGTGTGAAGTGGCCATTGAGTGAAATCAGTGTATAGCATTCAACACAATCGTCAGCTAACAAAAATCGCCCCCGCCCAGACGCTTCTCAGCGCGGGCGGAGGCTTCAGTTGGGCGCGAATTGTCCGAAGGTTCAGGGTTGAGTGATGACGATGCACAGGCCGTTCCCACCGCGCCCACCGGCGGCCGCGTCAGCCGAGCCGTCCGTTCCGGCCCCGCCCCCACCGCCACCACCGCCGGGGAAGCCGCCCGCGCCGCCCGCACCGGCGGTCGCTCCGGACGCGGCTCCACCACCGCCACCTCCGGGCGCGCCGATGCCGATCCCGGTCGCCTGGGCCGCGCCGTCCCCGCCGGCCGTTCCGGCGGCGCCTGCCGTGCCGTTCCCGCCGCCGCCTTGGTTCGCGCTCGGCACACCGCCGCCCATCGCGCCCGCGTAGGCCGCGTTCGCGGTGCTGAGACTGCCCGCACCGCCCCCTCCGGCCCCACCGAGCGTGACGCTCTGCCCGCCGCCACTGCCCGCACCTGCGATGCTCGAACCGCCACCCACACCGCCCACGTACATGCCAGTGCCGCCTGCAGCTGTCCCCGCATTCGCGGGGGTGCCTGCCGCCCCGCCGACTCCACCCCAGCCGCGCAGGTACGCCCCGAACGTCGTGGCGGTCCCGGTACCGCCGGCGTTGCCGTTCGTGCTGGCCGCCGTGACGGCTGCCCCGCCCGCCCCGCCTGCGCCGACGGTGACGGTGACCGTGTCTGGCAGGGCGGCCGCCTGGAAGGTCAGGGTGGCGGTACTCCCACCACCACCGCCTCCCCCTCCTGCCCGCGCAGTCCCGGCCGCACCCTTGCGGCCTGACCCGCCGCCCCCGCCGCCCGCGATGACCGTGACGGTCACGACGCGTGCCCAGCCCGGCTTGGTCCACGTGAAGACCCCAGCGGTAGAGGCCGTGCCGTACACGTCCACCTGCGACGCCTGCGGGACGTTGAGCGTGTACGCGACGATGGTCCCGCTGTGGTTCGTGACGTACACGCTGAACCCGGTCCCGGACCGCACGAAGTACACGGTGTCGGCCGTCAGGGTGCCCGGCAGGGCGGACACGACCTTCTGCATGAGGAAGCTCGCCATCACCAGTCCGTGCTGCCCCAGTCGGGCGTGTTGACGGGCTGCCCGCCGTACTGGAGTCGCCCGCCAGAGTCCGTCAGGGCATCCAGCACGCCCTTGTTCCCGTGCGTGTGGCTCGCGCCGACCGCGGCATCAATGGCGGCAGGGGTACTGTTCGGGCGGCCCTGGATGTTCGCCCACTGCAGGACCACGTCCATGCTCTCGTACTCCGCGACCTTCGTGTGCTTGTTCGCGGCCTTCTCGTAGAAGTACAGGGCCGCACCGCTGGTCACGGTCGGGTCGCCCGTGGCGTCCGTGACGAGGTACAGGGCGTTCGCCGTGGTAGCCGCGGCGGCGGAGTTGCGGGCCGCAATGGTCGGCACACTCTGCAGGGTGCTGGCGGCCGCGAGCTTCGCGTCGATCAGGGCGTTGATCATCGCGCTGTTCCCGATCGCCTTCGCGACGCCGGTGCTGTTCGTGAGGTACGACTCGCTGTAACTGCCGTTCAGGACGTAGTAGAACGCGTTCGGCTGCAGGGTGCCCGGCAGGGTCACCACCTGGAAGAATTTCAGTTGCGGCATGTCACTCCTTCACCACTGGACCGTGTCCCAGCGGTTCCCTTCATCGGCAGGATCGTGCTCCAGCACGCCCGGCCTGAGTTCCTCCTCCTGAGCGAGCGCGCCCGCCCGGAGTTCCGTTTCCAGCATGCCCGCCGCGAGGGGCGTCTCATCCGGCGTCACAGGCCGCCCCGGATCTCCGGGCGTACGGTGACGGCCCCCTCGTGAATGCGGGTGGGGTGGTCGCTCGGCGAGATGACGACCATCTGCCACACGCCCGTCCGGAGGGCGCGGCTCCCGGCGGGCGTGATGGCCCAGCGGAAGTACGGGCCGTCGCGCAGGATCCCACCGTTCTCGGTCGTGAGTTCCAGCAGGGCGCGGCCGTACACGCCGTTCGCGGGTGGTCCCGCAAACCGGATGACCGCCCGGTAGTCGCTCACGTCCGGGATCTCCACCCCGAGGGGGCCCTGGATGGTCGCCCGGAACGCGCTGTACTCTCCCACCTCGATGGTCAGGGGAGTGTTGAGCGCCAGACCCATCAGCGCACCGACGTCCCGGCCATGGAAGTCTGGACGAGCTTGCTGTAGTCGCCGTAGCCCTTGACCAGCGCCACCAGCAGCGCCGCGCCAGCGGACAGCCAACCGTGCAGGCCCGCGCCGAATGCGCCGGTCAGCGCGCCGAAGACCGCCACGAACAGCAGACTCAGCACGGCGTACAGCAGCCGGGCCACGTCGCCCGTCCAGCCCCACCGGACCTTGAGCAGCTGCGTGAGTGGACTGGCGACGGCCTTGACGATCAGGCCGATGAGGGTGGCCGCGAGGTACCAGACCTGGTCCGGCACGGTCACGCCAGCGATGACGGGGGCAGTGTCCTGGGCGAGCGCGAAGCCCAGCAGCAGGGCGATCAGGGTCAGCAGTCGATTCATGGGTGCCTCCAGTGCATGAGAGTGGCCCGCCTGTGGAAGCGCGGGCCTGAGCGGATTGTCAGCGCCACAGAGGCGCGGCGGACCCGTATCAGGTCAGCAGGGGCAGCAGGCGCCGGTACACGGCGAGCATCTCGTCCAGGTGCAGCATGGCCGGGCCGTTCACCGCGCGGCGCGTCCCCGCGATGTCTCCCCGTCTCGCGCAGGCGTCGCCGCTGCTGAGCGTCACCCAGTACGCGCACGCGGCCTGCACCGACACCCCGATCTCCTCGATCAGATCGGGCTTCCGCTCCAGGTCCTGCCCGATCAGGCGGCCCGTCTGCGCGTACCCGTTCCGGAACGTCGTCTGGATGATCCCGCCCCCCCGGTACCGGAACCCGTCCCCGCTCGCCACGTCGCCGTTCCCTCGCTTCCCGGCGTACACGAGGTTGAACAGCCCCTCCGGGTTCTGCAGGTAGTTCGCCGCGTTGTACCGTCCCCCGCGCCGGGGGTCGAAGAAGGACGGGAAGACCAACTGCAGCCGGTCCGCCGTGCGGTAGGAGCCCCCCTCACGCTGCGGGACAAGGCTTGACTCGACCATGCCGTTCGCGAGCAGGGCCGCCACCGAGCGGGGGTCCGTGATGCTGTACTGGACGCGCGCCGCCTCGAACTTCGTGGCCGTCACGTCGGCCGAAGAGTGCCTGCTATTGGCGGTCAGGATGAGTTTGGGGGTGATCATGGGGTTCATCGGTCCTCCAGCTGCCTGCGGAGGGCAGCGTTGGTGCGCAGGGTGCGGTGCAGGCGGGTGGACAGCTCGACGATGGCGAGGACCAGGGCGAGACCCAGCAGGATCAGACGGACGCTGTCCCCTGCCGGGTAGGGGTGCCCGGTCCGTACGGCGAGGACGGCCGCGTGCGGCCAGAACCACATGGCGACGTAGTACGCGGCGGCCAGCAGGCCCGGCCCGCAGCGGGCCGCGGGGTGCGCCATGAAGCGCCAGCACGCCACGCTCGCGATGCCGAGGGCCACGCCGATCAGGAGCAGGCCGAGCACGCCGCCGTTCACGGCCGCCTCCGGAGGACCGGGCGCGGGCCGAGCTGCCCGCGGGCCAGCATCAGCAGGATGGTGTTCAGCGTCCACAACCACCCCGCGAAGACCGCCGTGCGCGCGACGCTCTCGAGGGTGGCGGCACTCTGCCCGCCGCGCAGCGAGGCCAGGACGCCCGGCACGTCCAGCGCCAGCAGCGTCAGGTACCCGAGGAGTAGGATCACCAGCAGGGCGCCGCGCTCGACCCAGCGCGGCTTCGGGGCGACGAGCTGTACGAGGAGCAGGACGGCGCGGTACGTGACGCCGCCCATACCGGACACCAGGCCGAGCAGCGCGAGGGCCGCAGTGAGATCAAGAGGGGTTACTACCATCGTTGTCACCGTCCTTCTTCGCGCCGCGCGTGGCGAGCGCGGTGATGAGACCGCCCAGGATGGTGCCCAGACCGGCCAGGATCTTGTCGTCGAGCTGTCCCGTCACGGCGTACCGGCCGAACACGAGCAGCAGGGCGGCACCGATGATCCAGGTGAGGATGACGAGCGGGTCACGCATGGTGCTCCCGCCTGTAGAGCCGTAAACGCGGCGGCGTGAGAGCGGCGCGCATGGTGTGGGCGCGCCGCCTGTGGGTGATCTGCATGGTGTGCCTCCGCAGTGAAGAAAGGAAGGTGCGTGGGTAGGGGAGAGGCCGTCAGCTCGCTTCGCCTCCACCTGGCGGCGGCGCGTCGAGCACGAGGTCCAGCCGGTAGTTTTGCCCTTCGTGCAGGGTCCGGAGGTAGGGCGCGCTGCCTGCGGGGTACACGATCTCCACCGCGCGCGCAAACCACTGCGCGGGGTCGGTGCTGGGCGTGCTGACGGTGTTCATGCCGCCTGGGTCGAGGCGGCCCACGATGGTCTGCGGGCCGGTCAGGAGGCTCACGCCCGCGCCGACCGTGCGGGTCGTCCCGGCACCCGTCGCGTAACTGATGAGCCCGGTCATGCCGTTGTACAGGCGCACCGTGGGGTACACCTGCAGCACCGCGTCCGCGGTAAACGTCCACTGCACGACGTACGTGCCCGGTGGGACGTTTCGGGGCCGCGCGAACGTGGCGGTCATGAGTTGCGGCGTGCCGGACTGGGTGCTGATCGTGACCGCGCCCAGGTCGAGGCCCACCCCGCCGCTCGTGACGGTGACGCCCTGCAGGGTGCCGCCCGTGATGCCGACCACGTTGAGCGTGACGCCCTCCAGCGGCGTCGAGTTCGTGACGTCGAATGTCGCTTCGAGGATGACGCCGTACGGCTGGTTCGCGACGGTGATCGGGCTGCCGCTGAACGGCGGGAGGGCCAGCGGGAGGAGTTGCCCGGCGGTGCTGGCGAGGCGGGCCACGCCGCCCGCGCTGCTGCCAGCGGTCTGCCCGTCGTCGGGCGTCTGCAGGCGCAGGTTGCTGAGGGAGGTCCCGGCGGTGTGCGTGACGGCCAGCACCTCGCCCGCTGTGAGGGTGTGCGGCAGGGTCACGCTCGCCCCGCCGATCTGGATGGTGCAGCCGGTGACGCTCAGGATGGTGTACCCGGCGAGGAGGTTGGCGCCCACGGTCGCCGCGTAACTGGTGGCGCTGGGGTAGTCGATGGTCTGTCTCATGGTCCTCCGGTCAGGTCTCGGTCCGGCCCTCGGGGCCGGTCAGGGTGAGGAGCAGGCGCGAGAGGCGCGCGCCGTGCGTGTCGAGTTCGAGGGTGGCGGGCGCGGTGGGGTCGTGGCTGCGGGAAAGGGTCAGCGTGATGGGGTGCCAGCCGCGCGGGGGGCGCAGCAGGCCGTCCCGCAGGTACACCGGCTCCCTCCCGAGGACGTACGGGGTGACGGTCTGCCCGGCGATGGTGAGGGCCCGGACTGGGGTGCGGGTGCGGGCGGTGAGGACCGTGCGGGGTTGCGGGGCGGCCCAGGGCGCGGCGGGGTACGTGACGCGCAGGCGCCCGCTGACGCCCGTCCGGTCATCGATGACTCCTGCGATGTTCAAGAACGCGAGGGGCTTCGCGAGGGCCGCCAGGGCCGCCGGGCTCTCCTCCCACGCCTGCCGCGCCTCGCTCCACACCTCCACCCGCGTCGGCAGCAGGTGCGGCGTGCTCCCGGCGGGCACGGCGTCCCACTGCACGGTCACGCCCGCGTCCGCCAGGGTCAGGCCGAGCGGCGGGGCGGGCGGCAGGGGCGTGTCGGGCTTCAGGAGGTCGCGCCGCTTCGGGCGGGCCTTGCGGTCCGCCTGCCACTCGGCGCGCATCCCGTCCCGCCACGCATCCCACACCGCGAGGTGCAGGGTCGGGCCGGAGGTGAGCAGCGCGGCCCGGTCATGCGGCCACGCGTGATGCAGCGCCCCCACCGCGAGGCGCACGGGCGTCAGGTCCGGACGGCGGCACACGAGGGTCATGAGGTCCGTGACGGTGCAGGTGCCGGGCGGGTCCGGCACGCCCACCACCTCGCGCGTGAGCGTGCTGCCGGACAGGTGCAGCACCCAGACCCGCGTGCCCGCGCGCAGGGCCGTCCAGCTGCCCCCCACGTACACCCGCCCGTTGACCCGCAACTCCGCGCCGCCGGTCAGGTCGTGCACGTCGCCACGGCGCAGGCCGCTGCACGTGACGGCGGACCCCCACACCTCGACGCCGGGGGCTGCGAAGTGCCTGCGGAACGTCTCCGTGTCCATCCCGGTCAGCCCAGGGTTGCGGACGAGCACCCACAGCTCCCGGAAGGTGGCGCTGACCCGGATGCGCGTCGGGTCGCTCTCATCCCGGCCCGGCGGCACCACGAGCGAGTACCCGCCGCCGGACGCCTGCACGCTGGCCGCCGCGAGCGGACCGGCCGCCACCCACGCGCCCGCCACGTTGTCGTACCGGTACCCGCGCAGCGTCTGCCCGCCCGCCACCAGGGACGCCACCGCGACCGGCTGCCACACGCCGTCCCCGTCCAGATACCCGGTCTGCTCCGTGTGCCAGCCCTCGGTGTGGCTGACCGTGGTGTCCACGTACGGGCGGGTGGGGCCATTCGGGTACGTGCGGAGCGTGTACGTGACGCCCACGCGCGCCGCGAGGCGGGAGTCCGGGCCGATGATCTCCCGCGAGCCGAGCGGGGCCGCCGCCGCGCCGCCGAACGTCAGCCCGGGCGGGTAGTCCCGGGCGGCGATCAGGTCGCGCGTGTCCAGCAGGTCGTACCGCACCTCGATCCCGTTCGGCAGGCCCGCCGACGTGTCGTTCAGCGGGACCTCTGAGCTGCCCAGTTCCGGGAATCCCTCGACCGGCTGCCGGTCCGTCACGCCGATCATGGCCTGGTTGTTCCGGACGGGCACGCTGAGCATCTGGCCCGCCACGTACAGCGGTTCCGGCAGGCCCAGCAGCAGCGGCTCCTCCGGGTCGCTGATCACGCGCACCGGGCCGGGGTGGATGGTGCGCGCCGTCTGATCGATCACCAGCGCCCCGCTTGGCACGCTCCGCACCTCGCCGGTCGTGAGCGCCATGCCCTCCAGTGGGAGGCCCAGCGTCGGCAGGTTGACCTCATCAAAGCGGCCCTCGTGCGGGTCCGTGCCGGGCATCGCGTCCAGCAGCAGCGGCACGTGCGGCACGCCCAGCGCCGCGGCCCTCTGGGGGGAGTCGAAGCTGGGGTAGGGCGGGATGAGCGCCGGGTCGTCCTGCACGGGCACGTCCAGCGGCGGCATGCGTTTGCCGAGCATCTGGGGAGTTCGCGGGCGGGCCGCGTCCGCCGGGGTCTGTTGGGGGTGTTCGCACTCGCACTCGCAGCAGCACTCCCCCAGGAGCGCCAGCAGGATCTCCGCGTCCGTTTTCCGCATGTCTCACCTCCTTCAGTTGCCGTAGTTGCCGGTGGATGTCGGTCCGAACCGGGTGTCGTTGCGCCACTCGACCTCGTCGCCGGGGCTGGGCGTGTTCGCGCCGGTCGCGCGCACGAAGATCCGCCGGAACTGTGGGATGCCGTCCTTGATGCCGGTCAGGTGGTTGACGACCACCCCGCCCGGCCTGCGCCACACGACCATGTCGCGCCACGGCCCCTCCCCATCCACGTCGGGGTCCGCCGTGCTGGAGGTCAGGACGTACTCGCGCACCTGCACGCGCGCCGATGCCCGCCCGGCGGCCGCCTCCAGGCTGTAGCCCTCGACGACCCCGGTGATGACGCCGTCCAGGCGCGTGCCGGGCCGCCAGTCGCGCACCGTGCTCAGGGTGGCGTCCGTGGCCGTGGTGGGCGCGAGCGACTGCACGATGACGTCCGCGTACCCGCCCAGCAGAGAGGCACTCTCGACGAATGGGAGCGAGCGCGTGACCTCCTGGCCCTCGCGCCCGTCCGAGAGCACGCGCTTCACGGTCTGGGGGTAGGCCACTTTGGGCACATCGCACGGGTCCGGGCAGCGCACCTGCGCGGGCACCTGATCGAGCGTCTCTTCCCCGTTCGCCTGCGTGCCACCCCGACTGGCGAGCCGCACCGCGTCCCCAGATTCTGTGTCGTACAGGGGCAGCTGCTGCGCGCCGGACAGGCTCCACAGCCGGAGGAACTTCCCACCCCCAATGGCGCTGTAGGCCTCGCTGAGCGTCGTGGTGACGTACTCGCGCGCCGTGAGCGGGCCACGGTCGGCGAGCGGCCCGTCCGCGCCCTGCTGCTGCAGCGACACGAGCTTCCGGGTGACGGTCGTCCTGTAGGAGAGATACCCCTCGGGGCTGAACGTCTGCGTGACCGTCTGCGACTCGTCGGCGAGCGTGTCCCCGACCTCGTACCCGCCCGCCCAGCCGGGGCCGCTGAAGATCGCGCCGTGCGTCTCCGTGTTGATCCCGTACCCGTACGAGCGTTTGACGGTCGTCTGCTGCAGCAGGGCGTCCGGGCAGGTCGGATCGTACGTGCTGGCCGTGCTGGTGTAGCCGGTCACGACGCGCCCGAAGGTGCGGGTGCGCTGGATGCCGTCCACCGTCTCCGTCACCTCGACGTCCGAGCGGGTCAGCTCGTTCGTGTACGTGATGACTCCGGCGGACTTCCGGAAGCCCTTGATGGTCTCCCCGGACGTGGTGGGCGTGGTGACGTACCACTCGATGTCCGGGTACAGCTCGCGTTGCAGGCTCGCGGCGTCCGGGGCCTCCGCGAGCAGATCGATGATGTTGGGCCGGTCCATGAGCAGGTCGGCGGCCGTCACGGTGAGGTGACTGGGGGTGTTGCCCGCCTCGCGGCGCACCGTGAGGTCCGTGGCGAGATCGTCCTCGCGCACGCCGGTGCTCTGGTACGGGAGGCTGCCGCCCGCCGGGAGGGCCAGCGCGAGGCGGCCGTGCACGGTGTACGTGTACCCCAGCTGCCCGTACGTGTCGCCCCAGACCTGATCCGGGGTTTTGCCGGAGGTCGAGTACTCGCGCACGCCTTCCTTCCAGGCCTGCCCGGCGAGCGGGTCCGAGAGCGGGAAGTTCAGCGTCATGCCCGCCGCCTGGAAGGCGCTGCTGACGATGCCGCGCACGTCCGCCGTCTGCGGTTTGGGGCGCTGCCCGCACGGCACGCGCCGGTCCGGGAGGGGCGTGGGGGAGAGCCGCCAGGGGATCAGCTCGGAGAGTCGCACGCTGCCGAGCCGGGAGGCGGCCCGGTTGTACCCGCGCAACACCGTGACATACCCGGTGGCGGTGCGGCGCTGCTCGGTCTGCGTCAGGTCCCCGTCGAGGACGACCTGCAGGCTGCTCGTCTGCGTGGCCCCCTCGTACTCCTGCACCTGCAGGTCCAGGGTCGGGACGGGGCCGAACTGCCCGGCCAGCGTGACGGTCAGCGTCTCCCGCGTGCCCGTGTGCTCGTACTGCGCGCTGATGACCAGGCCGAGCGTGCTGGTGAGGCGCGTGCTGCGCGGGCGTCTGCCGGGGCGGTACTCGATGGTCGCCGTGACCGGCACGCCCCACGCGACCGTGCGCGATCCGCGCGCCGTGACCGGTCCAGCCCAGCCGACGATGCGCTCACCACGCGCCACGGTCCGCGCGCTCGTCCACGTCGCCAGCCGCGCGCCCTGCACGGCCCGCGCCGTCGTCCAGCTGATGGCCCGCGTGCCGCGCGCGGCGGGGACGGGAGCATGCGTCCAGTCGGCGGTGCGCGTGCCACGCACGACCCCGCCCCTGCTGATGATGATCGGCATGGCTACTCACCTCCCAGGGTCAGGCGTCGTACTCCCAGACGAGCGTGCCCGTGTCCGGGCCGGTCGTGGTCAGTCCTGCGGGCGTGCTGACGTACTCCGTGACGCTGACGCTCGCGCCGGGCGCCAGGGGGGCGCTCAGGACCTCCTGCGCGGTCCCGGTGAGGGTGACGCTGCCTGCCGTGGCGTGGTACTCGCCGTCCGAGGTGGTCGTCTGCTCGATGTGCATGCGGATGCTCGGCAGCGCCTCGTCTCCCGTGTTTTTCAGAATCATGGCGCGGCTGGTGGTGGTCGTGCCGGGCGGCACGCTGCCGTAACTGGCGGCCGGGGGCGCGCTGCCATCCGGGCTGAGCAGAGTCAGTTGTTTGGTCATGTCAGGCTCCGATGTGGATGAATTCGAGCTGGTAGCTGTAGTACTCGGTGCCGGTCGCCACGTCCGTCCCGGCGCGCGTCACGACCGGCGCCGCCCACACGAGCGCGTTCGTCCAGACGCGCACCCGGTCGCGGGCGGTGAGGTTTTCGGTGATGCTGACGGGCGTGCCGATGGTCAGGCCCTTCAGGAGCGCGGCCCGGTCGCCGGGCAGGTAGATCCCGTCCGGACTCGCGAGCCGCAGCCGCGTCAGGTTGCTGCCCTGCGCGACCCGGGGGAGGCTCTGCCCACCGAGGAGGGTCAGCACCTCGGTCTGCGGCTCCTCGGTGGCCTGCAGGGCCTCGGGGGGCACCTCGAACCCCACCCACGACACGAGGCCGCCGGGAGTCGAGATGGACAGGGCGTGCGGGTAGAGGTTCAGCATGTGGACCCGTTCCACTCTTTGGAGCGCCGGGCGTCCTGAATGGCCCCTGCGATCTCGCCCCGCGCGATCTGGCGGAACTCCTCGGGGGTGGGGACAGGCTGGCCGTCCAGCGTGATCGGGATGCTGATGTTGATGGTGTCGCCTCCTCGGTAGGTGTTGCCGCCGACGTTCGTGCTGGGCAGTGTGGGCGCGCCGGAAGTGAGCGGCGTCACGGCAGGCACGGGGATCGGTTTGCTGAGGGCTGCGGCGAGCCGGTCGGCCGGACCAGCGAAGACGCTCATGGCGTCCGCGAGGGTCTGCGCGCTTCTCGCTTCCTTGTCGAGGCCGTCCGCGCGGGCCTGGAGTTCAGGGCTGAGTTGGTCGTACGTGACGCCCAGCTGCTCGAGCTGGCGCAGGATGTCGCTCACCTGCCCCTCGCCCTGCAGCGTCACCTGCAGGCCCGCGCCCTTCGTGAGGCGTTCGGCCTGCTTCCGGTAGCGTTCCTCCTGCGTGGTGAGGTCGTTCTCCGATTGCTGGATGCGCTTCGCGTCGCCGCTCTGGATGGCCTGCTGCAGGCTGCCCAATGCCTGGTCACGCCGTCCCTGGATGGCCTTCAGCTTCTCGATCTCGCCGACCACGTCGCCCTGTGCGATCTTCCCGGTGTCGGGTCCCCGCACGAGGGTGGCGAGCCGTTCGGTGGCGCTGCGGACGCCGTCCATGTCGCCCACCTGCTGGCGGTAGGCATCAGCGAGGCCCTGCACGGCCTGCCGCTGGGCCTGGAGTTTGCTGGTGAGGTCGTCCGTGGCGCTCTTGTAGGCGTTGAGGGTGCGTTCGTTCTGCACCTCCTGCACCTCGCGTGCCGCCTGCGCGTAGCGGCGTTCGGACGCACCGAGGTCCTCGCGGGCGTTGGCGAGGGCGCGCGTGGCGCTGGCCGTGCCGGTGAGCTGCTGCGCGGCCTGATCGCCGAGCGTGCGCTGACTGGCGGTGATGCTGTCGAGGAGGGTCTGCCGGTCACGGACGGCCTGCGTGAGCGTCCGCTGCTGCTGCGCCTGCGTGCCGAGCAGGTTGGCCTCCTCAGCCTGGAGGCGCAGCAGGTCGTCCTGCCCGTCCACGCGGCTGCGCGCAGCGGCCTGCTGCTCGCGGTTGCGGGTGAGGGTCTGTGCGGTGAGGTCCAGTTCGAGGCGCGCGGCGGCGACCGCGTCCTCGCTCTGCCCGGTGATCTGCGCGTTTGCCCGCTGCCGGGCCTGGGAGAGGTCCAGTTCGAGCTGCGCCGTGGCGACCCGCCTGCTCACCTCGTCCGTGACGGCCTTCTCCAGGGCCTCCCGTTTGGTGAGGGCGTCCGTCTGGGCGTTCGTGACGGCGAGTTCCTGCGCGGCGAGCGCGTCACGGCCCGCGCCACTCTGCTGCAGTCGGGTGAGGGCACGTTCGGCAGCCGTGAGGGCCGCCTCGCTCGCCTGCACGTCCAGCTGAGCGGTGAGCAGGGCGCGCTGGGCGATGGGGGCGCGGGCCTCCAGCAGCTTGTTCCGCGCATCCTGCAGCCCGAGATTCCGGGCCTCCTGGGTTGTCTCCAGTTCGACTTTGCCCTGCACGGCGTCGTACAGCGCGCCCCGCTTCCCGACGAGGTCGTTCTGCAGGGTGAGCTGCCGTTCGGCGTATTGGGCGGCGACCCGTGCGCGTTCCTCGGTCTGCTGTGCGGGTACGGCCGCGAGGGCCGCAGCACGCTCAGCGGGGAGGCGCGCGAGGGCGTCCTCGCTGGCGCGCACGGCCTTCGCGTCGAGGTCGATGAGGTTCTGCCGGGCGGCGAGCTGCGCGGCGTCCGTGCCGGCCGTTTTCTCGCTGAGCTGTCGGCGGGATTCGGCGAGCGTGAGTTCACCCTGGCGGAGGGTTCCGGCGGTAGCGTTGGCCTCCGCGATGCGTTTGGCGTTGTACGTGAGGTCGGCGCGCAGGCTGGCGGCGTTCCCGTCCGCGCGGGCCTGTGCGATCTGGCCTTCGAGGGTCTGCGTGTCCTGCAGGTACCGCTGCAGGCGCGCGCCGGTCTGGTCGGCCGGGTTGAGCTTCCCGAAGTCCTCGCGCAGCTTCCTCAGAGTGTCCTGCCCGCTCTGAACGATGTCGTCGAACGGCTGGCGGGCCGTGCGGCGTCCCGTCACCTGCTCGCTGGCGGGCTGCGCGTCCCGGAGCTTCTTGCTGAGGTCGCGGATGCTCTTCTCGACCTCGGCGGACGCCGTGCGGAATCCGTTGATGGCGTCCTGCTGGAGCGTGCGCAGTTGCTTCAGGGCGTCCCGGTACGCGGCGACGACGGGCGCGTTGCCTGCCGCTGCGGCCTGCGCGGCGCCCGCCTGGTACTGTGCGGCCAGTTCAGCCCGTGCACGGCCGGTCAGGGCGCCCGTGTCCGCCAGCTGACGGGCCACACCTTCCTTGACCACAGCAGCCTCCCGGTCCTGCAGGTCCTTCACGCTCGCGAGCCGCGCCGTCTCGTACTCCTGCTGAGCGGCGGTGTTCGCGTTCCGGATGCGCTGCAGGTACGTCTGCCGGGCCGCGAGCTCCAGTTCCCCGCGGCGGTTCCCGGCCGTCTCGGCGTCCCGGAGGCTGGCCGTCAGGTCGATCTGCGCCTGCTGGCGTTCGATCTGGTTGGCGGCCAGAAGTTCGTTGCGTTTCGCGGCGAGGACGAGGGGCGCGTAGCGGCGGGCGGCATCCACCTGGGCCTGGGCGCTGTCCCCGGCGTTCGTGATAGCGGCCTGCTGCTCCTGCTGCAGGAGGGCCGTACGGGCCTGCAGGCCCTTCTGCTGCTCGGTGAGGAGCTTCTGCTGCGCCTCGATGACCTTCGCGCCCCGGTCCCGGTCGAGGGCTTCGAGGTCGACGTTGGCCTTGCGCTGGGCGATCACGATCTCCTGCGCCTGCTGCTGCTGCAGCTGCCCGGCCTCCTTCAAAAAATCCCCGCGCTGCCCGGCGGGGGCGCTCTTCGCGTTCTGCAGGGCCGCTTTGATGGCGGGCGCGTACTTGTCCTGCAGGTCCTTGACCTCCTGGTCGAGCGTGGCGCGGCGTTTCGCTCCGGCGTCCGTGATGAGGCCCGCCAGCCCGTTCTGAATGTCCCGCTCGTGCCCTCGCAGGGCAGCCGCGTCGTCGTCGAGCTGCCGTCTGGTCAGCTCGCTCACGGCACGGTTCGCGAGCGCTCCGGCCTGACCCATCAGGCCCTTGCCCTGCGCCTCCGTCAGCTGGCCCTTGTCGATGGCGGCCTGGATGGCGGCCGTCAGGGACTCGACTTCCTTGCGGGCGGCGGCCACGCCCGTCTGGAAGGGTGTGAGCTTGTCCTGCCCGTACTTCTCGCTGACGGCGACGAGTTTGTCCTCCAGACCCTGGTACACCACGATCTGCGCCTCGGTCGCCTTCACGACCTCACCGCCGGTGTCGGCGTTCTTCTTGTTGGCCTTGTCGAGCGCCTCCTGCGCCGCGATCTGCACCTTGAGGCCCGCGAGCTTCTTGGAGAGTTCCGCGTCCCGTTCGGGACTGTTCTGGTAGTTGTACCGGAGGTCGATGGTGAGCTGCTGCTCAGCTTTGAGCTTCCCGAGCGGCCCCTCGGCGCGCAGGTGCTTGACCCGTTCGAGGAGGCTGGACACGTGCTGATCGGCGCTCTCGTCGATCTCGCGGTACGTGCGTTTCACGTCTGCTGCGAGCTTCAGGTCGTACGCGATGACGGCCGTGGTGGCGAGCGTGACGGCTGCGAGACCCGCAGCGATCACGGCGGGCAGACTGGCGATCAGGGCGCCGATCTCCAGCAGGGACGCGCCAGCCGTGGCCGCGCGGAATGTTACGAAGGCCCGCGTGAGGTTGCCCACGCCGCCCGTCAGGCCCGCGAGGGCCGTCACGACGCCCTGGCTGCGCACGAGGGTGAAGAAGCCCCCGATGGCGTCCTGGGCGAGCATGGCTTTCGCGGCGAGCCGGTTGATGTTGAACGCCAGGGTGAGGCCCGTGATGGCGGCGATGATGGACGGCATGTAGTCGACGATGTCCTTGCCGCCCTGCAGGAGGCCCGCGAATCCCTTGATGAGGGCCGTGGCGGCCGGGAGGAGCTCTGAGCCGATCTCCACGCCCAGCTTGTACAGGGTGTTCTTGAGGATCTGGACCTGGTCGCTGAAGTTCTGCGTGGCCTCCCTGGCACGGCGCTGCAGGGCGTCCGTGTCGCGCGCGCCCTCGTTTGCGACGTCGTACGCCTCGCCGAGCCGGTCGTGCGCGAGCGCGAGTTCGTTCACGGTGCGGACGTACTGCTGCCCCTTGATGCCGAGCGTGGCGTAGATGCTGCTGAGCGGGATGCCCTTCGCGGCGGCTTCCGCGAGGCGTTCGCTGAGGAGCTTGATGACCTCGGCGGGGCTTTCCTTCCCGAGGCGCTTGAATTCATCCGTGCTGAGCTGCAGCGCGGCCGCCCAGGCTTTCGCGCTCTTCTCGTTGCCGTTCACGGCGCCCTGGATGTTCACGAACAGGCGCGCGAGGCTCGACCCGGCCGACTGGGGGCGCGCACCGACGCTGACGAGCGCGGCGCTGAGCGCGAGGATCTGCTCGTTCGTGGCCCCGGCCGCCTTCGCGCCGGAGCTGAAGTACGTGGCGAGACCCACGACGTTCGGGATGGCCGCGCCGAACTTCGTTTTTAGATCGACGAGCGTGTTGGCCGTGACCTTCAGGTCCCCGTTGATGTCCTTGCTGTCCACGGACCGCAGGAACTTCACCATCTCCTGGCCCGTGTGCTCCAGTCCGGCTGCGCCGCCCGTCACGTCCCGGATGATGAGCTTGAGGTTGCTCATCACGTCGACGTAGTTCTGCAGGCCGTCCGCGCCGTGAATGCCGAGCGTTTCGGCCTGACGGCTGAACTCGCTCAGGTCGCGCGCTGTGACGGGCACCTGCGTGGACAGCTCCAGGAACGACTTCCCGAGCCGGTCCACTTCGGGCGCGGTGAGGCTGCCGATGGCGCCGACCTGCGTCATGGCACGTTCGAACTCGGCCGCGTCGTGCAGACCGAACCCGAGGGCGGCGGCGAGACCGACGAGCGCCACGCCCAGCGCCGCAGCGGGGGCCGCAGCGGCCAGTTCCGCGACGCCCATGCCGCGCAGGGCGGACGCGGCCGTCTGTGCGTACGCGGCGACGAGGCCCAGCGGGCCGGGCAGGAATCCCAGGCTGTTCGCGAACCCGGACAGCAGCTGATTGGTTTTCCCGAGGCCGAGCCCCACCTGTGACGCGAGGCCCAGGCGCGACATTTTGCCTTCGAGCGCGTCGATGGCGGACGTGGCGGGCCGCAGGGCGACCTGCAGGTTCCGGAACGCGGCGGCGTTGCCGTCCAGCGTGACGTTCAGGGCTTTGCCTTCAGCGATGAGGGTGCGGGCGCCAGCGATGAACTGCTGCTCGCCGATGGTGCCATTCTGGTACGCGGCGCGCAGGGCAGACACCTTCACGCGGATCAGTTCGATGGACTCCGCGAGCGGGCTGACCTTGGCGGCCGTCTCGCCGAGCGCGGCGCTGGCCGTGCGGTACGCCTGGCCGAGGATGATGGCGTCCCGGCTGCCGAGCGTGGTGGTCTGGCTGAGCTGCGTGACCTGTGCGCGGAGGGCCGTCATGCTGGCCGTGAGTTCCGCCGCGCCGATCTGCCCGTTCTTCTGCTCCTGCGCGAGCTGCTTGATGGTCCGCGCGAGGTTCGCGACGGTGCTGCTCGCGCCCTGCGCCTGCTGCCCGTACGTGCCCGTGAGTTTGCCTGCGCTCGCGAGGGCCGCCGTGAGTGCCTCGATGGCCTGCACGGTGCGGTTCACGGTGGCGATCAGGGACGCGAACGGGTCGCCGCCCTCCATGCGGAGCTTCACGGTGAGGGTCAGGCGCGCAAGGAGTCGCTCGGCGAGGGCCGTGACCTGCGCCTCGATGGCGCGCAGGGCGTCCGGGTTGAGTTTCGGCGCGAGGGTCGAGAGGACCGCCGCACCCGCCCCCTGAAGGTTCACGGGGATGACGCGGCCGCGCAGGCCCGTGAGGCGCGCCTCGATGTCCCGCAGCTTCACCTCGGCCTGGGAGGTGTCGAGCTGCAGGCGGACGGACGAGCCGAGACGTGCGCCGGTCGCCTTGTAGGTGGCCTCCAGTTTGGAGAGGTTGGTGAGCACGTTGGAGATGTCCAGCACGGCAACGTCACGTATTTCCATTGGTACACCTCCTCGGTGCGGTGGTCATGTTCGGCAGCGCAGCGCGGCGCGCGTGCGTATGCTCGGGGGATGAAACGATGGGTGCTTCTGGCGGCGCTGCTGGCGTCCGGTTGGGGTGGGGCCGTGAGTACGTGCGTGTACTCGGGCGGGCAGTCGCTGTGCTTCGATCTGAGCAACCCGGTGGACCTGCGTCTGTACCGGGAGTACGTGCAGCGCCGGGTGGAGGCCGCCACTCCGAAGGCCGGGATCTTTGACGGGCCGATGGCGACCCCGCAGACCGTCACTGCGCCAGACCTGCCGTACCCGGACCCGTCGAATCTCACGGCGTTCCGGGTGGATCGGGCACTGGACGGCGTGACGCTGCTCGGCAACATGAGCTTCGTGCCGACCCGCGTGCGGCTGGCCGGGATCGAGATCCTGCCGGGCGCGGAGGCGGAGGCAGCGAAGGTGATGAAGGCCTTCGCGTCCCCCGGCACGGGCGTCTCGCTGGAGTTGACCGGGCGGTACGAGAATGGCGTGCGGACCGCGTACGTGTGGCAGCTGGGCACGCTGATGAACCTCCTCCTGGTGGAGCGCGGTCTGGCGAAACCTTCCGAGAGCGGCACGCAGTACGTGGGCGAGCTGGACGTCGCGGCGGCGTTCAGCTCGCAGGCAGGCACGGGGATGAACAAGCCGAAGTGACGCTCAGCGGTGTGCCTGCGCGAGTGCGCGGGCGTGCGCCCTGACGAGCAGGTGCCCGGCGACCACGGAGGCGCGCGTGATGGCCGGGTTCGGTTTCCGCCACTCGGCACCGCTGCGGCCCAGGTACAGCACGCCGACGCCCGGCAGGGCCTCCGAGAGCGCACGCAGCTCCTCGGGGCTCTGCTGCTCTCCCATGCTGCCCCACTCGACGTTCGTGGCGTGAGCCGCGCGGTTCCCGACCTCGATGCCGAACGTGCCGCCCGCGCGGATCGGCCGAGCGTACACGCCACCGAGCAGGGCGTCCGTCCGGATGTACCTGCCGGGGGGCGTGTCGTAGACGCCTGCGCGGGTGCCCGCGATGGCGATGTGTTCGACCTCGTCGCGTACGGTGGCGAGTTCCGCCGTCATGAGCGCCTGGTACTGCTGCCGGGCCTGCGCGACGCGGGCGGCGGCGGCACTGAACCCGGACGTGATCTGTACGGCCATGCTGCCTCCTAGTCCGCGAAGATGCTGCTGAGGAGCGTGCGGTGCGTCTCCTCGCGTTCCGCCCGGGTGGGGGGCGGGGCGTCGAGGCTCTGCTGGTACAGCTGCTGCAGGTGCGCCCGCGCGGGCTTGTCGACCGTGCGGTACGTGCTGTTGGAGGGCGGGACCTGTCCCTCGATGGCGGTGCCCCACTCCACGCCGGACGACATGAGCGTGTCGAGCATCCCGTCGTACCGTTCGCGTGCGCGGCGGCGGTGCACGGCGAGCTGCGTGGCGTGGATGAGGGAGAGGGGCATCTGCATCAGGGCCGGGTAGGCGGCGGGGCCGAACTCGGCGAGGAGTTCGGCGGTGTTGCGTTCCCGCTGGGCGCGTTCGGCTCGGATTCTTCGGGCTCGGGCTCTTGCGCTTTCTGGAGGGCCGTCAATGCCCGGACCAGCAGCGCCAACGGTTTTCCCAGCAGGTCCTCCACGTCGTTCAATTCGTGAATCACTTCGAGGAGGGGGCCGAGGTCTGAGGCGTGCAGCTGCTCGGTCTGCACGCCCGCGTCGGCCGCGACGATGTCCGTGAGTGCCTGCGCCTCCTGGGCCATGCTGGCGTCCTGCTGCAGGGCGCGGAGGGCCTGCAGCAGGCTGAGGTAGTTGCTCATGGCGCTCGCGGCGTTCGCGTAACTCCATGCGTGGACGGTGAGTGTGGTGCCGTTCCGGAGTTTCAGGGCAGTGTGCATCTGTTGTTACGTCCTCTCAAATGACCCCCCGGCGTGCAGGCCGGGGGGCGGGTGCTGCGGTTACTGGCGCGTGAAGGTGGCGGTGCCGCTGGTGACGGTGCTGTTCGCAGCGGTGGGCCACGTCGGCTCGGTGCTGGCCGAGGTGCCGGCCGTGGTGGCCTTGTACGTGAAGCCGTTCGCGGTGGTGGGGCGCACGATGTCGTTCAGGGCGTACGCGTGGCTGGTCTGGAAGGCGGGCGCGGCGCTGGTGCCCTGGATGGCGGTGAGGACCGCGTCCAGCTGCGCCTGCGGCACGAGGAACACGACCTTCACGGCGCTGCTGCTGGTGACGTACGGCGCGAGCTTCGAATCGATGACCGTGCTGAAGTTCGACGCCCACGCGAGGTTCGTCACGTCGAACTGCGGGTAGCGGAGGATGTCCTCGGTGGCCTCGCCGCTGCCGCTCAGCTGCGCGTACGGGAACCACGCGACCTGCACGAGGGCGCTGGCGTCGGGGCTCTGGCCGACGAGCACGAAGTCGCCGTTGGCGGGCGCGGCGGTGTCGGTGAAGCCGGTCACGCCGGTGATGCCGGTGCCGCTGCTGCCGACGACGGCGCTCGTGCCGCTGTGCAGCGCGAGGATGTCGCTGTCGGAGTTGTTTTTCGAGTAGAACGTGATGGTCTCGCTGCTGGACTTCACGATGCGCTTCAGGAGCACTTCGGTGCCGGTGCGGTTGCCGTTCACGTCGAACGTCGTCTGGTTCTTGTTGCGGTTGCTGACGACGATGTACCCGAGGTCGGTCATGGCGTCGCCGGGCTGCGGGTTGGTGCGCCAGTACGCGATGGCGCCGCTGGGCTGGATGGTGCTGCTGGTGGTGACGCCGGGGTTCTTGGGAGTGAAGACCATGGTGGCTCCTATGCCTGTCCGAAGGCGGTGTAGAGGGTATAGGCCTGTTGGATGCGCCAGATGCCCGTCTCGATGGGGCCGCTGGTCTGGTCGCGGATGAATCTGAGGCGGGTGGGGTGGCGGGGCGTGTACCCGCACGCCTGCCGGACGTTCATGGCGAGCGCCTGTGCATTGGCGCGTGCTACCTCGTTGTCCATGTCGCCGGGCGCGATGATGTCGAGCAGTTGCAGGCCCTGATCAGTCACGCCATCACCGAGGAGGCCGGTGGGCGTTGTGGTCTGCACGTACCCGCGCGGCGCGAGGTCCGCGAGGTACGAGCGGAGGCCCTGCACGTTCGGCGCGCCCAACTTCTTGTGCTGCTGCGGGACCGTGAATTCGCCCGGCAGGAGCACGGGCACGTTCAGGGGCAGCAGCAGGCCCTGCAGGTACAGCACGGGGTCCATGCCGCTCACCGTTCGAGCCTCCCCGTGAGGACGCGCGTGCCAGTGAAATCCGACGGGTCGCTCATGGCGACCACAATGAGCGGGTACCCGAGCCAGTCGATGCTGGCCCCCACGCCGGGCAGGGTGTCGTCCGGGTAGACCCTGATGATGCGAAGGGCGAGTGCGTCCGGCTGCTGGCGGAGGGTCGCCGAGAACGCGCCCTGCACCTTGGCGGGGTCCTGCACGCTGAAGCGGCAGGTGGTGCCGTCACTCCACGTCCCGGCGTGCCGGAAACGGACCTCGTTCAGGTCCGGGTTCTCCTGAACGCTCGTGACGGCCGCCCGGATCTTGCCGAGCAGGCTCACGGCGCCTCCCGGTCTGGCAGTCCGCCGGCCTGCTGGCTGTCGGACAGCCGGAACGCCTGCGGGACGTCGCTGCGGCCCGCGAGGATTCCGGCGAGCGGCGGGCCGAACTTCCGCCCGGCCGCCGCGCTGGTCGCCACCTGAGCGCGCAGGCGGGCGGCCTTGTCGGCGTACGTGGCGGGGCTGAACTCCACGTCGAGTTCCCCCTCGACCTTCAGGCGCCGGATCGTCTCGGCCCCGTCGATCACCCCGTCGAGCAGGTCGGCCGCCGCGAGGCGCAGGTCGTGCCCGTTCCGGGAGAGCAGCGCCCCGAGCTCCGCGGTCTCGCCCGCGGGGTCGTCCGCGTACAGGGAGAGCCACAGCGTGTATGCCTGCACGCCCGCCAGTTGCCGCAGCTCGCGCTTCTCGGCTTCGAGGGCCGCGCCGGTCACGCGTCCCCCCCGGCGGGCGCTGTCAGGCCCGCGAGGATGCGGTCGGCGGTCTTCGTGCCGATCCCTTCGAGCCGCGTCAGGTTCTGCCGCGCGTGCTCCCCGCCCGCCAGCACGAGGAGGCCTTCCCGGCTGGTGATGCCGACCGCCGCGAGGTCCCGCCCGCCCGGCTGGTCGGCGGGGAGCGGTTCGCCTGGCGTGCGGACGGCCCGCAGCAGCAGCTGAAGGTACGTCACCTGTTCACGCAGGTCGTCCGTGACGTTCTGCCCGGCGGCGCGGTCGGCCTCGGCGGCGTCCGTGACCTCCTGCAGCCGCGCGTCATGGGCCCGGGTGAGGCGGTCGGTGGGGTGTTCCGGGAGGAGGCTGGCGGGGGAGACGAGGACGGGGTCCGGGTCGTCCGGGAACGCGACGCGCGCGGCCGCCTGCCCATCCGTGAGGTGCAGCGCGGCGCGCGCCCTGTCGTCCGGGACTTGCGGGCCGAGGTGCGTTCCCCAGGTCAGGGTGCCGTCCTCGTCCACGAACGCCACGCGCGCCCCCACCGGCAGCGTCGGGGGCGCCTCCACCGCCGGGGCGGGTGCGGCGGCCCTGCCGATCTGACCGAGGCTCAGCATCTGGTGGTAACTGCGCCCCCGCTCCCGCGGGACAGGCTCACCCTTCTTCAGGGTCACGTCCCCGAAGCGCAGGTCCTGCAACGCCACGTACCCGGGCGCGGTGCTGGTGTCTTCACGCATCACGCCCCCCTCACTCGGCGAGCAGGTCTTCGCCCACCACGTCACTGAAGAACATGCCGAGGTCCGGCGCCGTCGCCTTCATGTCGTACGCCGTGTGAATCTGAATCCAGTCGGCGGGCGCGCGGTCGTCGTACCCGCGCCGGATCACGGCCAGCCCGGCCGCGTTCGCCGCGTCGCTCTGCGGGCCCTTCATCGCGCCCAGGAAGCCCCGCCAGTTGAAGATGTACCCGGCCGACGGGATGTCCTTGCTCGGGCGGGGCGCGACGAACCCGAGCCACATGGAGTTCGCGTCGATGATGAACTCGAAGTCGTCCGGGAGGCCCTCCTCGGCCGTGTTGATCACGCCGCCCGCCACGAGCACGCGGTCCACGTCGAAGAAGCCCGCCATCATGTCGAGGTCCACCACGCCCTTCTGCGTGTACTTGATGCGGTCCACGAAGTCCGGGCTGAACGCCAGGAAGTTGTAGACGTTCTCGCCGATCACGAGGGTGTTCGGGCGGCGGCCCGTGAGGAGCTTCATGCGGGTGGCGCGCGTCCGGATGAACTGCGCGGGCATCGCGCCCGCCTGGTCCCACTGCAGGAAGTCGCCGGTGTCGGCCGTCCCGCTGGGGTTCGCGGCGACGCCGTGGTACTCGAACGCCCACACGCCGGGCCGGAAGAACGTCTCGGCCCACTCCTTGTCCATGCTGAGCTTGGCGTTCAGGGTCAGGTAGTTCACGGCGCCCTCGAAGGGCGCCATGGGGTCCGGGGAGTTCGCGATGTCGGCCGGGTCGATGACCTTCTCGAGGGCGTTGTTCTCGCACCAGAAGCTGTCGTTCCTGGTCTTGTAGCTGCCCTGGACGGGACGGTCACCGTACGCTTTGCGGCGCATCTCGGGCCGCAGGAGGCTCCCGCGGTCCCAGACGCTGTAGCGTCCGCCCTGCTGCGTGACGGGGAGGACGGGGAAGGTGGTGGGCGCGAGGAAGTCCTAGTCGGCCTGCAGGTCCGCGATGGCGATGGTGGTGAGGTACGGGTCGACGCGGCCGCCGCCGTACGTGGCGGGGAGGGGGCCGCTGGTCTGGGTGTACGAGGTGTTCGTGGGTGCAGTCATGGGGGGCACGTCCTTTGAGTGGGGGCGGGGGTGCGGTGGTCGGGTCAGGCGATAGAAATGGCGCGCAGGCCGCTGACGAGGTCGCAGGCGACGATGGCGCCCGCGGGGCCCGCCTCGGCGAAGCGGCAGAAGTACGCTTCGCCGGGCGCGGCCGGGACGGCGACGCCGGGCGTGGCGCCGACCCGGCCGAAGTCCCCGGCCTGCACGGCCGTGCCGACCTTGACCTTGCTGCGGCCGACGGTGTGGTACGTGCTGGACACGCCGGCCGCGTGGCCGGGCAGTTCGAGGATCCCCGCCACCGATTCGGTGGTGTCGGCCACGTCGATGCCGGGCACCTGGTTGCTGGTGGTGCGTTTGCAGGCGTGCCACTGGTGGGTGGTGAGGTCGCGGGTGGCGGGACCGACGTCTTTCTGGAGGGGTTTGACGGTGCTCATGGGTGCTCCTTGCGGTGAGGGGAGGGGTGGGCGGTCAGTGACGCAGGGCGGCGTGGTACCGGTGCGCGAAGGCCGGGTCGGTGGCCATGACCTGCTTCTGCGCGTCGGCGAGCGTGAGGCGCGCGTCGGCGGCCATGAGGGTCTTGGCGCGCGTGCCCAGTTCGGCGTACACGTCGCCGCTCGCCTGCGCGGTCGCCGTGCCGCGCTCCTGCAGGAGGCCGGACACGGCCTGCGCGCCGACCTTCAGGGCGTTCTCGTACGCGTCGTACTCGTCCGGGCTGAGCTTGTCGTGCGCGGCGCGGAGCGTGGCGGCGAACGCGACCGGCTGGCCGAGCGTCACGGCGCGCGCCTCGAAGTGCCCCTTGAGGCGGATGTCGCGCTCGGCCGCGGCGGCCTGCTCGGCGGCCGTGGCGCGGTTCTCGGTGGCGTTGAGGCGGGCGTTCATGCTCTCGAAGGCGGCGCGGGCCTCGGCGGGCCAGGCGCTGGTGTCCTGCGCTGCGGGTGCGGGGGTGGTGTCGGTGGCCTGCGGTTCGGCCTGACCGAGGTGCGCGGCGAGGAAGGTGCCTTCCTCGGCGGTGAGCGGTTCGCCCTGCTGGAGTTTGACGGTGATGGCGTGGATGTTCATGCGGGGTGCCTCCTGGGCTGAGTGGGGCGGGGGGTCTGCGGGCGGCACGGAACCGCCCGCGCTGCTGGTGCGGGCGCGGGCGGTGGGGTCTTCTTCGCTGTCGTCTTCCGGGTCGTCCGGGTCCGGCCCGGTGGGGTCGGGCGGCGGGGCGGCGTTGCCGGTCAGTTCGGCCAGCACAGTGCTGAGGCTCGCCACGCGGTCCGCCAGTCCGGCCGTCACGGCCTCCCCACCCACCCAGACCTGACCGGTCGCCCACCGGCTGGTGACGGTCCCGGCGGGTTTCCCGCGGCCCGCGGCGACGGCGGCCACGAACTGCGCGTGGATGCTGTCCACGAGCGCCTGACGTTCCGCGAGGGCCGTCTCGGTGAGCTTCTCGGTCGGTTGCCCGAGGGCCTTGCGAACGGCGCTGCGGATGTACGTCACCACGACGCCCAGCTGGCTGTAGTACCCGCTGACGTCGGTGTGGCTGGTGATCACGCCGATGCTGCCGACGATCGCGGTGGGCGTCACGACGATCCGGGTGGCCTGTGAGCAGATCCAGTACGCGGCGCTGCACATCGTGTCGCTGGCGACCGCCACGACCGGTTTGCGGGTGCGGGCGTACGCGACCGCTTCGGCCGCCTCGACCGTGCCGGACACGGTGCCTCCAGGTGAATCGCAGGAGAGCACGATGGTGGTGACCGACGGGTCGTCCGCGGCCGTGATGACGCTCCGCGCGAACGCCTGCGGGCTCACGTACCCGTACGTTTCGGCCCATTCCGGCGCGCGAGAGATGACCGTGCCGTGCAGGGTCACCACCGCGACCCGCTGTCCCACGACGTCCAGCCGGGGCAGGAAGGTGGTGGCGGCACTCAGCTCACCGGGCCTGCTGGCGTCGCCTGTGGGCGCCTGCCCGGCGTCGAGGGTGTGCCGGAGGCCGTCGAGTGCGTCCGGCGTGATGCCCCACGCCTCGTGCGTCAGGGCGCGCGCGAGGAAGTTCAGGGGGGTGGGGGAACGGGTGGGGGTCATGCGTCCTCCTGGAACGAGTGGTCGAAGACGAGCGCCTGCCGCTCGCCGGGCGGTTGCCCGTCCTGGGGTGGGGTGCCGTCCCCGCTGCCTGACCCGGTCTGCACGGCGGGAGCTGGGTTGGCGGTCTCGGCTTTCTTCGGCACGCCGAGCTTCTCGCGGAGTTCCGTTTCGAGGTTCACGTCGGGCGTGATGCCGCCACTGGCGAGCAGGCCGTTCAGGGAGGTGATCAGGCCCTTGAGGGCCGCGTCGCTCAGGCCGCCGTGCTCCAGCGTCGGCCACAGCTCCGGCGGCACCCCGTTGAGCTGCATCAGTTGCGCCACCGCGAACCTGTTAAAGGTCGCGGCTACCCCGTCGAGAATGCCGGTGCCGGCCAACTCGAACAGGTCCGTGAGGTCCGTGCTGAGCGCCAGGGACCCCTTGCCGTCAATGCCGAGCATCAGGAAGCTGCTCAGCAGACTGAGGGCCACGTCGCGCTTGTACCGGGTGATGATCGGGTTCACGTCCACCGGCGTGACGCCGGGCGCGCCCAGCAGACTGAACTTGAACCCGGTGCCGAGCTCGACCGGTCTGCTCGTGTCGGTCTTCGGGTCGTACACTGACTCGATGTAGGTGCTGCTCGGCACCACGACCACCGCCTGCTCGTCCCGGCGCAGCGCTTTGGCCTGTTCGACGATCATCGCGACGGCCTTCCGTTCGGCCTCGGTCGCGTCCGCGCTGAGCATGGCGGCAGGCACCTCGACCATCGGGATGCCGCTCAGGTTGCGTTCCACGCCGACCGCTTCGAACTCCTCGAGGCGCTTGGCGAAGTAGTACGCGCGCCGGGCGTTGCGGAGCATGCTGCGGCCCTCGGGGTTGTTGCCGGCCTCCGTCGTGCGGAAGTGCAGGGCCCGCCCGATGGGGATCAGGACCTCGCCGGTGCTCGTCGTCTGGTACATGCCCTGGATGCCGCCGTCCCCGTCGAACACCCAGCGTGAGAGGGTGCTCTGCGGGCGGAGGCTGATCTTGCGCCAGCCGATCAGGTTGTCCGCGTGGCGGCTGCGGTACCGGGCGTCCCGCTGGTCGGGGCCACGGCGGTACTTCCAGACCACCTCGAAGTAACTCCAGCCGAAGGGGAGCATGCTGAGCACCTCGGCGATGAAGCCCGGCCACGTGTGGGACATGTCCTCGCGGCACTGGGTCAGGAACTGCGCCCAGTACCTGGCGCGCGCTTCCGTCCAGGCGCCTTTCGGTCCGTCCGGTCTGGGTGCCGGTGCCTCGGTCCACTTCACGCGCCGGAACAGGCTCTCGAAGGCGAGGAAGGTGCCGCCGATAACGCTGCTCTGGTCGCGCATCTCGCTGTACTGGTCGATGGCGGTGCGGCCGAACTCGGGTTGCTCGCGGGTCCACCAGCTCTCCCCGCCGCCAGTGCTGCCGAGGATTCTCAGGTCGATCTGCTTGGTCGTGGTCACTCACCTCCTGGTGCGGAAACTGCTGGCCTGGCCGAGACCCATGGTGTGGGTGGGGGCCGGGATGGGCGGGCCGGGCTTCTTCCGCTCCTGTTCGGCCCGGCGGCGTTTGAGCCGGAAGCGTTGCAGGGCCTGCGTGGTCGGGTCGATCTGGTCGTCGTGCGCTCCGTTGGGGAACTGAATCCATTCGGGCCGGTACTCGCTGTTCACCCACGGCGCGAGCTGCGGGTGCGGGAGGTAGACGTTCCCCGCGTGGATGGTGCTGCTCTCCGCGTTGACCCTGGACTCCTTGCTGCCCTCGGGTTCCCAGCCGATCAATCCGCTCACTGTGGGGCGCAGGTCGTCGAGGATGGCCGGGCCGTTCGCCTTGTCCTCGATGACGTGCTCGGTGATGTCCGGGTGCCGTTCGGCGAACTCGGTCACTTTGGCTTTCGTCTGCACGTACCCCCAGCGGCCGCGCGTCTGGTCGAGCAGGAAGTGGTCGGCGCCCCGCGCGCCCCACGCCTGACCCGTCACGAAGTCGCTGGTCTTGTTCCCCTTGAAGGACAGGTCCCAGCTGGTGAGGCGGAAATCAAACGTGGTGGGCGTCGGGACGACCACGGCCTCCTGCTCGGTGACGGTGCCGTCCTCGGCGACCACCTGCACCAGCACCGGCTTCAGGTGGGGGAGCAGCTCGGCCGGCGCGTGGTACCGCCACCAGCTGTCCTTGACGACCCCGCCGCCGACAGGGGAGGGCCGCTGCTGCAACTGCCCGGCCTCGCCGAACGGCCCGAGGTCATGCGCGGCCTGAGCGTAGTCAGCAGCGTCCCGGAACTCCGGGAACAGCAGTTCGCCCCGCTCGGTGCGCGGGTCCTCCCAGATGCTGGTGACGGTCCGGTGCTCCGGCTCGTACTTCTCCGGGAGGCGCAGGATCTCCCAGCCGCCCTTCTCTTCGAGGTGCCCGGTCAGGTCCTCCTGGTGCAGGCGCTGCATGATGCAGATCTGCACGTACTGCTTCGGGTCCGCGCCGCGCCGGCTGAGGCTGGTGTCGTACGCGTGGTTGATGGTGCGCCGGTGCGCGGGGCTGTGAATTTCCGCCGCGTTGTTCGGGTCGTCGATCAGGAGGATGCCCGCGCGCACGCCGGTGGCCGCCGTGAGGGGACGCACGGCGCGACGCCCGCGGGCCGTGGTGTCGTACTCCCCCTTGGCGTTGTTGTCCCGCGTGAGCTGTACGCGGTCCCCGTACCGCAGGGCGTACTCGGGGCTGAGGATCAGGCGGCGCATGGCCATGCTGTCGCGCAACGCCAGGGACTCCGTGAACGCCACCGCCAGGAACCGCTCCGACGCGTTCAGTTCCGCCCACACCCACGCAGGGAAGAACACGTTCGTCAGTGAACTCTTCATGGTGCCGGGCGGCACGTTGATGATCAGGCGCTTGATCAGGCGGCGCGCGGCCGCCTCCAGGTGCAGGCACATCGCGTCCAGCGCCCACCCCCACGCCAGCGGCGTACCCGGCTCCAGCACCTCCCAGAACACGTGCACGAACTCCTTCAACGTCAACGGCCGTGCCGCCTGCGCCTGCTCCTCGACCAGCAACCCCCGGGCACGCAACTCCTGTTCAGCGAGCTCCGCGTCAATCACGTCCAGGTTCAGCCAGTCCGGCAGCGCCTCACGCCTGCCCACGGCCCTTCACCCTGGCCCGCAACTCCAGCAGCTGCTCCGGCGTCAAGTTCTTCAAGTCCGCCGGACTGCGCAGGTCCTCGACCCGCACCGTGAACTCCTCCATGCCCCGCGCCTTCCGCTCCAGGTCCGACCCCACCTGCGCCAAGCGCGCCACCTCGAACGCACTCAACTCCTGCGGGTTCAGGTGCGCCATGCCTTTCACGGCCGTGGTCTGCAGGGCCTTCCCGATCCGGGCCTGCCGGTTCCGGACTTCCTCCAGCGTTTCAAGGTCCAGGTTCTGCGCGGCGGCGGCGACTTTGTGTTGAAACTGCGCCCGCAGATCGGTCCAGTCCTCGCGTGCTGCACGGGATTTGATGACGTCATGGCTTGGATAACCGGTTTTGGTACTCAGGCTCAGATACGTCACGCGTTCGTCGCCCCGAATGTACTCGCGCCGGATGCTGGACCAGTCGTACTTGGGGGGTCTGCCCCCGGCGGACTTCGGGGCGCTGGTCTTCAGCTGAGCAGGTTTGGGGTTGGCGGCGGTCTCGGTCGTTCGGGGCATGGCTTCACCTCCTGGTCTAGGACGTAGGCATCTGCGGTCACATGGCATGTATGGGTGGGCTACGGTGGTGTCCATGACAGGACAAGCTGAGTCGGTGGTCATCGGCAGCAGTGGTCAAATCGTTGTTCGCGCAGATGTCAAGCGGTCACGAATGAGCGCTTGGGTAGTAGACGTCGACGTGCTAAACCTGGGTCCCTCTTATGTTTTGGTAAAAAGTTGGTTCTTTCTGCCAGAGGAGATGACTACGGAGCAAGTGGCGCAACTTGGCCTTCAAATACATGTGCCGCTGGACAAGGAAGTTCTCATTTCTCCTGGAGAGTCCCAGCTAATTCCTGTTGGCAGTGCCGCAGGCAAGTGGGCTATGAGAATCGCACACTCGGATAGGCATATTCGCGACCAGTTTAGCTTTATAGCTGGAAGTAACTCCCCTAAACTTGTGATGAGGTGTTTTGACGTCACGGGCGAAAGATTGATTGAAGTTAAGCTGGATGCAGTTCGCTCCGTTGACCCTAACGTTGACCCTAAGGACCTGGAATACCTGATGTATGTCCATCCTTCTGTTCAGTAACTCAGGAATCTGATGCAGTATCAGTCGATAGGTCGATTGAATACGCGTATCGGTTTCGAGTCCGAAGTAGTGTGCTCTGGATGTGCAGGCCAATGGCTCTGGCCATGAGTGGGGGAACGGCGTTGCCGATCCCCGCCCAGGCCTGCATGTGGTCTTTCTGGTCGTTGGTGGGGTCGCCGGGCCAGCGGTAGGTGTCGGGGAAGCTGCCGAGGCGGGTGAGTTCGTCGATGTTCAGGAGGCGCGGGTACTTCCAGTGGTAGATGCCGGGGCCGCCGTTGCCGGTGGTGATGGTTTTGGTGATGGTGCCGACGGGGCGGTCGGGGCTGAGCTTCAGGTAGTTGAAGAGGTTCCCTCTGGGGTGGATGCTGGCGAAGTCCTGTCCTGGCGTCACTCTGGCCCAGACATTGATCCATTTCCGGGTAGTCATCAGGCCGGGGCCGGTGGGGCGGTCGGGGAGGTCCGCGAGGGCCTGGGCAGCCGCGATGAAGCGGGTCTGTGGGGTGGGGAGGGTGGGGGTGAGGCCGAGGTCTTCGCGGCAGCCGATGAAGATCACGCGTTCGCGGGCCTGGGGCACGCCGAGGTAGGCGGCGTTCACGACGCCCGCGGTGACCTGGTAACCGCAGGCTTTGAGTTCCTGGAGGATCTCGGCGAAGACGGTTTTCATCTTGCCTTTGGCGAGGCCGGTGACGTTCTCCATGACGAACGTTCTGGGCATGAGGCCGCGCAGGAGGCGGGTGTACTCGCGGAAGAGCTGGTTGCGGGGGTCGTCCATGGCGCGGCGTCCGGCGGTGCTGAAGCCCTGGCAGGGGGGGGAGCCGTCGAACAGGTCGAGTTCGCCGACCTGCAGGCCTGTCCGGGTGAGCACGTCGGGCACGGTGAGCTGCGCGATGTCGCCCTGCCAGACGTCGAGGTGGGGGTAGTTGAGGCGGAGGGTGGCGACGGCGTGGTCGTCCCATTCGACGGCGAGCAGTTCGCGGTACCCGGCCATGTGGTAGCCGGTGCTGGACCCGCCGCGTCCGGCGAAGGTGCTGATGACGGTGGGGGCGTCCGGGCGGCGCGGTGCCTGGGCGTCGAGGGCGGCCCGCGCGAGCGTGTCGGCGTAGGTCATGCGGGGAACTCGTGGCTGCAGGACGGGCAGGTCACGGTCCTGACCGTCCGGGCGATGCTCTCGTCGAGGGCCTTGAAGCTGTCGGGCAGGTCGTCGCTCGTCCGGGCGAGCAGCAGGTCGAGGTCGCTGGTGTCGTACCCGGTGCCGTGCAGGCCGGCGTCCCCTTCGGCGAGCTCCCGGAGGACCTGGGCGAGGAGGTCGTCGTCCCGGGTGGCGAGTTCGGCGGTCTTGTTGTCGGCGAGGAGGATTTTGAGGGCGCGGGTGTCGTCGACGTCGATCCAGAAGACGGGGACCTTGTCGGCGCCGGCCTGCACGGCGGCCTGGTAGCGGTGGTGCCCGACGAGGATGTGCCCGGTGCTTTTCTGGGCGATGATGGCGCCGTACCAGCCGTTCTCGTCGATGCTGGCCTGGATGGCTTCGACGTTGCCGACGTTGGGGTTGCGGGGGTGGGGCGTGAGGCGGTGAACGGGGACCTGTTCGTGCTTCTGGTTGAGGATGTGCATCGGGTCTCCTGCGCGTGTCTACCCGGGTGGACACGTGGATTCGCGTGAGGCAGCGTGTCCGGGCATGAAAAAAGCCCGCCGGAGCGGGCCAATATCTGGGGAGTGAATGTCAAGCAAAGTACGTTTCATAAGCTGCGCCTGGTGCTTTTGTGGGCAGCGGCTGTTTGAACAGTTCGATAAAGACTTCTCCGGCCAGCTGTCCTACCAGCTGCAATGATTTAGTGGCGATATCAGCAATGTCCATCCAAACATCAACCCCTTTGAAGGGTGCACTTGAACGATCTGCGAAGCGGAACGTAATCGTCTCGGTGTTGATGTCGCTGTACACCTCCCAAGTTCCCTGAGGCACCTCAGGCAGTGCCGCAAGAACGTATGTCTTGACTGCTTCTAAGTAGGTCCGCGGTTCGGCCGGGTAGTCTGGGTGTTGAGTCATGCCTAAATGTATAGTGCAGTGCCGTGTTGAGTTGTCGAATGCCAACAGCATAGCTTTGGGTGGATTTCTTAATGGTAGAACGACCGAGCCGATTTCTGACTGGTCTTGTCAAGCTCTTATTCGACAATGGCCTCACTGGCGATGCATGAATTGACCCCCACGTGGGGAGCGTGGGGGTCGGTGGGTCCAGATCGACGGTTTTCGCCTGGGGGGAGCGGCAAGGGTGTTGCGGCTTGGGAGGCAGGCGATAGGTCAGTGTCCGTGCCCCGCTCTTCGACTCGTCCTGGGGGACACGTGTGAAGAGCGTTACTTTCAGGCTAGACCGTGCGCCTTTCGAAGTTCAACCGGGGAAAGTTTCATGAAGCTGCTGTGCCCTCAGTTCTCCACGGACCCGTAAAACCTGTGAATGTACTGCACGATCTCCCACATGTCTTGCAGGGTGGATGCGGTGCTGCCCCACTCGAACCGTGTGGCGTACGTGATGCCTCCCTCCTCCCGCGTTCCGAACTTTCGTTTGAACTCGTCGAGCGACATCCCCCAGGCTTGGTGGCTTTCGATGACCGTGCGGAGTTCAGCGAGGCTGTGGAACACCTGCGTACTCATCACGATGTTGCTGAGGGGCATACTTCAAGTTTATCTCCACCGCTCTGACTGATCTTTGACACGCGCGTGTACGGAAAAGCGCCCCCGTTGCCGGTGGGCGCTTGAAGTTTTGACTCGTGTGGAACTCTAGTGAAATCATCTCACGATCTGACAAATGCTGCAAGTTCCTTTCGAAGTTCAGCAAGCGGTTTCTCGGCCTCCGGATCATCCAGTTGCACGGCCAGCGTCAGGCAGGCAAGGCCGTAACGGATGGCTGACTCACGGTTCTGATGCCAGGAGCTGCCCGACCGGAGAAGGCTCGCCACGCTTATCCCAGTGATGACGCGGCCCAGCAGTTTGCCGTACAGCACATCGTCCGGCCGCTTGGACTGGAGCATGTCGTACACGGCCCGCCCGATGGCACGTTCATCCCGGAACCCTGCAGGCGTCCGGACGTAGGTCTGGCCGCCGCCGGACCGCCAGTTGCCCACGTCCAGGTCGGCCACGAAGGTGCCGTGGCCTGTTCCTGTGCTGATGATGACAGGTTGCACGTGGGTTTCCGGTTCGCGCAGACACTGGTACCAGGCCTCGGCGTACTCGCGGGCAGTCATGGGCTGGCTGGCTGCTGGTTTTGGAGCGGACAGCTGGGGGCGCGAGGTGTCGCGGTGACGTGGCATGGGTCGGGCCTCCGGGATGAAACTGGCAGTCAAGGTCAGCTCCTGGGAATAGTGGTTAAGGATTCTTAGCGTCTGCGAGTGCCGGCCTTGTAAAGGAACGACCCTGGAACGGTGGGTGTCGAGTGAATGTGCTTCCTGGCGGGTGACGCGTACGCTGACGCATGGATCCCTGGACTTCGGTTCTCTCCAAATCGGCGCAGCGCACCCTGAATGTCTTGGAAAGGCAGGGCTACCGGTTCGTCTGGCATGAGCGTGGTCGGGACGTGCACTCCTTCACGCCGTTGGCGGACGGGACGGCGTGGTTGACGATCCAGAGGACTGAGGACGGCAGGGTGTTGTCGTTCACCGGGCCGATTGCATGTCCAGTGCCGGAAGAGACGCTTGATCGGGTGGGGAGTCTGCTGGTCTTACAGGCCGGGGGGATTCTGCAGATCCCTGCACACTGAGGGGTGATCACAAACCTCCAGTGGTGAAGTGAGACGACCGGATGAATGGCCTGGCAGTGGTGTGAAGAGTTGCTCGGTGGATTATGAAGTTGGGATGTTTATGTACTGATACAAGAATGTGAGAGCTTCTATACTCTGACGACATGCAAGATTGGCTTTCTATATTCGACCCTGAGTTTCAGGCACGGATTGACGCTCTCCAGGAGCACGGGTGTCAGTTCGTGTGGCGTGTTCCGGACAACCATGCGTCCAGTCCGGAGCCGTTGGAGTCAGGGATGGCGTGGCTGGAGATCTGGCGGCATGGGCGACTGCTGGATTTCGTGGGTCCTTTACCGCAACCACTGAATTTCGAGGCGTTGACGGTCGTTCAGGCCGTGATCGAGAAGCAGGCCATTCAGCAGCATGTTTTGCGGCGGGATTGAGGGTCACGGCTTCCTCCTGGTGCTGAGGACGGGCGGAAGTGGCAGACTCGGCTGCCGTGCGGTGCTGCCTCGCGTGACGTCTTCGAGCCCGATGTGGCGCAGGTAGAAGGGCGGGCTGAGTGGCAGCTGGCCATACACGCTGATCGTGATGCGGGCCAGTTCTCGGTCCCGTTCGAACATGTCTTCCGTGCGGATCTCGGCCTCTCTGGCCTCCCGTTCCCTGGCGAGCCGCTGCCGCGTGACGCGCTCCTCCACCGCCTTCCGGTGCGTGCGGCGTTCCCTGGGGGTGGCGCTCACCGCTGCTGCTCCGTTTGCTGGCTCTTGACTGGGATGGCCACATCAGGGAGGGAACTGTGAGTTGTGCCGTGAAGTGTTGGGTGCCTGAAGGCTTCCGGTACACGGGTTGGCATTCTGCTCACGGCGAAGAAAGGTGCAGGCGGGAGACTCACGGCATGAAAAACGCACTTGTTCTGACCGCACTCGTGATCGGCACCACTGCCTCCGCCGCCATGATGCTCACCACCACCGACGAGGCCTTCGTCCCCAAGGCCGCGATGGGCAACCAGTTCGAACTGGAGGCCGCCAAGATGGCAGAGACCATGAGCATGGACGCCAAGGTGAAGAGTTATGCCGCCAAGATGATCACCGACCACACCAAGCTGGGCGCGCAGGTGAAGGCGGCCGTGATGAAGGCGGACCCGAAGATGATGGTGCCCGCGAAGGTGTCGCCGGCGCAGCAGAAGATGCTGGACGCGCTGAAGGCATCGGGCAAGAACTTCGATACGCTGTACAAGAAGGACATGGTGGCGAGCCACGCCGAGACGTACGCGCTGTTCCAGAAGTACGCGATGGCGGCGGACGCGAACGCGGGCCTGAAGATGGTCATCAAGGCGGCCCTGCCGACGGTGAAGATGCACCTCGACATGGCGAAGGGCCTGCCGACCATGAGCATGTAACGTCGGTGAAGCGCGGAGAGGGCGGGGGCGGCAAGCCTCCGCTTTTCTTTTTTCCCGTCGTTCCACATCTTTTCGGAAGATGCCGTGCACCCCGAGGGATCCTTCGTCGTTGTCTTGACGGGCCGCTGGAAGTCGCCGCTTATACTTCGGGAGATGCCATGGACAGACGCTCTGCCGAAACAGGATCAGGAGCTGTGGCACGTCCTTGCACGTTGCGGGTGTGTGATGAGGTGGCGAGACCGTGTGACGGGGAAGGTGCACCCCGAACCGTTTGAGGGGGAGCAGCACGTGATCGAAATCTGGAAGAACGATGCGCTGCTCTCGTTTCTGGGTCCAGTGTGTTGGCCGGCGTCGCCAGAACAGTTGGGCCTCCTTGGGGTGTTCACGATCCGTCAGGCGGCAGACGTGCTTTACCTGCGTTGATCGTTCAGGACGCCTCCACGGTTCGCAGGGGGTGAGGGTGTAGGTCGGGGTGTTCAGGCGTTCGCGTTTCATCTTTGTCCCTTGAGGAGGCGCCGCAGGCGGAGGCCTTCGTGGATCAGGTGCTCGGCTTGCCTGGCGTCCCGGACGATCTGCGGCTTCAGGCCGTACCGGTCGCGCAGTTCGGCGTGCCGGGCGACCTGGCTGGCGCGGACGCGGCCCGTCGCGGTCTTCAGTTCCACGAGCGCTGCGAGGCACAGGGGGGAGCCCGGGAGGGACAGCAGGAACACCCGGTCGGGGAAGCCGACGTCGATGGTGCCGCGCGCGGGGCGGGCGTGCCGGGCGCCGCGCGTGACCTGGGCGGCGTCGGTCTTCAGGGCGTACCAGCCCGCGCGGGTGAAGAGGTCGCAGACGGCCGCCTCGATCATGGCCTCGCTGGCGTGGGGGAGCGTCACGCGTCCCCCGGGCGGTCGAGTTCGCTTTCGTGACGGCGGCGCCAGGCGCGCGGCGCGTCCCACACCGTGGCTGCCGGGGGGCCTTCGAGGAGTTCGCCGGTGCTGGCGTCCATCACTTCGAGCCAGTACCCGGGCGGGCCGAAGCGGAGGGCGCCCGTCACGCCCATCTGCTGCAGGCCGCTGAGGTACTCCATGGGCTTCACGTCGTCGGTCCCCTGGAAGTCCCGGCGGTCGCGGCTGCCTGCCTGCACGGCGCGCGTGACGGCCTCGGCCTTCCGTTCGGGCGGCAGGTCGGCGAACGGCATGGGTTCGCGCGTGTCGGGGTGTTCGACCATTCCGGCCGCCATGTCGCGCACGACCTCGCCGACCGCCTGGAGGTCCGCGTTGCTGGGGCGGTCCTTGCCGGTCGCGGCCTGGGTGACGGCCACGACGAGCCCGTAGTGTTCGGGGGAGATGACGCCGAGCGCGCGGGCCATGCGTTCGTTGCTGACCTCGATGCCCTGGTCGGCGGCGGCCTCGTGCACGTCCGCGAACTCGATCAGCTGGTAGACGCGGGCGCGGCTGAGGCGGCACGCGTCGTGCGCCCAGGCTTCGAGGTTCGTGTGCGTCTCGCGGTACAGGCGGCGGTCGCGCACCTCGCGCAGCGCCTTCCCGGACCGCAGGCTGGCCACCTCGCCCACCACGATGATCTCGACGAGTTCCTCGCGGCGGCCGCGTTCCTCCGGGGTGAGGTCCTCGAACACCAGGGCGTGGGTGGTCACGCGCTCCGGCCCGGCGGGGCGGGCCCCCGTGTCCTCGCGGGTCACCGTGTCCCCGTGGCGTAGTCGCCGCGGCCGGGGGTTTCTTCCTGCCACATCCGGTTGCAGATGCAGCGCCAGGTGGTCATGTCGTGGGAGGGGTGGAAGCCGACCCGGACGTCACGCCAGACGGTGGACTTCCAGACGTACACGGCGGTGCCGTTCTCGCACCAGGAGAAGGTGTAGAGGCGGCCGCAGGGGCACTCCCAGCGGTGGAATCCTCCCTTGAAGATCTGCATCAGGCCTGCACTCCGTTGCCGTCGCGGTCGTCGTCGGCGTCCGGTGGGGCGAGCAGTGGCCCCTGCGGGCCCTCGATGATGACGTCGAGTTCCAGCGTGGCCTGGTCGAGGGCCCAGGCGCCGAGGTGCTGCTCGAAGCGGTGGTTGGCGTTGAAGTCCAGTTCGCAGACGGCGACCACCTTGTAGTCCTTTGTCTTGCTGCCCCTGCTCGTGAGGTTCCAGGTGCGTTTGCCGCTCCTGTCCAGGATCCGCAGGGTGAAGCGGGCCACCTCGCTTCCGGCTTCCCTGCGCCGGGCGACGCGGTGCGCGCGCTGGACGTGTTTCAGGTCGGTGCCGCTCGGCAGTTCGAGGTGCAGGGTGGTCATCAGGTCGCCTTCCCGGTTGAGTTCGTGCTTGATCGCGTCGATCTGGACGTTCAGGGTCTTCTTCATGGGGTCTCCAGCGGGACGGCACGGCGGCCGCCCCGAACGTGATCAGTCCTCGGTCCCGGTGTCGTCTTCGCCCGGGTCCTCGTCGCCCTCGCCGTCTTCGTCTGAGGCGATGACTGGAGCGGCCTCGGCGGCCAGGAGGGGCGGCAGGGCCTCGGGGAAGCGGGCGATCGCCGGGACGTAGCCCTGCTCGAACAGTGCGTCCGCGTGCGCGAGGATCGCTTCACGGATGAGCTTCGACGTGCCGAGCTTCGCCATGCCTTCGTGGTCGAGTCCGGCGTCCCCCGCGAGTTCGATCAGGCGGTCGCGGGTGTACGCCTTCAGGTGCGCGTCGGTGAGCCGCAGCGCGGGGCGGGCCTGGACGTCGTGCCCGAGCCGGGTGACGAATTCCGCCACGGGTCCTTCCGGCTGGTAGATGTTCCAGTTGGCGAGCGTGCAGGCGGTCAGGATGCCCTGCAGGTCGAGCAGTTCGCCCAGCTCCAGGGTCATCAGGGCCGTGTAGAACGCGAACTCCCTGCTGTCGCGGTCCCGCCAGTTCCCGCTGAACCGGTCGCCCTGAACGGGGCAGCGGGCGTACCTGTCGCCGGGCTGCTTCACGCCGAGCAGGCCGCCGAGCCGTTCGTCCAGGGCCTGGAGTCGCTCGCGCACGGCGGGGACGTCCAGCACCTCGACGCTGCTCCAGTCGACACGGAGTTTGCTGGCGCTCCCGCCGAGCATGCCGAGCAGCGTGAGGGCCACGCCGCGTTTGTGGTCGCCGACCAGGGCGGTGCGGAGGCTGGCCGCGCGGGCGGCGTGCCCGTCGATCCAGCCGGACTTGCGGATGGCGCCGCCGCTGCTGCCGGTCGCCTCGCTGGCCGTGGCGGCCTTCCTCGCCGCGCTCTCCGCGCGTTCACGGGCCGCCTCGTCGGCCTTCCGGACCACGCCGCTGTTCTCCCGCACCTCTCCGGTCACGGTGCTGACCTTGAACACGGTGCCCTGCAGGTCCCTGTAACCGGAGTGGGCGGTGTAGTCCGGCCAGCCTGCGGACAGGGCAGAGCCGTGCGCCGACTGGCTGGTCTCGACCTCCACGAAGTGGTGCTTCCCTCTGGCGCGCAGTTTGTCGGCCCGGGCGTTGACCCAGTCGAGCTGAAGGGCCAGCGCCGCACCCGGGTCGGCGAAGCGGGGCGGCACCTCACCGAACAGGTCCTCAACGACTTCCAGGCCGGAGGAGGGCACGTCGAATCTGGCGTGCGCGACGAGGAAGCTGCCTTCCCTGATCAGGGTCCGCAGGCCTTCCGGCTTCGCTCCCCGGAGTGCCGCGCCGATCAGGTGCCTGCGCATCGGGCCTTTCGTGTGGGCGATGATCTGGGCGTTGCCGAGGGAGATCTCCCCGGCGTCCAGCAGCCCGCGCGCTTCCTCGCCCAGGTCGCGGGCCAGCAGCAGGCGCTGCTCGACGGTCTTCTGCCCGAAGCCGAACTTCAGGGCGATGTCTTCGGGCGTGGCGCCGAGCGTCACCATGCCCAGGAAGGCGTCGGCCTCCTCCAGCGGGCTCATGCTGCGGCGCTCGACGTTCTCGGCCGTGGCGAGCTGCAGGGCTTCGAGGTCGGTCAGGGCGGCGAGGCGGACGGGCACGTCGAACAGCGGGGGGATGCGTCCGGCGTCGGCCAGCAGCGTGAGGGCCTTCAGGCGGCGGCCGCCGGCGATGACCTCGTACGTGTTCGGCTGGTCGCCCCGGCGGACCACGAGGTTCTGCATCAGGCCCTTGTGGAGGATGCTTTCGGCCAGTTCGGCGATGCTGCCGGGCTCGAAGGCCTTGCGGGGGTTGAGGGGGCTGGCGCGGAGGCTGACCAGGGGCGCGGAGGTGACCTTGCTGCCCTCCAGGATGGGGGTGGCGTGTGCGGAATCAGCCGAGTTAATCGGTGCCAGGTCGGTGGTCGGGGAAGGCGTGACGTTCGCCGGGGCTTCCTTGCGGGCGGGCTTGCGTCTGGTGTCTCTGGTGGTGGTCTTGGCGGTCGCGGTCATCGGAATCTCCCTGGCTGTCGGGCCGGTCAGTTGAGTGGGGTCTTGTGTTCGATGCCGCGCCGGACGGGCAGGATGCGTTCGTCGCTGGTGGCGAGCAGGTGTTCGTGCGTTTCGAGTTCGCGCCGCAGGGCGGGGTGCGTGAGGGCGCCCTTGAGGGCGGCGTAGCGGTCGGCGGCTTCGAGGCGGGAGTCGGCGGGGCTGTTGGGGTTCATGGCGCTGTGGAGGGCGGCCTCGGCGGCGTCCCGGAGGGCGGGCTGGCAGCAGTCGGCGCGGCGGTGGCGGAACTGTCCGGTGGGGAGGGTGAGGTACACGACGCCTTCGGTGTGGCAGTGCGGGCAGCGGGCGTCGATGACGCGGCGCTGCGTGTCGCGCTGCTGCTGCTGGCGTTCGATGCTGCGCTGGAGGGTGCGGGCGGCGGCGGGGCTGGCGGTGAGGAGGCGGGCGAGGCTGAGGACGTCCTTGGGGGCGGGGTCGTGCGTCATTCGGTCCTCCGGGTGGCGGCGATCCGGGCTTTGACCTGGTCGGCGATGCTGGCGGCGGCGGGCGTGGGGGCGGGGTCCGGGTGGGTGGGGCGTTCGGTGCGGCGGAGTTGCGCGGCCTGCGCGTCGAGGAGGCCGATGAGGGGCGTTTTCCAGCGTTTGCCGTTCGCTTCGGTGACGGCGTCGTCCTTGCAGGCCTGGACGGTGGGGGTGGGGAGGCGGAACCAGTCGTGCCGGGTGGGGTCTTCTTCGAGGAGGGTCTGGAGGAAGTCCGGGCCGAAGTACCCGAGGAGGTAGCGGCGGACGGGCGTGTCGGGGAGCGGCGCGGCGTCCGGCGCGGCCGCGGCCCGCGGAACGTGTTCTGTGCCTTTGGCGTGGGGCGGTGTGCCGTCCGGGGTGGGGTGGGGGGGAGCCTGGTCAGGGGGCGTGCCTGGGGTGGCCGCGTGAGCGGCCGGGGGGGTCCGCTCGTGGTGTGGAGCCGAGACCGCCGCCGACCGCCGGGCTTCCGGGGGGGTGCCTCCTGTCTCTGGATCTCCTTCTCTGGGATTTCCTTTGGTGGATATACTTACGCCTCCCTGTTTTTCGGAGGGGTGGGGGGGGTGTTTTTCGGAGGGGTACCCCTCCCTGTTTTTCCCAGGGGTGGGAGAAACCACCCCCCCTTGTTTTTCGGAGGGGTCCGAAATGTCGGGAGGGGTCCCCGCACCCCGCGGGGCGGCCCCGGGGTTCTCCTGGCCTGTCCTGGCCTTGCGGGCCTGCCGTTTCGCGCGGCTCTTCTCGGTCTGTTCGGCGTGAATGGCGCGCACGGCGTCCGTGGAGAGCCAGGTGCTGGGCCTGGTCAGGCGGTAGTGGGGGCGCAGGCCGGGCCGTTCCTGGCGGCTGAGCAGGCCGAAGGTGGTGAGGTTCTGCAGCGCCTGACGGGCGGTGTCTTCGCTCATCAGGCATTCCGCGGCGACCTGTTCGACGCTGGGCCAGCCGATGCCCTGCCCGGCGCGGCGGGCGATCTTGCCGTACACGCGGAACTCGTACGGGGTGAGGGGGTAGTCGTCGACGCTGGAGTGAACGAAGATCACGTTCATCTCGCCGGTGTCGTGCGTGATGTCGTTCATGGTCGGGCCGTCCAGCCGGGGCGGTTCCCGCCGATCACGGCCGTGCAGCGGTGCGCGGGGTGGAGGACGGGGAGGGGGAGGCCGCCGTGCCCCTGCGGGACGGGCACCCAGGCGGGCGTGCCGGTCAGGGTGGGGCGGAGGGTGCCGTCGTGCCGGTCCCAGCCGAGCGTGCACTCGACCTCGTTCGGGTACGGGGTGGGCGTGGCGTGCGCGCAGGTGCCGCACGTCCGGCCGGGTGTGGGTGCGACTGGTGCGGGCGGGGCAGCGTGCCCGAGGTCCGTGATGAGCTGCCAGCGCGGGCCGCCCGTGACCTCGTACGTCGTGAAGTCCCCGTGCTGCGCGCAGGTGCGGACCTCCGCGTCACTGGGGCGGGCGTCCCTGCGGCTGAGCAGCAGTTGCCGCTGCCCGTCCACGACGCGCGCCCGGAGGTGCAGGCCGCGCGTGACGGTCGCGTCCGCCGGTGCGGTCGCCGCCCGGCCGAACAGCGCGGCGATGGTGTCGCGGAGCGCGGGCATCAGCGCGCCCCCCGCGCGCCCTGCCACGTGCGGAACTCCGTGAGGGTCTGCCTGACGGCGTCGTCGTCCCACCCGCCGATGGCGTCCATCAGGAACGCCGCCTGTTCCTCGGTAAGGTGCCTGGTGCTGGCGGGGGGTGCGGGGAGGTTCAGGAGCCACTGCGCGAACGCGTGCCGGTCCGCGGGCCCGCTCAGCTTCAGGCGCGTCCCGTACGCCGTCTGCAGGGCTTTGAGGCGCTCGGGGCTGATCAGCACTTCGCCCTGCACGGGTTGCTGCTGCACGGCCTCCTGACTGAGCCCCAGGTCGTCCGGGGTGAGGTGGCCCGCGTCCACCGGTGCGGGGTGGGCGGCGGTCTGCGCGGCGTGCCGTTCCCCGACCTGCCGCAGGGCCGCGTACACGGCGGCCGCGGCGGCCGTGTCGGTCCTCCAGGCGGGGTGGGCGGCCAGCACGGCGCGCGCCTCGTCCCGCAGGCCCAGCTCGGTGAGGCGCGTCCCGACCCGGCCGATCTTCTCCTCCCACGCCAGCAGGGCCTCCCCGCGCGCCGGGGCACCCTCCCGCAGCGCGGCGCCGCTCGCGTGCGCGACCTCGCGCGTCACATCGACCGTCCTGGCCTGCGGGACGGGCGGGGCGGGCTCACTGTCCGCCTGGGCGAGTTCCTCGCCGGTGTACAGGCCGCTCATGTGCTGCGGGAACGCCTTGCGCAGCGCGAGCGCCTCAGCGACCTTGGCGAGCATCAGGTCCGGCATCTTCTTCCACATCGGGCCCGGCACGCCGTCCCGGTTCGTCTGCACGTAACTGTCCCAGCGGGCCGTCGCCCACAAGGGTTCGCGGAAGTCCGAGCGGAGCACGCCGACCTTCGCGGCGGCAGGCGGGTCGGCGTCCAGCCACACCTCGCGCCACTGCCCGTCCCGGCCGCACCACACGGGACCCATCTGCCCGGCGTACTTGCCGCTCCGTTCGGCGATCAGGCGCAGGCCGTCGATGCTGACCTGCACGCCCATCACCTCACGGCGTTCCTTGGCGTCCCAGCGTTTGATGGCGTAGATCTGGCGGGCGAACGGGTCGAGGCCGGTGCGGTTGCACTGCGCGGTGAAGAGCTGCAGTTCGTCGTCGGTCGCGCCGCGCGCGATGGTGCGCTTGATGAGTTCGACCTGTTCCCGGTCGAGCTGCGGCGCCTGGTGCAGGGTGAGCGGCAGGGTCTGGGAGCGTTCGGCGAGCGGCGTCATTCGCTCCCCCCGGCGCGGTCCACGGTGGGCAGCAGGGCGGTGAGCGCGAGGGCCGCGAGCATCCACAGGATGACCGGCAGGACGTGGGCGTGCGCGGGGTCCACGGCGGCCCACCACGACGCCCGGAACGCCAGGAAGGCGCACGTGATGACGGCGGCGCGCAGGGGCACGCCAGGGGGCAGGGGCGCGCGCATCACTCGGCCCGCCCGGTGTGCGACATCGCCCAGAAGCCGAGGGTCAAGAGGACCGCGATCAGGAGGGCCGTCATCAGCGCCTCCCGTTCAGGGCATCGTCCAGCCCCTGGAAGGACGCCAGCTCGTCCGCGGTGTGCGTGCGGCCGATCAGGGGTTCGGCGATCTCGCAGATGCACGGGGCGGGCGTGGGGTCGCAGTCGGGGCAAGGGCCGTCCCGGTGCGCGTCCCGCCAGCGGGCGAGAGACGCGACCCGTTCCGCGTGCGGGTCCGGGGCGGGCTGCCGGTCGAGGTGCGCCTGCAGGTGAACGAGCAGCGCGCGCTGCTGTGCGGGCGTCAGGACGGCCGTGACGACCGCGCCGGTGTCCGGACAGGCGAGGCGCACCCCGATCAGCGCGCGGTCCGCGTCCAGGGGGTGCAGCGTGACGGGGCTCTGCACGTCACCCGGGGCGTCGATGCGGCTCACCACGCACCGCCCAGCCGGAAGCCGTGCCGCCGCTCCAGCGCGGCCAGGAAGGCGGGGAGCTCGTCCGCGGCGCAGCCGGTCTGGCTGAGGCGCGCGGGCGTGCCGTGCTCGGTGGTGATCTCCGGGCAGGGCGCGTGGAAGGTGACGATCACCATGCCGGGCAGGCACGCGGCCGGGGAGACCGTCACGTGATGCAGCGGCCCGGCCTGCAGGGGGAGGGGAAGGGCGGGCATCAGTCGGCTCCCTGCGTCGTGGGGCGGGGGGAGCGGAAGACCAGGTCGAGCGCTCGCCTCTTGGCGTCGAGGTCCGGGACGTCCGGGTGAATGTCGCGCACGACGAGCGGCGCGATCTGCCGGCCGCGCCGGGCGGGTTTGGCGTCGGGGGTGGGGGAGGGGTCGGCGTGGTCGCTGCGGGTGGAACGTGTCATACTCATGGTGTCTCCTGAACTTCTGTGAGTGCCCCCGGCTCCTACCCCGGGGGTTTTTTGTTTCGTGACCTGGGCCGCCAGTTGCTACACGAGGGTCGAGATCCTGAATGGCCGGGTATGGTTCAAGTGGACGGGACCTCCTGTAGTGCCTTCTGGCCTTTTAGCCGTGTACGGCTAGAAGTTCTCACGAAAAGCCGCTCGACGGGTTCGCCGAGTGCCTCCGCAATTCCCAGAGCGTTGTCGAGCGTAGGCGAGTGTCGCTTCTGCTCGATCTTCTGAAGTGTGCTGAGCGGAATATCCGCCGCCACATGCAGTTCAGGCTGTGTCAGTCCGCGCGTTTCGCGGGCCTCCTTTACACGGTTGTCAGCCATGCCGGAATTATAGCCGTGTACTTCTGTAGCCGTCAATGGCTAGTCATGGGGGAATTGAGCCTTAATCGTCCCCGCTGTAGCCTTGTGTTACTAGCCGTAAGCGGCTATTTTGGGAGGTATGTACGCGATGGCTTTGCCAAAAGCAACGACACCAATCAGATTCAACGCACTTCGCCAACGACGTGAAGAGCTGAGTCGTCTCGAAGGTCGTCGGCTTACGCAAGAAGACATCGCTGATCGTACTGGTGACGCCGTCTCCCAGCGCACCGTGAGTCACCTCGAAGCAGGAACGATTGAGCTCGGTTCCATCGCCGCATCCCGCCTGGTCGCCCTGGCACGCGCCCTCAAATGGACGCTGCTTGAATTACAAGAAGCGACAGGGATCGATCTGGCCATCGAAAGCACCGAGAGCACCACCCCCACAGAAGTGTCCCCCAGCACCGAAAGGGCAAGGGTCCAGATCGAGATTCCTGAAGGCCTCCTCGAAGCCGCGGAGAAATACGGCCGGACCTTCCCCGCGCTCCGCAAACGGCGCGTCCAGGAACAACTCTCCAGCGCCCGCTTCTTCGACGGCGTCGGCCCCCAGACGGCAGAGGAGTGGAGAGACTACTACACGTCCGTGTCACGCTGGATCAGCGACAAGGACTGATGCACGACCTCGCCGCCGCCTTCGTCACCTACGTCCACCACACGCACGCGGGACTCGGACACGTCACGGACTGGAGGGAACTCGCGGCACGCCTCGACGTCCTCGTCCGCCCAGGCATCTACAACAGCTGCCTCCCCGGCACCCCCACCGTCATCACCCTCCAGCCCGACACGTACACCGGCCGCTGGAGCTACAAACCCATGCACGAACTCGCGCACGTCCTCCTCGAACGCAGCGGCATCGAAACCGAAATCCTCCGGCAAGCCGCCAGCAGAGAAGAGGCCGTCACACACATCGAACGCATGTGCCACCACGCAGCCGGACTGCTGCAGATGCCCGCCCCTCTCCTCACCGACGCCACCCGCCGGTACGGTGACACCGCCGCCACCATCCTGCACCTCCGGAAGCACAGCCGCGCCAGCCTGCCCGCCGCACTGCGCCGCTGGGTGTACGACCAGCCCGACGCGCAACGCGCCGCCTTCACCACCAGCGGCGCGTACATCGCGGACGTCGCCACCTGCAACATCTACCTGCCGTTCTGGAAGTACGACCGCGTCGCAGAAGTCACCCTCAAGCACCCGGACATCCACGCGCAGAGCATCGGCACGCGCCAACTGCTCGGTGTGATCGCCTGGTGACCGACAACTGAAGCCCCGCTGACCCGCAATTCGGGGTAGACAAAGACTCAGATTTTGACAACAGCTGTGATCAAGATGCTAGGAGAAAAAGTAAATGGCTAAAGTACAGAGGAAGATAAGGGTCTACTCGTTGAAATTCTACAAGTTTAATACGGCAGCCCAGGCCATACCTTTGTCTCTACAAGAGAAATTGAACGTATTTCAACATATAGTCTCACTCCCTTTTGATAGAAATGTCAATCCGAACGCTTATAAATTTGAAGGACAAAACGCAATAACCGTCAAGTTAGACGATGATGGAAATCAGTCTGGTATTGTAAAAGGTCAGTTCGCTAGTATCAGGCACGACGCTTTGCCACTTGTGGAAACAAACGGTCAATTATCACCCGCCAACATCCCCATTGGTAGTGGAATATATGACCCGGCACATTTTATGTACTTTGTCGACCAGGATCGCCTAGTTCTTGAGGTAAATCAACACGCTCCCCATTACCCAAAACTAGCTGCTCTAATTGTTGACAAAGCGAATACATCGGCTTCTATTGAATTGGACGAAGTAAGTATCGCACCATTAATAGACGCTGCTTCGTTTTATAAATTGCAGATAGATGGTGCTATCGCTGAAGTTGAGATAGAAGTTGTACGTGGATTCGGAAGAGTAGTTGGTAACTCTATAAATGGGCTTGGAACTATAATGGCAGCTTATGACAGTGTCCCGTTGGGGCCTGCATCTTTTAAGATTGGATTTAAAGGCAGTGGGGGTAAAACTAGCAGTATCGGTATGGGTATTCAACAAGAGTTGATCAGCCTGCTCAACCAATTCCCCACAGTAGTGAAGCGGGCCCAGGCGAGGATTAGAGCCAATAGCTCAGGGGCACGTCGAACTGACTGGGTAAACCTGCTCGAAGAAGAGATGCTATTTTATGTGAGCTCCGTCACAGTTGGCTCCAGGATCCTGGATACCACGGATATGTACGTCCAGATCGAAAAGGGGTATTATGAATTTCTGCGACAGCAGAATCCCTAATTGCACTAAATCGGGGACTGGAGGAGGCGGTACGCAATGGAACATCTTCTAAACAACCGGTCGTTAGCTGGTTGGATAGCCCTTGTTGTATCTGCTCTATGTGCCTGGTTTATACCTGACAGTACCAATAGTCTGTATAAAGGCATACAAGCTACATTAAGCAGTACTGCTTTCACAATGCTAGGATTTCTTTTGGCTGCAGTGACTCTTCTGTTAACTATTCAAGACAGACCGTTCGTTATGGAAATAAAAAGACTTAGGCCGGCGATCTGGTTGAATGTAATTTCTGAGTTTTTTTCGACAACATATCTTTTTGGAATCATAGGTTTGATAACCATACTTTTAACGGGTCAGAATACTTATGAGTGCTATCGCTGGTCGTTAATAACATTTATAGCTTCCATGGTTTTTCTCGTAGTATTGTCAATAATACAAGTCTCGAAAATAATATATTTGCTGCGTGTATTGTCAAAAAACTAACGGTCTTAATTATGAAGGCATCGATAGGAGAAAGCCACTTGACCCTTCGTGTCGCCACCTACACCCGCGTCAGTACCGTCGAGCAGGCGGACACCAACCACTCCCTGGACGCCCAGGCCAGCGTCCTCGAAGCGCACGCCGCCGCCCACGGATGGACCGTCACGCACCGCTTCACCGACCCCGGCTGGAGCGGCACCACCCCAGACCGCCCCGGCCTCACCGCCCTCCTCCACACCATCCAGAACAAAGACATCGACGTCGTCCTCGTCTACCGCCTCGACCGCCTCGCCCGCAAACCCGGCCTCGCGTACAAACTCATCGAGGACTTCACCCAGTCCGGCGTCGCCTTCAAAAGCGTCACCGAACAGATGATCGACAACACCACCCCCATGGGCAAAGTCGCCTTCGGCGTCATCACCGCCTTCGCCGAATGGGAACGCGACACCTTCATCGCCCGCAGCCAATCCGGCACGCACAAAGCCATCGAGAAAGGACAATGGCCCGGCGGCATCACCCCCTACGGGTACCGCGTCCACGACAAACGCCTCACCGTCGACGAACAGGCCGCCGAAGCCGTCCGCCTCATCTACCACCTCTGCGCCACCGAAGGCCACAGCACCGTCACCATCAGCGACCGCCTCACCGCCCTCGGCATCCCGCCCCACTACCAGCTCGACGGGCGCGGCGTGCGCGGCAAGAGCACCGTCACGCACTGGCGACCCGGCGGCGTGCTGCGCATCCTCAAGAACCCCGTCTACAAGGGCCTCCCCGAGTACGGGAAACGCAACGCCCGCGCCGGCACGGCAGGCACCGGCATCGTCGTCGGCACCGCCCCCGTCATCGTGACGCCCGAAATCTGGGAGCGCGCACAACTCATGCTGTCCCGCAACCGCCTCACCGCCCTCCGGAACGCCAGGAACATCTACATGCTCAAAAGCCTGATCAAGTGCGGGTCGTGCGGCCGCACCTACGTCGGCAGCAAAGCCGCCAAACCCCGGAACGAGTACTACTACGGCTGCACCGGCCGCACCGTCCGCGGCGGCCGCCCCGAAAGCGAACGCTGCGCCAGCCCCTACGTCCGCGGGCACGACCTCGACGACCACATCCGCCAGGGCATCCGCCGCATCCTCAGCAACCCCGACGAGGCCCTCAAAGCCCACGAAGGCCAGCGGCCCGACCTGCTGGACAACCAGATCACCCAGGCCGAACGCGCCACCCAGGACACCACCCACCAACGCGCGCGCCTCCTCGACCTCTACCTCAGCGGCGACCTCGACAAGGGCGTGTACCTCGAACGGCAGGCCGCCATCGAAACGCGCCTCCAGGGCCTCACCCTGGAACTCACCACCCTTCGCGACGCCGCCCGTCAGCAGGCCAGCGCCGAACACCGCGCCCGGGACGTCCTCGCGCTCAGCGCCCAGCTCGCCGACCGCCTCGACACCCTCACCGACCAGGAATGGCAGACGCTGGCGCACGAGCTCGTCGCCCGCGTTACCGTCCGCCCTGACGGCAGCACCGACGTCACCTGGGCCTTGTAGAGATCAGGGGAAAGTCCCATTCAACAGGTCAGGGAGAAGCCCATGGCAGGCACGCTGCCCCTCCCCCCCGACATCACCGGATCCCACTCCCCCCAAACCTATCTGCCCAACGTCAACACCGCAGACTTCACAGGTCGGGGGCGCTCAGGACCTCGAAGCCGCCCCACACCAGCTGCCCTCCAACACCTCAACCCCGCCGAACACCGCCAGCTCAGACCTGGCGCCCCCAACGGATCGGCGACCACATCGACAACCACTGGGACTGAAGCCCCAACCCACGCTGTCCCACACGCCCCAAACGACTCACTCTGATTGCAGACCTCATGGGCACGGGTTCATGGCGGCCACCAGCTGGAACTGCGCGGGGTAGCGGACGCTGCCGCGCGCGCGGCTGATGAGGACCTCGCCGTCCTCCAGCGGTTGCCGCAGCGTCTCCAGGGCGCGGCGGTTGAATTCCGGGAATTCGTCGAGGAACAGCACGCCCCGGTGCGCGAGCGACACCTCGCCGGGCCTGGGGACGCTGCCGCCCCCGATCAGGCCCGCGTCGGACACCGTGTGGTGCGGCGCGCGGTAGGGCGGCGTCTGCACGAGTCCGCCGTGGCCCGTCAGCATGCCCGCGGCGCTGTGGATGCGCGTCACTTCGAGCGCCTCTGCGCGCGTGAGGCGCGGCAGGAGGCTGGGCGCACGCCGCGCGAGCATGGTCTTGCCGCTGCCGGGCGACCCGATCATCAGCAGGTTGTGGCCGCCCGCCAGGGCGACTTCCAGCGCGCGTTTCGCCTGCGTCTGCCCGCGAATGTCGAGCAGGTCCAGCAGCGCTTCCGCGTCCGGTTCCGGCGTCGGTGCGGGTGCCGGGAAGAGGAGGCGCGTGCCGTTCAGGTGCTCCACGGCCGCGCGGAGGTTCGTGGCGCCGTACACGGTCACCCCGTCGATCAGGGCGGCCTCGTCCGCACTGGGCGCGGGCAGCAGGACCGCGTGGCCGCTTGCGGCCGCGAGCAGCGACAGGTTCACGGCCCCGCCGATGGCGCGCAGGGACCCGTCGAGCGCCAGTTCGCCCGCTGCGATCACGCCGCTCAGCGCGTGCGCGGGCAGCAGGTCCTGCGCGGCGAGCAGGCCGAGCGCGATCGGCAGGTCGTAGATCGGACCTTCCTTGCGGAGGTCGGCGGGCGCGAGGTTCACGGTGATGCGCGCCGCCGGGAACGGGTACCCGCTGTTGCGGACGGCGGCCCGCACGCGTTCGCGCGCCTCGCTGACCGCCTGGTCCGGCAGGCCCACCAGCATGAAGGACGGCAGGCCGGGCGAGACGTCCACTTCCACCTCGACGGGCACGGCGTCCACGCCGATCAGGGCGACACTGCGGGCGGTGGCGAGCATCAGCGGCGGGCCGGGGCGGGGGAGACGGGGGCGGGGTGGGCGCGGCGGGTCACGCCGTCACTGTACCAGCCGGGTCCTGACGCACTTCTGGCAGGTGCGTCAGGCGCGGCGGCGCCTGAGGACTTCCAGGATGACCGGCACAAACGACGCGACGAGCACCACCGCGATGATCAGCAGGATGTACTTGTCGAGCACGTCCTTGGGGATGACCTTGCCGAGCAGGTACCCGGCGAGCGTGACGCCGCCGCCCCACAGGACCGCGCCCGCCGCGTTGTACAGGCTGAACAGCCGGAAGTCGAGGTTGACCGTCCCGGCGAGTGTCGGCACGATGGTCCGGATGACGGGCACGAAGCGCGACAGGACCAGCGTCTGGTTTCCATGCTGCGCGAAGTACTCGCGGGCCTGCTCGACGTACTCGGGTTTCAGGAAGCGCACGCGGCTGAACACGAGCGGCCCGAAACGCCGCCCGATCAGGTACCCGCAGGTGTTGCCCACGAAGGCGGCGAGCGTGCCGAGCAGCATCAGCAGTCCGAGGTTCAGGTCGCCGCGCGCCGCGAAGATGCCTGCCGTGATGAGCAGGCTGTCGCCCGGCAGGAAGAAGCCGAGCAGCAGGCCGGTCTCCGCGAAGAGGATGCCGGTCAGGCCCACATACGAGAAGGTCTTGAGCAGGTACTCGGGGTCGATGTAGCTGGAGAGAGGCATCTGCGGTCATTGTAGGGGTCGCGGTAAAGCGGGCGTATACGTGCCGCGTCCGTGCCCCGCCCCGGCCTCCGTTCCCGCCGTGCCGGTGGGGCCGGGATGCGGCAGCGGAACGCCCCGGCTGGAGGGCCGGGGCGCGGGTGACTGCAGGTGACGGCTGCGTGCAGGTTCAGGCGTCGCGCTGTTCGCTCTTGCCGAGTTCCACGACGCGCGTGACGGGCGCGGACGGCATGACGGCCGCCTGGGACGCCATCACGGTGGGGGCGGCAATGGTGGGGGTGGGCGCGGCGGGCTGGGCGGGCGTGTCCTTGAGGCTGCCTTCGAGTTCGTCCTTGAGGCCCTGGGTGCCCTTGCGGAACTCGCGGATGCCGTTGCCGAGGCTGCGGCCCAGGTCCGGCAGTTTCTTCGGTCCGAAGACCAGCAGCGCCACCACCAGAATGATCATGATTTCGGGAAAGCCGAGGTTGGGCATGGTGTTTCCTCCTGTGTGCGTCCTTCGGTGACTTCGTGCTGCGGGGTCACTTCGGTACGCGGGTAACGTCACTGTACGCCTCCGGTGCATGGTGTTGCTGAGGGTTCGGTAACTTGCGGGCGTACGTTCAGGTTGCCTCAAGATCCGGGGGCGTGCGTGCGGGGCTCAGCGTTCGTCGAGCGAGCGGTACGCCTTGAGGGTGCCGTCCATGAACGCCACGTACAGCGCGCCCCCACTGACGAGCGGCGTCGCCTGAATGCCGACCGGGACGCGCGTCTCCCAGATGACGCGGCCCGACTTGAGCGACAGCACGCACAGTTCGCCGTCCTCCGTCGCGAGGTACACCTGCCCGCCCGCGATGACGGGACTGGCGGTGATGCGCCCGCCCAGCTGCCGTTCCCACAGGTCGTCGCCGCCGCGCAGGCTCAGGGCGCGCACGCGGCCGCCCCACCCGGCCACGACGACGGTGCTGCCGGACACGGCGGGCGCGGCCCACAGTTCGTCTTCCATGTCGTACGTCCACAGCAGCGGTTCCGGCAGGGTGCGCGCGTGCCCGTTCTGGATGCCGAGGTGCAGGGCGTGCACCTCGCCGGGCCAGCACGCGACGAGCAGTGCCGCCTCACGTGGGCCGAGCGGCGCGAGGGCGGGCGTGGCGTGCACCGTCTGCAGCTGCACGCGCCACAGCTGCACGCCGGTGCTCGCGTCGAGGGCGTGCACCCAGCCTTCCTCGTCCGCGACGATGGCCGCGCCGCCCCACACGAGCGGGCTCGCCGCGACCGGCCCGGCCGCGCGGTACGCCCACTGCAGTTCGCCCGTTTCGAGGTGCACGGCGTGCAGGTGCCCGTCGCGGGACGAGGTGAGCACGAGGTTGCCCCACACGGTGGGCGCGCCCGTGATCTCGGCGCGCGTGCGGTGCGACCACAGCGGCCGCCCGTCGAGGCGCGCGCGGCGCAGCAGGCCGTCCCACGCGCCGTACAGCACGCTCTCGCGGTGGAAGGTGGGTGGGGCCGTCACCTCGTCTCCTGCCTGAAGCTGGTGCTGCAGGGTGCCGCTGCCCGACACGAGGCACAGCTGGCCGCTGCGCGTGCCGACCGCGAGGTGCGTGCTCTGCCCGAGCACCGCGGACGGCCACGTCACCTCGCCGGGCAGGCGGGTGCTCCACACCTCCTGCAGGCGCGTCGCGTCGAGCGGCCCGTCGAGCTGCTCGCCGCTGCGGCCGCGCCCGCCCCGGTACTGGCTGCGTCCGGCGACCGTCCACGCGTCGCGCCGCGCGAGGCCCAGCCGGGCGGCGAGCGCCTCGCCGTTCAGGGGGCGGTCCTCGGGTTTCTTGGCGAGCAGGCCCAGCAGCACCTGCGCGAGTCCGTCCGGCACGGCCGGGTTCAGGTCGCGCGGGTCGGGCGGCAGGTCGTACACGTGCTGGTACAGGATGCTCTGGTCGCTGTCGCCCACGAAGGGGGGAGAGCCGCACGCGACGCGGTACAGCACCGCGCCGAGCGCGTACAGGTCGCTGGCCGGGCCGACGCCGCTGCCGCGCGCCTGTTCGGGCGCCATGTACTGCGGCGTGCCGAGCGTGACGCCGCTGCGCGTGAGGTGCCGCGAGAAGTCGCTGAGCGCCACGAGGCCGAAGTCCATGATGCGCGGGTTGCCGCTCTGATCGAGCAGGATGTTGCCGGGCGTCAGGTCCCGGTGAATCAGGCCGGAGGCGTGCACGTGGTGCAGGGCGCGCGCCACGAACGCGGCGGCCGTGAGGTAGCGGCCGAGCTGGGCGGGGTCGTCCTCCAGCGGGCCGAGGACCGTCAGGGGGCCGCCCTGCAGGAGCGGCATCGTGAAGTACGGCTGGCCGTCCTGCTCGCCGAGGTCGTACACGGTGACGATGCCGGGGTGGTTGAGGCGCGCGAGCGTGCGGATCTCGCGCAGGAACCGCTGCCGGTCCTGCGGCGAGAGGTGTTCGTGCACGACCTTGACGGCCACGTCGCGGTCGAGGTACCGGTCGTGGGCGCGGTACACGCGGGCGCTGCCGCCCTCGCCGAGCACCTCGCCGACCTCGTACCGCGCGGCCAGCAGTGACCCGACCAAGCCCGTCTCGCCGTTCATCGCGTTCCAGTCTACCGGCTCGTGCCGTGTCATGCGGGGCGTGGGGTGTGCGGCGGGGTGAGCGTCATGGCTTCTCCGGGCGGGCAGGCAAGGCGAACGGGTGGACCGTCTGAGGGTCCACCCGTGGCCGGGGGGGCGTGCAGCGAGGGGTCAGGCGTCTTCGCTGACGTTCTCGTCGTCGAGCAGCGAGCGGAGTTCGTCGAGGTGGATGTCCTCGCCCATCTCGCGGGCGATCTTCTCGATGGCGAGGCGTACGACCTCGCTCTTGGAGATGAGGCGTTCGGGGCTGGACAGTTCGTAGGCAGTGCGGGTCAGCAGCGCGTCCTGCTCCTCGCTGATGACCACCTGCAGGCGTTTACGTTCCTTCTTGGGCATTCCTGACCTCTTGGACTGAAGGGACCAGCACTCCGGGTCCAGGCCCGGCTCCTGGCGGTCCGGCACCCTGGGGGTGGCGGCGTGGCTGGACGGAGCGGGGGCGAATGGGTGGGCATGGTGGTTTAATGACTTCTCATCAGGCTATCACGCGCAAACGGTGCCCTCAAGCGGGCCGGACGGGCGGATTCGGGCGGTCCCGCTTTACCCGCTCCGGCCCGCCGGGCGTCTGCGGCGCAGCTGGCTCAAGCGTAGCATGCGCACCCCACCGCTCACTAGACGCACCTGAGTATAGTGTGTAAGATGCGGGAGGAAAAAATGCCTGCGGCCACACGCGACCCAGCCTTGCCCCCCTCTTCATCTTCTCTTATGATCATTCCGGCCAGTTTCAGAGAAAACCTGCCGTCAAAAGGAACCCCTCCCATGCTCCAGCTCACCCCCATGCAGATCGTCGGCGGCCGCACCCTGAAAGGCGAATACGCTGTCCAACCCAGCAAAAACGCCGCGCTCCCCATCATCGTGGCCAGCCTGCTGAGCCGCGAACCCGTCCGCCTGCACGGCATTCCGCGCCTGTCGGACATCTACACGATCCTGGACATCGTGACGCACCTCGGCACGCGCCACACCTGGGAGGGACCCAACACCCTCACCCTGCACACCCCCGACATCCTGAACACCGAGACGCCCTACTCGCTCGTGTCCAAGATGCGCGCCAGCTTCATCGTGATGGGCGCCCTGCTGTCCCGCGCGGGCGAAGCGACCGTCAGCATGCCCGGCGGCTGCGCCTTCGGTCACCGCCCCGTCGACCAGCACGTCAAGGCCTTCCGCGCACTCGGCGTGGACCTCGACGAGGAAGGCGGGAACTTCGAGGCGCGCCGCGTCGCGCCCCTCGGCGGCCGCTACGTCTTCGAGATGCTGACCGTCGGCGCCACCCAGAACGCCATCCTGGCCGCCGTGCTCGGCACCGGACAGGTCGTGCTCGAGAACGCCAGCATCGACACCGACGTCGTCGACATGATCGGCTTCCTCAACAGCCTCGGCGCGAACATCGAAGGTGCGGGCACCCACACCCTCGTCGTGACCGGCGTGGCCTCCCTGCGCGGCGGCGAGTACACCGTCATCCCCGACCGCATCGAGGCGGGCACCCTGATGATCGCGGCGGCCGCCACCCGCAGCCACCTCACCCTGACCGGCGTGCGCCCCGACCACATGCGCGCCCTCAGCATGAAACTCACCGAGATGGGCGTCAGCATCCTCGAAACGGACGACACCCTGTCCGTCAACGCCACCAGCGGCGTGCTGCTCCCCACCGACATCACCACCGGCTCCTTCCCCGGCTTCCCGACCGACATCCAGCCGCAGATGAGCGCGCTGCTCGCCACGGTGCCCGGCACCAGCGTCGTCACGGACGGCGTGTACACCGACCGCCTCACGCACGTCGTGGAACTGCACCGCATGGGCGCGAACATCAAGGTGAGCGGCCACACCCAGACCATCCAGGGCGCCCCCCTGCACGGCGCGCCCGTCAAGGCCGCCGACATCCGCGCGGGTGCGGCGCTCGTGGTGGCCGCCCTGGCCGCCGAGGGCGAGACGACCATCGACGGCATGGTGTACATCAACCGTGGCTACGAGCGCTTCGCGGAGCGCCTGCGGGCCATCGGTGCGAGCGCCGTGCAGCCCGAACCGGTCCTCGCCACTGCCATGGACTGAGCTGTTCCTGCCGAGGGACGCGCGCCCATCTGCCTTCCCGGCAGGTGGGCGTTTCCTGCTGGACTGCGGGGGTCCGGGTGCACGTGCGGGCATGGAGTAGCATGCAGCTGACCCGTCGTCCCGCCGCTCCGGCCCGCCACTGCACTTCCGTCCGGGCTGTCCGCTGCGCCTCGTTCCGCCCTGCACGTCCGGTGGCCAGGGCCGTTATACTTGGACCAAGTTCAATATTCCCGCTTTCCTGGCCGGACCGCACCCGGCCACCCGGAGGACACCTTGTTGCCGCTCGCATCCAAACTCCTGTTCTTCCTGTTCGCCCTGATCTTCGGCGGACTGGGCCTGTGGGGCTTCTACCGCCTCTACCTGCGCGTGCGCCGCGGCGGCCGCGCCACCGAAGTCCGCGCCGACCAGCTCGGCGCCCGCCTGCTGTACGCCCTGCGCGTCACCCTCACCCAGGAACGCACCTTCCGCCGCCGCAGCACCATCAGCGTCCTGCACAGCTTCATCTTCTACGGCTTCGTGTACTACCTGCTCGTGAACGTCGTCGACGGCCTCGAAGGGTACATCGAGTTCAGCATCCGCAGCAGCAACCCCGTCGGCGCCCTTTACAACCTCCTCGCGGACCTCCTCAGCTTCGGCGTGCTGCTCGGCGTGATCAGCCTCGTGTTCCGCCGCTACGTCAGCCCGCAGAAACGCGACTTCCAGTTCAACCAGAAGACCCTGCTGCACGAGAACATCAAACAGCGCTACATCGTGCGCGACAGCGCCATCGTCAGCAGCTTCATCACCTTCCACGTCGGCAGCCGCATCGTCGGACAGGCCGCGAAACTCGCCACCGAACACCGCATCGACGGGCACTGGGACGCGTGGCAGCCGCTCACCGGCGCCGTCGCCCGCCTGCTCTTCAGTGGCGCGAGCGAACAGGCCCTGTACGGCTGGCGCGTCTTCGGGTACTGGGGCGCGCTCGGCAGCGTCCTCGCGTTCCTCGCGTACTTCCCGTACACCAAACACATCCACATCTTCATGGCGCCCGTCAACTACTTCCTGAAGCGCCCCGTCGGCAGCGGCGTCCTGCCGCCCATGCCGAACCTCGCGGCCGCCATGGAGTCCGACGAGCCCCGCCTCGGCGCGGAGAAGCTCGAAGACCTCGAATGGCCCCGCATGCTCGACGCGTACGCCTGCATCCAGTGCAACCGCTGCCAGGACGTCTGCCCCGCCAACGCCACCGGCAAGGCCCTCAGCCCCGCCGCGCTCGAAATCAACAAACGCATGGAGCTGAACGTCATCTCCGCGCACGCCAGCCCCTTCACGCTCCGCACCTCCAGCTTCGAGCAGGGTGACGCCACCGCCCGCCCCCTGCTGGAATTCGCGATCAGCCCCGAGGCCGTGTGGGGCTGCACCACCTGCGGCGCGTGCATGCAGGTCTGCCCGGTGCAGGACGAACAGATGCTCGACATCATCGACATCCGCCGCAACCTCGTGATGGTGCAGGGCGAGTTCCCGCCGCAGCTGCAGACCGCGTTCCGCGGCATGGAGCGCGCCAGCAACCCATGGGGCATCAGCCGCGACAAGCGCCTCGAATGGGCGGAGGGCCTGCGCGTCCCCACCATCGACGAGAACCCCACCCCGGACGTCATCTACTGGGTCGGCTGCGCCGCCGCGTACGACCCCGGCGCGCAGAAGGTCGCGCGCAGCTTCGTGCAGCTGCTCGACCGGGCAGGCGTGAACTACGCCGTGCTCGGCAAGAAGGAAGCCTGCACCGGCGACAGCGCCCGCCGCGCCGGCAACGAATTCCTGTACCAGAGCCTCGCCGAGGAGAACGTCGCCACCCTCAACAGCGTCAACCCGAAACTGATCGTCGCGACCTGCCCACACTGCATGAACGCCATCGGACACGAGTACCGGCAGCTCGGCGGGAACTACGAAACCATCCACCACACCGAGTACCTCGAACGCCTCATCGCCACCGGCAAGCTGGAGACGGCCCCGCTGGACGCCGACGTCACGTACCACGACCCCTGCTACCTCGGGCGGCACAACGGCGTGTACGACGCGCCGCGCCACGTCATCGAGTCGCTCGGCGTGGAGATCCTCGAACTGGAACGCAGCCGCGAGAACAGCTTCTGCTGCGGCGCGGGCGGCGCGCAGTTCTGGAAGGAGGAGGAGGAAGGCGACGGCCGCATCTCCGACAACCGCTTCAACGAGATCCAGGCCCGCCTGGACGCCGCCAGCCACAACGCGCAGGCGCACGCCGAGGGCCGCGCGCAGGTCGTCGCGGTCGGCTGCCCCTTCTGCAAGGCCATGATCAACAGCTCGCCCGCCAAGCAGAGCCGCGACGACATCGTGGTGAAGGACGTGGCGGAACTGCTGCTCGAAGGCGTCACCAGGCGCAGCGGCGGCGACGTGAGCGTCCAGCCGACCGGCCCGCTCCCTGGCGCGACCCCGCTGCAGCAGCCGGAAGTGGTGAGCGCCCCCACCGCCACCCTGCCCACCGCCGACGGTCACGGCGTTCTGAACGCCCCCGAACCCCTCGTGGTGGGCGAAACGGCCGCTGAGGTCATCAACGCCCAGCCCGCCACGCCGCCCACCGCCCAGGCCGCCCCGGCGGACGTTGCGGCCCGCAGGGCCTGGAAGCCGAAAGCGGGCGCGGACGACGTGACCCCCGCTCCCGCGCAGGACGCGGCAGCCCCGGCCCCCACCCCAGCCGAGGGACCAGCGCGCAAGGCGTGGAAGCCGAAGGGCGGTGACGACGTGAGCGCCGCACCCGTGACGCCCGCCGACCTGCCCGCCAGCCCGGCCCCTGCGGCCCCGACGGCCCAGAACGTGGCAGCCCAGGATGCAGCTGCACAGCCCGCAGCGCCAGCGCGGCCCAAGTGGGGCGCGGCGAAAGCCACGCCTTCCACCACCGCTCCCGCCACGCCTGCTGCCCCGGCGGCCGGCCCCGCTCCTGCCAGCGCGGCCGTCACCGGCACACCGGACGCCGCGCCCGCCCGCCCGAAGTGGGGCGCGAAGGCCGCTTCCGCTGCCCCCGCCCCTCAGGCCGAGGCCGCACCGGCCGCAGCGGGAGCCGCCCAGGCGGACGTGGTGCCTGCGCCTGCCGCTGAGCCGGCAGCAGCAGCCCGTCCCAAGTGGGGCGGAGCGAAGGCGGCCGCGCCTGCCGCCGATGCCCAGCCGGTCAGTGCCGCCCCGGCCCCGGTCGCCACCCCGGACGTGGCCCCGGTGACGCCGCCCGAGGTGGTCGCCAGCACCGCCGGTCCGTCCGAAGTCCCGGCCGGAGAGCGCCGCAAGTGGACCCCCAGGACCGCTGCGCCCGCCACGCCGGACGCCCCCGTGACGCCCGCACCCGTCCCGGCGATGCAGGCCGAGACGGCTCAGCCTCAGGCGGGAGCGGCCGAGGCGCAGGCCGGGCTGCCCCCCCAACCCGCCGCCACCGGAGCGACCGGGCGGCCCAGGTGGGCAGGGAAGACCACGCTTCCCACCGCGCCCGCCGAACCCCAGGTCACGTCCAGCAGCGCGCCGCCCGAGGCCCAGGCCGCGCCGCAGGAGGTGATCCCGGCGGTCCCCACGGCCCCGCAGCCCCCGGAAGGGACTGACGCCACCGGCAGCGGCCGGAAGAAGTGGCAGCCGAAGAAGTGAACAGACCAGGGGCCGTGCAGGACAGTCAGGCCCGGCAGTGAACAGGCGAGCGCCCCCGGATTCAGGTCCGGGGGCGCTCGCTCTGGATGGTGTTACGGCAACGTGGCGATCAGGCGTTGTAGGTGCTGCTGGCGGTGGTGCCGCCGCGCCCGGTCCAGTTGGTGTGGAAGAACTCGCCGCGCGGGCGGTCGGTGCGTTCGTAGGTGTGCGCGCCGAAGTAGTCGCGCTGCGCCTGCAGGATGTTGGCGGGCAGGCGCTCGCTGCGGTACCCGTCGTAGTACGCGAGGGCGCTGCTGAAGGCGGGCACCCACACGCCGCCCAGGACGGCGGTCGCGACGACCTGACGCCACGCGGCCTGGTGGCTGTCCATGATGCCCGCGAAATACGGGGCGAGGAGCAGGTTGCCCAGGTCAGCCTGCGCGTCGTACGCGGCCTTGATGTCGTCGAGGAACGCGGCGCGGATGATGCAGCCGCCGCGCCACATCATGGCGATGCTGCCGAAGTCGAGCGTCCAGCCGTTCTCGGCCGCGGCGAGCTTCATGAGCTGGAAGCCCTGGGCGTACGCGGCGATCTTGGAGGCGTACAGGGCCTTGCGGACCTGTTCGACGAATTCCTCTTTATTCGGGGTGGGCTGCGTGGCGGGTCCGTTCAGGACCTTGCTGGCGGCCACGCGTTCTTCCTTGAGGGCGCTGATGGCGCGGGCGTACACGGCTTCGGTGATGGTGGCGGCGGGAGAGCCGACGTCGAGCGCGGTGGTGGAGGTCCACTTGCCGGTGCCTTTCTGCCCGGCGGTGTCGAGGATGAGGTCCACGAGCGGCTGGCCGGTCTCGTCGTCCTGTTTGCTGAGGATGTCGGCGGTGATCTCGATGAGGTAGCTGTTCAGCTCGCCCTTGTTCCAGTCCTCGAAGATGTGCCCGATCTCGGGGGGCGTGAGGCCGAGCGTGCCGTGCAGGAGGCTGTAGCTCTCGGCGATCATCTGCATGTCGGCGTACTCGATGCCGTTGTGGACCATCTTGACGAAGTGGCCCGCGCCGCCCTCGCCGACCCAGTCGCAGCAGGGGGTGCCGTCCGCGACCTTGGCGGCGATGCCCTGGAAGATGGGTTTCACGGCCGGCCACGCTTCGGCACTGCCGCCGGGCATGATGCTGGGGCCGGTGAGGGCGCCTTCCTCGCCGCCGGACACGCCGGTTCCGATGAACAGCAGGCCCTTCTCGCGCAGGGCGGCCTCACGGCGCACGGTGTCGGGGAAGTGGGTGTTGCCGCCGTCGATGATGATGTCGCCGGGTTCGAGGAGCGGGACGAGCGCCTCGATGAAGCTGTCGACGGCGGGTCCGGCCTTGACCATCAGCATGACCTTGCGGGGCTTCTTGAGCTGCGAGACGAGTTCGGGGAGGTCGTAGGCGCCGACGATGCTCTGGCCTCTGGCGCGGCCTTCCACGAAGTCCGTGACCTTGCTGACGGTGCGGTTGAAGGCGGAGACGGTGAAGCCCTTGCTGGCCATGTTCAGGATGAGGTTCTCGCCCATCACGGCGAGGCCGACCACGCCGATGTCGGACTGAGCTTCGTGCTGGCCTGCCGTCTGGGGTTCGGGAGTTTGCGTCATGGGGACACTTTACGCCCGTGAGGTGCGGCGGAACGTCAGCAGGGTTGGACAGGCGCGGCTGGTGGGGAGGCAGGCGTCTTCATCTTGTCTTTCACAATGAAGTCTTTAAGATGAACAGCATATGTCGACACGGTACAGCGGCTCTGCCGAGGAACGGGCGGCGCTGGACGCCTACATCAAGGTCTGGCGTGCGGCGCACGCGATGGAAAACAGGGCCAACAGGCATCTGGCGGCCCACAGTCTCACGATCAGTCAGTTCGGGGTGCTGGAGGCCCTGCATCATCTGGGGCCGCTCAGTCAGCGGCAGCTGGCCGACAAGATCCTGCGGTCGAGCGGGAACCTGACGATGGTGATCGACAATCTGGAGCGGGACGGGCTGGTGGGCCGCGAGCGCGACCTGCGGGACCGGCGCGTGATGACGGTGTCGCTCACCGAGAAGGGCAAGGAATTGATCGGGATGCTGATGCCGCGTCACGTGCAGAACGTGCTGGGCGTGTTCTCGGCCCTGACGCAGGAGGAGCTGACGCAGCTGGCGGCGCTGAGCAAGAAGCTGGGGCTGTCGCTGCAGGCGGAAGGATGAAGAGGCTTCACAAGGTGTCTCGGTCTACAATATAGTTTAACATCAAGAGGTTTACTGTGCGTATGAAGAACCCCGTTCAAGGCCTGCACCACGTGACCGTGATGGCCGCCGACGCCCAGCGCAACGTCGACTTCTACAGCGTCCTGCTCGGCCAGCGCATGGTCAAGGTCACCGTCAACTTCGACGACCCCGGCACCTACCACCTCTACTACGGCGACCACGTCGGCAGCCCCGGCACCGTCATGACCCACTTCCCCTGGCAGGGCGCCAAACGCGGCGTGCGCGGCAACGGCGAAGCCGTCGCCACCGCCTACAGCGCCCCCAGCCACAGCCTCCCGTACTGGCAGGACCGCCTCACCCAGGACGGCTTCAAGGTCACGCAGACCACCCGCTTCGGCCAGACCGTCCTCAACCTCGAAGACCCCGACGGCACCTGGATCGAACTCGTCGGCGACGACGGCATGCAGGTCCCCCACCCCTGGCCGGACGCCACCGTCCCACATGAACACGCCCTGCACGGCTTCCACAGCGTGACCCTCTGGGTGAACGACCACCAGCCGATCCACGACCTGCTCGTCGGCCAGCTCGGCTTCCGCGCCGTCGGCAGCGAGAACGACGAACTCACCGCCGACGTGGGCGGCGTCCGCCACCGCTACCAGGGCGCCGGGGACGGCGTGGGCCTCTACGTGGACGCCGTCGAACGCAAAGGCCAGCCGCGCGGCAGCTTCGGCGCGGGCAGCATCCACCACGTCGCCCTGCGTACCGTCGACGACACCGAACAGGCCGAATACCTCACGCAGCTGCGCGCTGCCGGGTACGGCGCCACGCCCGTCCAGGACCGCCAGTACTTCCACAGCATCTACTTCCGCGAACCGAACGGCGTCCTCTTCGAGATCGCCACCGACGCCCCCGGCTTCCCCGACGACGAACCCGTCGAACGCCTCGGCAGCAGCCTCAAACTCCCCGCATGGTTCGAGAACCGGCGCGCCGACATCGAACGCCGCGTGCCGCGCATCGTGAACCGCGAGTACGGCGTCGAGATCGGCGGCGGCACCAGCGGCCAGGCCACCACTGCCGCCGCCACCCGCAACGACAACACCCTCCACGCCGGACGCGCCCTCACGGACGCCCGCGTCGCCATGATCCTCGTGCACGGACGCGGCGGGACCGCCGCCGACATCCTCACCCTCAGCGAACAGTGGAACCAGTCCGCGTACGCCTACCTCGCCCCGCAGGCGACCGGCAACACCTGGTACCCGCAGAGCTTCCTCGCGCCCGTCCAGCAGAACCAGCCGTACCTCGACCAGGCCCTCGCCCGCCTCGACGGCCTGATGCACGAACTCGCCGAGACCGGCATCAGCGCCGACCGCGTCATCCTCGGCGGCTTCTCGCAGGGCGCGTGCCTCGTCAGCGAGTACGTCGCCCGCCACCCGAAACGCTACGGCGGCGTCGCCCTCCTCAGCGGCGGCCTCATCACCCTCCAGCACCAGGGCGACCTGGACGGCACCCCCATCTTCATGGGCAACAGCGACCGCGACGCGCACATCCCCCACGCCCGCTTCGAGGAAAGCGCTGCCCTCCTCGCCGACCTCGGCGCCAGGGTGGACGCCCGCGTGTACCCCGGCATGCCGCACACCATCGTGCAGGACGAACTGGACGCCGTGGGCCGCATGATGCAGGACCTCACCCTCAGAAGCGTCTGAGACCAGACCAGGCTGAACGCCTGGAGTTCAGCCGAGCGGAACGCGAAGCCGCCGCCCGGCTGCGAGCACCAACACCTCCGCTCTGGAGGAGATGGAAGCGGGCAGGCGTCCTCTCCTGCGGAACTGCGCCGGTCACGGTCAACACCGTCTGAACCGCACGCCGGTCGGTCCCTGACTTGATCGGCCGCACCCCGCACGTTCCCGTCCAGAACACAGCAGCGCCGCCCCGAAGCCTGGGCGGCGCTGCCTGCTGTCCTGGGCCTCGCGGGGTCATGATGGACCGGACGGAAGCCGTATTTCCGGCGCTTAACTCCTGTCTTGCGTCTCGCTGCCCGGCACGCCCGCCTCCGCGAAGGTCTGCATGTCGCGCAGGGTCGCAGCGGCACTCAGGAGCAGCGGGACGGCCAGCACCCCGCCTGTCCCCTCACCGAGCCGCAGGCCCAGGTCGAACATCGGCGTGAGCTGCAGGTGCGCGAGCTGTGCGGCGTGCCCGCGTTCGGCGCACACGCCTGCCGGGAACAGGTAGTCCGCGAGGTTCGGGGCGAGTGCCACGCCCACCAGGGCCGCGCTGCCCTCCACGAAGCCGTCCAGCACCACGGCACGCCGCAGGGCGGCCGCCTGCAGCATCACGCCCAGCATGAACGCCAGCTCCAGCCCGCCGAGGTCCGCCATGACGCCCAGCGGGTCCTGCGCGCTGCTCGCGCCGCGTGCGAGGGCGTCCGTCACGACCCCTGCCTTGTGCGTGAGTGTCGCGTCGTCCACGCCCGTGCCGCGCCCTGTCACGTCCCGCGCGTCCAGGCCCAGCATGCGCGCCGTGACGGCCGCGGCGGGCGTGGTGTTCCCGATGCCCATCTCGCCCGGCACGATCAGGTCCGCGCCGTCCTGCACCGCGACCCGCGCGAGGTCCGCGCCCGCCAGCACGGCCCGCGTCACCTCGTCCCGCGTCAGGGCGCTCTCGGCGCGCAGGTTGCGCGTGCCGCGCCGCACCTTGGCCTGCACGAGCGCCGGGTGGTCCGGCAGGTCGGCGTTCACGCCCACGTCCGCCACGTACACGCGCGTGCCCACTGTGCGCGCGATGGCGTTCACGGCCGCGCCGCCCGGCCCGGCCGGGGTGACCGCCAGGAAGTTCGCCACCATGGCGGGCGTCACTTCCGGCGGGAAGGCGCTCACGCCCTCCGCGACGACGCCGTGGTCGCCCGCCGCGACGATCACGGCCGACCCCGCCGGGTGAGGCCGGGGCGTGCCGAACACGCCTGCCAGCCGGACGCTCAGGTCTTCCAGCAGGCCGAGCGCGCCGGGCGGTTTGGTGAGCTGGCCCTGACGTTCGCGCGCCGCGCTCATCGCGGCCCGGTCGGCGGGCAGGACGGAGCGGATCAGGGTGTCGAGACGGTCGGACGGCTGTTCATGGTGCGTCATGGGAACCTCAGCAAGGGAAGGATGGGGGAGGGGGAGGGGATCACTTGAGGCGGAGCGGCAGGCCGCTGATGACGGCCCACGCCTCGCGGCTGTCCTGCGCGAAGCGCTGGTTCACCCAGCCGAGCGTGTCGCGGTACCGGCGAGCGAGGGCGTTGTCCGGCACGATGCCCGCCCCGACCTCGTTGCTGACGGCGACGAGGGCCGCGCCGCGCGCGCGCTGCACCTCCAGTACGGCGTCTGCCGCGCGCAGGATGGCCGCGTCGTCGTCGCCGCGCAGGATGAGGTTGCTGACCCACAGGCTCAGGCAGTCGAGCAGCACCACGCCCCTCACGCCGCGCAGGGCGTCCGCGACGTTCAGCGGTTCCTCCAGCGTGACCCACGCGGCGGGCCGGTCGGCGCGGTGCCGCCCGATGCGGTCTTCCATCTCGGTGTCGAAGGCCTGCGCCGTCGCGAGGTACGTCACGGCGTCGCCGCCCAGCGCGGCGGCCAGCCCTTCCGCGTGACGGCTCTTGCCGCTGCGCGCGCCGCCCGTCACGTACAGCAGCGGTGAGGGGCCGCTCACGCCGTCACCCCCGCCAGCTCCCGGATGAGGGGCCAGTCGAGGTTCGCGCGCACGGCCTGCGCGATGGCGTCCAGCCGCGCGTCCAGGGCGGGCACCGCGTCCGGGACGGGCAGGCCCGCAGTGGTCAGGAAGGCGTGCAGGAAGCCGGGGTTCTCCAGCAGGCCGTGCAGGTACGTGCCGCGCACGTTCCCCTGCCGCCACAGCAGGTCCGGCACGAGCGTCCGCACGCCCGCGCCCGCCACGGTCACCCCGTGGTGAATCTCGTACCCGTGCAGCGTCCCGCCGCTCTCCGGGTCGTGCAGCGACGTGAGGCGCGTCGTCTTGCCGGGCGCCATGACCGTCTCCAGGTCCAGCAGGCCCAGGCCCGGCGCGCTCCCGCCCCCCTCGATCCCCTCCGGGTCCGAGACGGTGCGCCCCAGCATCTGCAGGCCGCCGCAGATGCCGAGCACCGGCACGCCTTCCCGCGCGGCGCGCGACACGCCCGCCGCGAGACCGGTGGCGCGCAGCCACTCCAGGTCGGTCACGGTCGCCTTGCTGCCCGGCAGGATCACGGCCCGCGCGCCCTCCAGTTCGGCGGGCCCGCTCACCCAGCGGGCCAGATGCGCGAGCGGCGCGAACTCGTCGAGGTTGCTCACGCGCGGCAGACGCGGAATCGCCACGAAGCCCCCCGCGCCGTCCCCGCCGTCCCCGCTCCAGAAGCCGTCCTCTTCCGGCAGCGTGAACGGCAGCCACGGGATCACGCCCACGGTCGGCACGCCCGTCCGTTCCTGCAGCCACTCCGGCGCGGGCGACAGCAGGGCCGCGTCCCCCCGGAACCGGTTGAGCAGGAAGCCGCGCAGCAGCGAGCGCTCGGCGTCCTCCAGGCAGTGCCACGTGCCGAGCAGGTGCGCGAACGCCCCGCCCCGGTCGATGTCGCAGGCGAGCAGGACCGCTGCCTGCACCTCCAGCGCCACCCGCATGTTCACGATGTCCGAGCCGCGCAGGTTCACCTCCGCCGGACTGCCCGCCCCCTCGATCACGACCACGTCGTACTCGTCCATCAGGGCGTGCAGCGCGTCACGCACGTGCGGCCACAGCCTCGGCTTGCGTTCCCGCCACGGCAGCGCCGTCAGTTCCGGACTGGCCCGGCCGAGCAGCACCACCTGACTGCGCGTGTCGGCCTCCGGCTTCAGCAGGACCGGGTTCATGCGGACGTCCGCCGGGACGCGCGCTGCGGCCGCCTGCACGATCTGCGCGCGGCCCATCTCCAGGCCGGTGGTCGTCACGCCCGCATTGTTGCTCATGTTCTGCGCCTTGAAGGGCGCCACCCGCAGGCCCTCGTTGCTGAGCGCGCGGCACAGCGCCGCCACGAGGTAACTCTTGCCCGCGTTGCTCGTGCAGCCCTGCACCATGATGGCCTTCGCCCTGTGCTTCGTCATGCGTCTCCCTTTGCGCCCGTGTGCCCAGCCTTCCGCCGGGCGCGTTCCGAGGACGGAACCGCGCCCCGGCGCCTCGCCTGGAACCCGGTCGTGCTTCGTCCATCCTGCCGACTCCCGCACGGCGCCGTCACGGCTGACCGGACGTGGCGCCCGCCAGCACGACCGCGAGCGCCGACACGAGCGCGGCATTCTCGTCCGCGCCACGTGCCGAGACGCGCACGTGGTGCGGCGCGCCGTAACTCGTGCAGTCCCGCACCTTCAGGCCCCGGTCCAGCAGGGCCGCCGTGACGCCCGCCGCGTCCGGCACGCGCAGCGTCATGTACGGCGTCCCGTGGTGCTCCACCTCGCCCAGCCGCGCGAGGTCCCGTGCGAGGACCCGCGCGAGGGCCGCCACCCGCGGCAGCGTCGCGTGCAGGTGCGCCTGCGCGTCCGGCAGGGCCTGCAGCAGCGCGGCCGTCCCGGCAGGCAGTGCCCACGCGGGCGCGAGGTTCTGCAGGGCGGCCGCCACGCCTGTCCCCGCCACGGCGTACGCGGGCCGCGCGCCCACCAGGCCGTGCGCCTTGCCGGGCGAGTGCAGCAGCAGCGTGTGGTCGTCCGGGGCGGGCAGCGGCAGGTCCACGAACGGCGCGTACGCCGCGTCCACGATCAGCAGCGCGTCCGCCCGCCGGCACGCCGCCTGCAGGGCCGCCACCTCGCCTGGCGGCAGGGCACGCCCGGTCGGGTTGTGCGGGTGCCCCAGGTACACGAGCCGCGTGCCGGGCGTCACCGCGCCCGCCGCCTGCCCTGTCCCCACTTCCTGCGCCGCGTCCGTCACGGTGACGTGCGCCGCGCACAGGGCCGCCGCCCGCCCGAACTCCCCGAACGGCGACAGGACGCTCAGCACCCGGTCGCCGGGCCGCAGGTACGCGCGCGCCACCCGGTGCAGCAGTTCCGACGCGCCCACCGACGGCACCACGCCCGCCGCCGTCAAGCCGTGCCACGCGGCCAGTCGTGCCCGCAGGGCCGCGTAGGAGGGGTCCGGGTAATGCGCATGGTCCGCGTCCCGCACGGCCCGCAGCAGCTCGGGGTTCGGGCCGAAGGGGTTCGTGTTCACGCTGAAGTCCGTGCCCGTGAACGGTCCCCGGCCCGGCCCGCCGTGAGGGACGCCGGCCAGCAGCGGCTGCAGCGCCTCAGGCACGCCCGGCCCCCTGCCTTTGCCCAGCACCCGGCCAGCGGGGCAGAGGGACCAGCAGCAGCGGTACGGCGAACGCCAGCGTCCAGCGTGCCAGACGCAGGGCGCGCCGCACATCGTCCACCGTCGCCTCCCGGCCCGCCGCGTTCAGCGCGTACACGCCGCGCTTTTCCAGCCGCACGCCGAGCGCCCCCGCGAACACGCCCATCGGGTGCCCCGCGTTCGGGCTGCTCGTGAGGCGCGCGTCCCGCCGCCACGCCCGCCACGCGCCCGCACCGTCCAGCCGCGCGGGCACGCACGCGAGCACCGCGCACCCGGCCGTGACGCGCGCGGGCAGCAGGTTCAGCAGGTCGTCGGCGCGCGCCGCGACCTTGCCCGCGAACTCCAGCGGCGGCGTGCGGTAGCCCCACATGGCGTCCGCCGTGTTCGTGAGCCTGTACGCTGCGGCGAGCGGCAGGCCGCCCAGCCGGTACGCGACCGTCGGCGCGACCACGCTGTCCGACAGGTTCTCCGACACGCTCTCGATGACGGCCGCCGCCACCTCGCCCGCCGTCAGGTCCGACGTGTCCCGGCTCACGAGATGCCACGACAGGAGCCGCCGCGCCCCCGGCAGGTTCCCGGCCTCCAGTGCGGCGCACACCTCGCCTGCCGCCGCGAACAGCGCACGGCGACTCAGGAGCGTCTTGAGGACCGCCGCCTGCAGCGGCCACGGCAGCCGCCCGGCCAGCGTGCCCGCGCCCGCCGCGAGGGCCGCACCGGCCGCCCAGCCCGCCCCGCCCTCCAGCAGTTGCGCGCCCGGCGTGACGGCCCGCCACGCCCGCCGCGCCCGCCCGAGAAACGACCCCATCCACGCGACCGGGTGGACGGCCGTGGGCGGCTCGCCCAGCGCGTCGAGCGCCAGTGCCAGCAGCAGCACGCGCCGGGAGGAGCGCGGGAGGCGCATCAGTGCTCGATGCCCGCCTGCGCGCCGATGCCTGCCTCGTAGGCGTGCTTCACCGGCTGCATCTCGGTCACGGTGTCCGCGTACGACACCAGTTCCGGCAGCGCCCCGCGCCCCGTCACGACGACGTGCACGCCCTCGTCACGCGCGTCCAGGGCCGCCTGCACGTCGCTCCACGCGACCCAGCCGTACTTCAGAGCGTACGTGAACTCGTCCAGCACCACCATGTCGTGCTCGCCGCTCAGGATCGCGTCCCGCGCGAGCGCCCACCCGGCCGCCGCCATCGCCGCGCTGTTCTCCAGGTCCTGCGAGCGCCACGTGAACCCGTCGCCCAGCCCCGCGAACGGCACGCCGAGCGCCTCCAGCGAGCGGTGCTCCCCGAACTTCGCGTTTTCGTGCTTGATGAACTGGAACAGCTTGACGCGCAGCCCGCGCCCGTGCGCTCGCAGCATCAGACCAAGCGCGGCGGTCGTCTTGCCCTTGCCGTTCCCGGTGTTCACGATCACGAGGCCCCGCCGTCCGCGCGTCAGGCCGTCCCGCTTGCGGTGCGCGTCGCGCTGCGCGGTGAGCTGCGCCATGGCCTCCTCGCGCCGCTGCGCGGTGTCCCCGTCGGGCGTTGGGGCGTTGCCTTCGTCGGGCATCAGAGGAGCGGTGCCTTCGTCGGGCATCAGAAGCGCTCCGGGTGCAGCAGGCGCGCCAGGACCCTCAGGGCCACCGGGAGGCGCGGACCGGGACGCGACAGGGCGTCGATCTCCTCCGGCGTCGGCTGGTACACCCGGCCCGCGTTCACGGCCTGCAGCGACGCCCAGCCGGGACGGTTCCGCGCGTCCTGCACGGTCAGACCGATCATCACGGACGGGTTCGCCTTGACGACCAGTTCCGGCGAGATCTTCGGGAAGTCGCCCAGGCCGCCCGGCACGACGTTCATGCCGCCCGCCTTCTGCAGCAGCACCCCGATGAAACTGTCCGGCCCCACCGAGTACGGCGCGGGCGACACCTCGTAGTACGCGCTGACCTTCGGCACGCCGCGCAGCGCCGCCGTCGTCGCGTTCAGGTCGGTGCGCATGGACGTGATGAGCCGCGTCGCGCCCGCCTCGTGGTTCGTGAGCTGACCCAGCACCGCGATCTTCTGGAAGACCTCGGTGTACGACTGCGCCGTCCCGCCGTACACGTTCAGGCCCGCCGCCGCGAGCTTCTCGGTGAGGCGCGACCCGCCCGACTCGTCCGCCAGCACCAGGTCCGGCTTCAGCGCGATGATCGCTTCCAGGCTGGGCGCGTACGCGCTCCCCACCTTCGGGAGGGCGGCCGTCTCGGCCTTCGGGTAGTTGCTGAACCTGTCCACCCCGACGAGCTGCGCGCCCGCCCCGATCGCGAAGAGCGTCTCGGTGTGGCTGGGCAGCATCGCCACGATGCGTTTCGGGGCGTGCGTGAGCGTGACCTTGCGGCCCAGGTCGTCCGTGACGGTCAGCGGGTAGTGCGTGGCGTGCGCCGCGCCGAGCAGCAGCGTGGCCGCGAGCGCGGCCGTGCGTACGGGCAGCGGGCGGGGGTTAAGGATGGTGCGGGTGGACATGATGGACTCCGGCGTGCGTGGATGCTCGCCCGGACGGCGCACGAAAAACCGCCCGGGCGTGGGCCAGGGCGGACGCGGCATGACAGGTCCAGTTCCCCCGAATCCCCCTGTGTACGAGAGGTGGCCGTCCTGGGTGGACGGCCCGGCCTGACTGGCATTCGGGCTGAGGCGCGAGGCGCCAATACCGCTGCGGAACAGCGCCGGAATCTCACCGGACTTCCCCAACTGGCGGGCCTTCGGGCCGCGTTCCAGTCCCGCGAGGCGGGCTTCAGGTACACGGAGGGTAGCACGCGTCCGCGCCCGGCACCTTCCGCGTCACGCTTCCGGCGCAGAGCGCGTCATGCTTCCGGCGCGGAGCGCGTCACGTGCCCGGCGCGAGCGACACCAGCCACCACGCGGTCCCGGCCCTCCGCAGGTGCGCGGCCGTGCCGGTCGGCGCTTCGGCCGCGAGCAGGCCCACCGTGAGCCGCAGCACGGCGAGCAGCGGCCCCAGGTGCGTGAAGGCCACGGCCGTCCCGGTGGGCGGCAGGGTGTCCAGCCAGCCCTGCACGCGGGCGTGGAAGGCCGCGCCGCTCTCCCCGCCGGGCGGGCCGTCCGTGCCGCGCGGGTCCCCGAGGGCCGTCGTCCAGCGGGCCGGGGCCGCGCCGTACCGCGCCTCCAGTTCCGCCCAGGTGTGGCCCGCCATCACCCCGAACTCCGCCTCGCGCAGCTCTCCCGTCACCCGCACGTCCCCGCAGCCCGCCAGGGCCGCCGTCTGCAGGCAGCGCCGCGCGGGCGACACGTACACCGTTCCTGCGCGCGGCAGGCGCAGCGCGGCCGCCTGCCGCTCACCGTCCCTGCTGAGCGGCGCGTCCTCGCCGGGGCGCGGGTAGCGGCGCTCGGCGTTCGGGACGGTCGCCGCGTGCCGCACCACGTACAGGTCCAGCACCTACCGCCCCCACGCGAACGACAGCAGCACCGCCACCTCCGCCGCCACCACGCACGCGCCGTACACGTCGCCATTGATGCCGCCGCCCAGCCGCGACGCGCAGAACCGAGCGACGAGCAGCGCCGCCACCAGCGCCGACGCGGCCGCCACCAGCACCCGCACCGGCCCGAGCGGCAGCAGCAGCAGCGGGGCCGCCAGCAGCAGCGCGACCGGCCAGTGCCCCTCGCGGGACCGTGCGCCCAGCGAATCCACGCGCGCCGCCGGGAAGAGGTTCATCGGGGCGAGCAGCACCGTGCGCGCCAGCACCGCCGCCGCCAGCACCTCCAGCGGCCGCACCGCGCCCAGCGCACTCCACCACGCGAGCAGCACGAGCGCGCCCGTCGCCAGCCCGAACGCGCCCACATGCACGTCCCGCAGGATCTCCAGGCGCCGCTCCGGGGACTTCATGGCGAACACCGCGTCCGACGTGTCCACCAGCCCGTCGAAGTGCAGCAGGCCCGTCGCGGCCAGCCAGCCCGCCAGCACCAGCGCCGCACGCACGCCCTCCGGCAGCGGCAGCGGCAGCCACAGCAGGGCCGCCGCCAGCGCCCCCACCGCCCAGCCCGCCAGCGGGTAGAACCCGCTCGCCCGCGCGAACTCCCCGTCCCGCACCTCCAGCACGTGCGGGAGCGGGAAGGTCGTCAGGAACGTGAGCGCCAGGTGCGCGGGACGCACGACGTGCGTGAGCAGGGGAGACTCGGGGGCCTTCATTCGCGCCGATGATAGCGGCCCGCCCCCACCCGCACAGCCCTGGACCGTACAGCCCTGGACCATACAGCCCCGTACAGCCCCCGGCACCGTGCCCCGCCTGCCTGCACGGCTGGCGCGCGCCCGCAGGCCCGCATGTTAAAGTGAAGGGATGAAGCGCCAAGCGGCCAGCAGGCGAATGATGACGCGAATGCCCCCAGGCGCGTGACCCCACAGGTTCCGCCCAGGGCGCTCCGACATGCGCCCGTTTTTTATGCCGCACCGCCCAGGCCACCCCGCACGGAGGACCACCCCCGATGACCCACACGAACGAACCCTTCTACATCACGACCGCCATCGATTACGCGAACGGCGTGCCGCACATCGGGCACGTCTTCGAGAAGATCCTGACCGACACGCTCGCCCGCTACCACCGCCTCGCCGGGTACGCCACGTACTTCCAGACCGGCACCGACGAGCACGGCGAGAAGATCGCCAAGGCCGCCGCCAAGGCCGGACAGACCCCGCAACGCTTCGTGGACGACCTCAGCCAGACGGCCTTCAAGGGCCTCTGGGACCGCCTGGAGATCAGCTACGACGACTTCGTGCGCACCACCGAGGTCCGCCACAAGAAGTACGTGCAGGACGTCCTGAGCCGCGTGCACGAGAGCGGCGACATCTACTACGCCGAGTACGAGGGCCTGTACAGCGTCGGCGCGGAACGCTACGTCACCGAGAAGGAACTCGTGAACGGCATCTACCCCGGCGACAACGCCCCGCCCGAACTGCGGCGCGAAGCGAACTACTTCTTCCGCATGGAGAAGTACCAGGCGTGGCTGCTGGAGCACCTGCAGGCCAACCCGGACTTCATCCAGCCGAGCGGGTACCGCAACGAGGTGCTGGAAATGCTGCGCGAACCCATCGGGGACCTCAGCATCAGCCGCCCCAAGAGCCGCGTCCCGTGGGGCATCGAACTGCCGTGGGACAGTGACCACGTCACGTACGTGTGGTTCGACGCGCTCCTGAACTACCTGTCCGGCCCGGCCAGCAAGGGCCAGCCGGACCTGTTCCGGCACGCGTGGCACGTCATCGGCAAGGACATCCTCAAGCCGCACGCGATCTTCTGGCCCACCATGCTGAAAGCGGCGGGCCTCCCGCTGTACGAGCGGCTCGTGGTGCACGCGCACATCATGGCCGAGGACGGCCGCAAGATGGGCAAGAGCCTCGGGAACGCCATCGACCCGGTCGAACTGCTGAACACCTACGGCGCGGACGCCGTCCGCTACACCCTGCTGCGCGAAACGAACCTCGGCGCGGACAGCCCCTACGGTGAAGGCATCCTCGTCGCGCGCCTGAACGCCGACCTCGCCAACGACCTCGGCAACCTGCTGTCCCGCACGCTCAGCATGGTCCAGAAGTACCGCGCGGGCGTCCTGCCCGCCCCCGGCCCGCTCGGTGAACGCGAGCGCGGCATCGAGGCGGCCGCGCGTGCCCTGCCGGACCGCGTGCTGGACCTCGCCCGCAGCCTCAAGGTCAACATGGCGCTCGAAGCGGCAATGGAGTTCGTGCGCGACCTCAACCGCTACATCGCCGAGAGCCGCCCCTGGGACCTCGCCAAGTCCTCCGACACCGCCGCGCAGCTCGACACCGTGCTGTACACGGCCGTCGAGGGCCTGCGCGTCGCGAGCGTCCTGCTGGAAGCCGCGATCCCCTCCAAAGCCGCCGCCCTGCGTGAACAGCTCGGCCTGAACGGCCAGAATTACCGCCTGGAAGCCGCGTGGGGCCTGATTCCCGCCGGGACCGTCGTGAAGCCCGGCCCCGTCCTGTTCCCGAAACCCGAACCGAAAGAGACCCCCACCATGACCCCCAACACCACCGACACCGCCAGCCCCGCCAGACCCGCCGCCGCGCCTGCCGCCGAGGCGAGCGCCCCCGCCGCGCCCGACGCGACGCCCGCCCCCGCCCCCACCACGCCCGAGATCAGCATCGACGACTTCGCGCGCATCGACCTGCGCGTCGCCCTCGTCCTCGCCGCCGAAGCGGTCGAGAAGGCCGACAAGCTCCTGAAACTCACCGTGCAGCTCGGCGACGAGGAACGCACCGTCGTCAGCGGTATCCGCAAGTGGTTCGCACCCGAGGACCTCGTGGGCCGCCGCGTCGTGCTCGTCGCGAACCTCAAGCCCGTCAAGCTGCGCGGCATCATGAGCCACGGCATGATCCTCGCCGCCGAGGACGAGCACGGCAACCTCGACCTGATCGGCCCGAACCTCGACCTGCCGTCCGGCACCAAGGTCCGCTGACCCGGCAGGCGAACACCAGACCCGCACCACACGGCGCGGCCCCCGATGGAGTGGGGGGCCGCGCCGGTTCGTCATGTTCACTCCGGCCGGACGGGCAGGGACGCCAGCCAGCGCCGCGCGTCACGCGGGTTCCGGAAGCGCAGGACGTGCAGGTGCGGGAACGCGGCCAGCTTCGCGGGCGTCTCGCGCCGGCGCTTCCAGAAGGTCCGGAAGAACCACGCCAGAATCCCGTCGCGCGACACGAGGTTCACGCCCAGCCGTTCCCGGTTCCCGTTCCAAAGTTCCTCGCGTGTCACGCCGCGCCGCACCGTGCGCCGCAGCAGCCGCCAGAACACCAGCGGGGCCGGGTAGTCCAGCCACACCAGCGTGTCCGCGCGGCCCCACCCGAGGTCCTGCGCCTTGCTGTAGTTGCCGTCCATCACCCACGCGGGCGCGGACGTGAAGCGGTCCACCTGCGCCCGGAACTCCGCGAGCGGCGCTTCACGCCAGTCCGGCAGGTGATTCCAGGCGTCCTGCTCTGCGTGCGGCACGCCGAGCCGCGCGGCCGCCGCGCGCGCCAGGGTGGTCTTGCCGCTGCCGGTCGTGCCTGTCACCACGATCCGGCGCGGCAGCTCGCTTGCGGTGGGGGGTGTGGAAGGGTCCGCGTGAGGCATCCGGCCAGTACAGCACGCGCGGGTGGGGCCGGGCATCCGCCGCCTGGCCTACCCGCCCGCGCTTCAGGTGTCCGGCAGTTCCGGGTCCACGTACACGGTCTTCTGCCCGGTGTAGTGCACCTGTCCGCCCGTGCCGCCCTTGGGCCGCCACACCTGCTTGATGCGCGTGTAGTCCACGGCGACGTTCCCGGACTGCCGGGCCTTGCTGTGGTACGCGGCGAGCTGTGCGGCGAACAGGATGTCCGGCAGCTGCAGGTCCCGACCGCCGCTCCGCACGAGGACGTGCGAGCCGGGGAAGCCCTGCACGTGGAACCAGTGGTCCGTGCTGCGCCCCACCCGGTGCGTGAGCGTGGTGTTCTCCTTGTTGTTGCGGCCCACCAGCACCTCGAAGCCGCCCGGCGACGTGTACTTCGCGCCGAAGGGACTGCGGTCCGTGCGGCCCACCTCCAGGCCCTTCGCGAGCGCTTCCAGGCGTTCGAGCGGCGCGTCCTCCAGGGCCGAGCGGTCACGCTGCACCTCGGCGTACTCGGCGCGCAGGACGGGTTCGCGCTCCGCGAGGCGTTCGTACACGTCCTCGCGGCGGCGGGCGCGCGTGTAGCGCTTCTCGGCGTTCTGCACGGCGCTCAGCTGTGGCTCCAGGCTCACGGGCACGTCGCCGGACCCGTCGAAGGCGGGCAGCTGCACGCTGCTCGCGCCCGCCGGAACCTGATGCTGGTACGCCATCAGCAGGTCCGCCTCCGTGCGTTCCTGCGCGGCCGTCCCGATGCCTTCCACGGCGCGGTCCACGTCCGCGATCTGGTTGCGCAGCAGCGACAGGCGTTTCTCGAGCGGTTCGCGCAGCGTCTTGCGCAGCTGCGCCGCCTTCTCCTGACGGCTCGCCTCGCGCGCCCCCTCGTGCAGCGTGCCTTCCTGCACGCTCGGGTCGCTCACCAGGGACTGCAGGGCCGTCCACACCTGCTCCCACGCGCCCTCCGGCGCGGTCCCGGCGGGCAGCCCGGCACGTGCCACGAGTTCCGCGCCGAGCGTCAGGCCCAGCCCGTCGATCCGTTCGCGCCACTTCCCGACCGGGAGGTGCTGCAGGGCGGCCGCGTCGGCGGGCGTCATGCGGCGCGGGTCGAGCTTGTCGTACGGCGGGGGCGGCGTGTACTGCCCGCCGCTCCGCACCGTCCGGAAGCGGTTGCGGCTCCCGGTGATCTCCCGTCCGGCCGCCACGATGCGCCCCTCCCAGCTCAGCTCACCTTCCGGCAGGCCCTCCAGCACCAGCAGGTTCCCGTTGCGGCCCGTCAGTTCGAACAGCAGCCGCGCGGGCGGCACGTCCACGAAGCCCCGCTCGCCCGAGAACGCGAACTGCGCCACCCGGTCGAGTTTCAGCTGCTCCGCGAGCAGCAGGTCGCCCCGCACGCGCGCCACCAGCAGCCGCTGGAACGGGTTGTGCGCGTCCCCCCGGATGCGTTCCCGGCTGAGGTAGATGACCGGCTGCGGCGGCCGGTAATTGAACACGAGGTTCCCCGCGCCCTCCAGCAGCAGCGCTGCCGTCGTCTCGTCCGGGAACGCCCAGCCCAGCGTCCGGACCGGCAGCAGCGCCTGGACCTCCGCGAGCGTGTGGGCCAGCATCAAACCTTCCATACCTCACCTGCTTCATTGACGCGGCCCGCCGCCCGTGAGGGAGCGGGCCGGTGAGAATCCTGCCTGCCTGACCTGCAGTGCGCCCGCGTCAGACGGGACGCGCCGCGCGGCCCTGAACGCCGGTCACTTCGCGCGCACGAAGTCCAGCAGCGCGCGGTAACTGCTGGCGTCGTAGGGGTTCGGCACGCGGTACGCGCCGATGAACACGGTCGGCGTGCCGTTCACGCCCAGCCGGGTCGCCTCGGCGATGCCGTCGTCCACGGCCGCCTGCCCCAGCCGGTCCGCGACGCAGCTGCGGTATGTGGCGACGTTCACGCCGCTCGCCTGCGCCACCTGCTGAAACACGGCGGACGGGTTCGCGGTCCGCTGCCAGTCGTTGCGGCGGAACAGGGCGTCCTTGAACGCGAAGAACTTCCCCTGCCGTTCCGCGCAGACGCTCGCCTCGGCGGCCGCGCGGGCGTTCGGGTGCAGGCTCACGAGCGGCAGGTGATGAAACTCGAAACGCACGTCCCGGCCGAGCATCTTCACGACGTCCGGCACGGCCTCCAGTTCCGCCTGCTGGCAGTACGGGCACTGGAAGTCCGAGTACATGCGGATCACGTACGGCGCGGCCGGGTCGCCCAGCACGCGGCCCGCCGGGACCGGCGCGAAGCCCGACACCTGCTGCAGCGTGACCTTCATGACGAGCGCCTTCCCGCTCAGCGAGAATGCCACGTCGAACGGATCGGCGTTCGCGGTGACGCCCCGCATCAGCTGCGCCTGCACGCCCGGCTGCGCGAGGTACTGCACGACGGGCGCGGTCAGGTCCTCGCCGGTCAGGGCGCTCAGCAGCTCGCCCGCACGGGTGGTGCTGCCGGACGGGACGGTCACGGCGGCACTCTCCACGTACACGGTGCCGGGCGCCGAGCCGCGCGTGCCGAGCGTGACGGTCGTGCCGTCCTTCGCGGTCAGGGTGCTGCCCTTCGCCGCAAAATCACTCAGGGCCGGGAGGCGCAGGGTGCTGGAGAGCGGCTGCACGATCTGCGCGGAAGCGGCAGTCGCGAGCAGGCAGGCGGTCAGGACGGAGGCACGGAACATTCGGGCAGTCTAGAGCATCCGTCCGGACCTGCCGTGACGGAAAACACCCGCCCGGAAAACAGGCGGGTGCAGACCGGGTGAACCGGCGTGCGCCTCAGCTGGGCGCGACGATGCCGCCGTGCAGCGGGCTGGGCGGCGCGTCCTCCAGCTGCACGAGGCGCGGGCCGTGCAGCGCCTCCTCCTCGCGGATCAGGTCCGCCAGGGTGGACGCGCCCAGCACCTGCCGCAGCGCGCTGTCCACGCGCCGCCAGAGGCCCTCGGTAGAGCACAGGCCGCTGCGGTCGCAGCTGTGGTCGTGCTCCACGCACTCCACCGGCGCGATGCTGCCCTCCAGCGCCACCACCACGTCGTAGGCGTTGATGTCTTCCGGAATGCGGGCGAGGCGGTACCCGCCGCTCGCGCCGCGCACGCTCCTGATGAACCCGCTGCGGCGCAGGTTGCTGGCGATCTGCTCCAGGTACGCCTGAGAGATGCCCTGACGCGCCGAGACGTCCTTGAGCGGCACGACCTCGCCGGGTTGCCGGGCGATGTCCACCAGCGCGCGCAGACCGTACTGGGCCTTGGTCGAAATCCACATGCGGGCAGTATACCCCGGTGAAGTGTAGGGAATTGAGCAGAAAGATGGAAATGATTCTCAATACCTTCAGGATGGCGGGCTGCCGCCATGGTCCCGGCGGGCCTCACTGTCGATCTCGCGCTGCAGGAAGTAGTTCAGCAGCGTCCGCAGGGCCGCGATGGCCGCCAGCTTCCCGATCTCGTCCCAGCTGGGCGCGACGGCCGTCCGCAGGATGTCGGCCGCCAGCGCGAACTCCAGCGCCACTGCCAGCCAGCGCGCGAGGCGCAGGCGCACGCCCTCGCTCGCGTTGTCGGACACGCCGTCCGGCCGTAGCAGCAGCGTTCCCGCGCCCCACAGGGCCCGCAGGACCGCCAGCGCGATCACGATGGCCGCCGCCGCCTCCACGCCCGTCGCGAGCCAGCCGGTCGCCGTCTTGACCACGTCGAGCGCCGCGCCGCTCACGTTCACACGTCCACCGGGGGCGGCGCGCGACGGCCCGCGTTCAGGGTCACGCCGACCGACGCGGCGATCACGCACGCGATGGCGAGCCACTGCAGGACCTTGAGGTGCTCACCCAGGAACACCATGCCGATCAACCCCGCCACGGCAGGCTCCAGGCTCATCAGGACGCCGAACACGCGGGCGGGCAGCGCGCGCAGCGCCCCCATCTCCAGCGAGTACGGCAGGGCGCTGCTGAGGACGGCCACGCCCAGCGCCGTGACGAGCGCGGCGGGCGTCAGGTGCGACCACGCGCCGTGCTGCGCGCCCATCACCGCCGCGAACGGCAGGGTCGTCAGGGCCGCGATGCCCATGCCGAGCGCCACGCCCTGCGGCCCGGCGAACACCTGCGCGACCCGCTGTCCCGCCCAGATGTACACGCCCCAGCACGCGCCCGCCACGAGCGCCAGCACGATCCCGACGGGATCGAGCGCGCTCACCTGCCCCGGCCACGGCACGATGAGCAGCAGGCCCAGCGCGGCGAGCGCCACCCACGCGAAATCCGACGCGCGGCGCGACGACAGCACCGCCACCGCGAGCGGCCCCACGAACTCCAGCGTGACCGTCAGGCCCAGCGGAATGCGTTCCAGCGCCAGGTAGTACGAGAGGTTCATCAGGCCGAGCGACACCCCGTACGGCAGCAGCGTCCGCCACGCGTGCCCGGTCACGCGCCGCAGGTCCACCCGCCAGATCAGGCCGAGAATCACTGCCGCGAACGTCACGCGCAGCCCCGTCACGGCGGGCGGGCCGAGCAGCGGAAAGATGCTCTTGGCGAGCGCCGCGCCGCCCTGAATGCTCACGGCGGCGAGCAGCAGCGCCGGGATGGGCGGCAGGGCAGCAGGGCGGGCGCGGGGGGCGGCAGCAGGCGGACTCGGCACGCCCCCCACTCTACCCCCCACGCCACGCCCTTCCGCCCGGCATTCAGGGACGGGCCGCGCCCACACCCCGCGCGGGCCCCTCCGCGAGCGCCGCCTCCAGCTTCCGCAGGTGGTGCGGCGTGCCGTTGCGCGCATCGAAGCGCCGCGCCACCGCCACCGCCTCCTCGCGGAAGTGCCCTGCGAGCACGCCCGGCCGGTACGTGCGGTCCGGCCGGTACAGCGCGAAGCTGCGCGGCAGCGTCACTGTCACGTCACTGTTCGGCATGGCTGTCCACAGCGCCGCGCTGACCGTCAGGAACTCGAACAGGTCACTGCGGTTCCGGACCCCCAACGCCAGATCCAGGTGTTCCGCCCACACGTCCAGCGCCCCCTGCCGCGCCCCCGTCCGCAGCAGGTACGCGACGTGCTCCGCGATCGTCTCGATGAAGTTCCGGTCCAGCCGCGCGAGCCGCAACCCCTCCGTGTGCGCCTGCCGCGCCTCCTCGGCCCGCCCGAGCGTGAGCAGAGGGCGTAGCAGGTTCGCGTGCGTCACGGTCGGCACGTTGTGGCAGCTCAGGCCGCGCCGCAGGATGTCCTGCCCGAGCGTCACGGCCGCCGCGTGATTCCCGCGCGTCACGTAGTACCCCATCACCTTGTTCTGCTCGCACGCCTCACAGTCGCTGATCCCGTCGCGCGGCAGGGCCCGCCACGCCAGGAACGCCCGCTGCGCGCGGTCCACGTCGCCCATCTGCGTGTACAGCATCAGCCGGTGGTACGCGAGGTAGTGCGCGCCGAACCCGAACTCCCGCGTGCGCCGCTCGAAATCCAGCGCGAGCTTCTCCAGCCGGGCGAGCGGGAATTCCGGGTTCTCGATCGCGCCGCTCAGAATCCACTTGTACATCCACATCAGCTGATAACTGTGCCCGCCGAACTCCGCCCGGTGCCGGTCGAAGGTGCCGAGCAGCCACACGAAGTGAATCATGGCGCGGTCCGGGAAGCCGCTGAACGTCGCTGCGCGCACCAGTTCCGCACGCGCGCGGAAGGCGAGTGCGCGGTCCTGCTGCGTGTCCGCGAGACGCACGGCGCGCTCCAGGAAGGGAATCGCGCCTTCCGGCGGCTCCTGCTGCGCGGCGAGAGAGAGAAGTTCCTGTACGGTCTGCATGATCTTCACTCCCCTTCAGTTGAGGTGCCCGAGGTGCGTGGCGCGCAGGCCCCAGCGCATCATGTCGCCCAGGCCCTCCGAGAGCAGCGCGAGTTCCTGACCGCGCATCGGGTGGTGCCCCAGCAGGTGCGCCTGCACGTACAGCATCTGGATCAGGCGCGCGAACACCGCGTCGTCCTGCAGGTGCAGCAGGTCCTGCACGAGCGCGTGGTTCAGGTTCAGGTGCAGCCGCGCCACGCGGGCGGACGCGTATTCCGCCTCGTAGTCGTCGAGGAACTCCGCGAACAGGTCGTCTGCCACCTCGCGGGCCGCCCCGATGTCCTCCAGCTGCCGCTGCTCCTCCGTCACGATCAGCAGGGCGGGCAGGTCGGCCGGCTCGAAGCGTTTCACGCTCACGCGGCACTCCAGGCCCGCGAGGGCCGCGTCCGCCCGCTCCACGAAGCTGTCCAGGCCGCCCGTCGTCACGTCCTCCAGCGCGAGCGCGTACGACTGCGCGTCCACCTCCTCCAGTTCACGGCCCGTCAGGGCGCTGTACTTGCGCAGCAGCGGCGCGTCGTAGGTGTACACGGCGTTCACGACGCTGTGCCCGTACGCGCTCGCCACCTGCGCGATCTGCCGGAACTGGTCGAGGTTCGTGACCATCCGGATGGGGCCCGGCTGCGCGAGGTACGCGCCGAGCTTCAGTCGGCCGGTGGACGTCTCGAACTCGAAGGCGTGCGCGATCAGCCGGAAGAACGGGTCGTTCTCCAGCGCGAGCGCCTTGATCGGCAGGTGATGCAGCGCGATCAGGGCGTCCAGCCGGGCCGGGTCGCGCGTGGCGAGCCCCTCGACGTACTCGCGCAGCTGCGTGTCGATGGCCGCGCGGGCCGCCGTGAGCGCGTCGTCCTCGTAGAAGGACTCGCGGGACGCGGTGGGGTGCAGCGCGTCCACGTTCAGCAGGCACCGCACGAAGAACGCCCAGTCGGGCAGCAGGTTCCGGACGTCGTTGCCGAGCAGCATGCGCTTCAGGTACACCTGATGCCACTGGTGCCCGCTCGCCTGCGTGCTGTACGGCAGGATGAGCGCCACGCCGCGCACGCCGCCCGCCTCGCTGTGGATGGGGACCACGTCGAGCGCCTCCAGCCGCATCTCGCTGCGCACGTAGCTGAGCACCTCGTCCCGCTCGGCGGGCGACTGCGAACCGGTCGCGTACGCCAGCCACGGCGGCAGGACGGCGTTGACGTGCGCGTACTGCGTGCCGTCGAGGACGTGCACGGGGTACGGCAGCAGCGCCCCGTACCCGGCCAGCGCGTCCCGCAGCTGGTCGTACTCGAAGTAGAAGTCGGTGTCCTCGCGCGCGCGCAGCCGTACGGTCGTGCCCACGCCGGTGTCCGGCGTGTCCGGCAGGACCTCCAGCGTGTACGTGCCGTCCGCCTGCGCGAGCCAGCGGACCGGGGGGCCCCCGGCGGCGCTGCGCGTCACGAGTTCGATCTCGCCGCTCACCATGAAGCACGACAGCAGCCCGATCCCGAACTGCCCCAGGAAGGTGTCGCGCGCCTCGCTGATGCGCTTGGATGACCGCCCGATGGTCGCCAGGAACTCGTGCACCTCGGCCTCGCTCAGCCCGACGCCGTTGTCGTGGAATTCCAGGCCCGGCAGCTCACCCTCCTGCAGGTGCAGGCGGGCCGTGATGGCAGGCTCGAAGTCCTCCCCGAGTGCGCGGCGGGCCGTGATGGCGTCTACGCCGTTCTGCAGGAGTTCGCGGACGAACACGCTCGGGTCGGAGTACAGGTGGTTGGAGAGCAGATCGATGATTCCCCGTAGGTCGACCTTGAAGGCGTGTTCCATGAGAACAGCATAAATGGACTGGGGCGGCCCGTGATGCTCATTCTGGCGCAGCGAACGCCGTCCGAATGGCGTAGCGAAACGCGGCCCCCACCGACGAAGGTGGAGGCCGCACGAGGAAGGAACGGTGGGGGAGAGGCCCGGTCAGCGGGCTGGCGTGCTCAGGCCCATTTCAGCAGGCTGGGTTGGTCAGGCCCACTTCAGCAGGCTGGGTTGGTCAGGCCCACTTCAGCAGGCCGAGTTCGAACTCGTTGCTGAGGTCCGCGTGGGTGGGCAGCATACGGACGCCGATGCTGTACAGGCCGCTGGCGTCGAGTGGGATGCTCGTCTCGTACCGGCCCTGACCGAGGCTCTGCAGCGGCACGCGCGTCAGGTGCTCCCCGCGCTTCAGAACGGCTTCGACGCGCAGGTCGCTGTCCGCGATGCCCGCGCCGTTCACCTGCGCGCTCACGGTGACGTGCTCGCCCGGTTCGACGCTGGCGGGCAGCTGCGCGCTCGCCTGCAGGCCCACGAAGGGCCACTGCTGACGGATCCAGGCCTTCCAGCCGCCCAGCGTCCGCGCGACCGCCTCCTGCTCGGCGTTCACGTGCGCGCTGCGCGCGTCGAGCGGCAGGTAGTACTTCTGGATGTAGTCGATCACCTGGCGCTGCATGCTGAATTCCGGGTTGACGGTCACGACGCTCTGCCGCACCGTCTCCAGCCAGCCGTGGTTCTGCCCCTCGGCGTCCTGCGCGTAGTACAGCGGCGCGATGCTGTCCTCCAGCGTGCGGTACAGGCTGAAGGCGTCCGCGTCGTCCTGCAGGTTCAGGTCGGCGTACTCGCGCTCGTCGCCGATCGGCCAGCCGTTCTTGCCGTCGTACCCTTCGCGCCACCAGCCGTCCAGGACGCTGAAGTTCGGGGAGCCGTTGAAGCTGGCCTTCATGCCGGACGTGCCGGACGCCTCCAGCGGGCGGCGGGGGTTGTTCATCCAGACGTCCACGCCCTGCACGAGGTGCCGCGCGACGTTCATGTCGTAGTTCTCCAGGATGACGATCTTGCCCTTGAATTCCGGTTCCTGGCTGGTGCGGTAGATCTCCTGAATGAAGGCCTTGCCGGGGTTGTCGGCCGGGTGGGCCTTGCCCGCGAACACGAACTGCACGGGCCGGTCGGGGTTGTTCAGGATGGCGCTCAGGCGGGCCTTGTCGCGGAACAGCAGCGTGGCGCGCTTGTACGTCGCGAAGCGGCGCGCGAAGCCGATGGTGAGCACGTCGGGGCTGAGCAGGCCGTCCACGTCGGCGACGTCTGCGGCGCTGGCCCCGTTGCGTTCCAGCTGCTGCCGGACGCTGGCGCGCACGAAGTCGATCATCTCGACCTTCTGCTCGCGTTTCGCGGCGGCGAGGTCCGCGTCGGGAATGTCGCGCACGGCGTCCCACATGGCGCGGTCCTCGAGGCGTTCCGTCCAGTCGGCGGGCAGCACGCGGTCGAACAGTTCACGGTACTGCTGCGCGAGGAAGGTGAGGTTGTGCGCGCCGTTCGTGACGTGCCCGATCGGCACTTCTTCCGGCTCGGCACCCTGGTACAGGAAGTTCCACAGGCCGCGCGACACCTCGCCGTGCAGTTCGGACACGCCGTTCGCGGCGCGGCTCATGCGGAGCGCGAAGACGCTCATCGAGAAGCTCGGCACCCACTGGTTGTCCCAGTTCTGCTCCTGGCGGGCCAGTTCGTACAGTTCGTTGCGGCTGGTGCCGAGCTGCGTGGGCCAGTCGCCGAGGTAGCGGTCGGTGAGGTCGTAGGCGTACGCGTCGTTGCCGGCGGGGACGGGCGTGTGCGTCGTGAAGAGGGTGGCGCTCGCGACGGCCTCGGTGGCGGTCCGGAAGTCCATGCCGGCCGCGACCTGCTCGCGGATGCGTTCGAGCGCCATGAAGGCGGCGTGTCCCTCGTTCATGTGGTACACGCTGGCGTCGACCTTCATGGCGCGCAGCGCGCGGACTCCTCCGATGCCGAGCAGCAGGTACTGCTGGATGCGGAGTTCCTGGTTGCCGCCGTACAGTCGGGCCGTCATCTTGCGGTCGTCCTCGCTGTTCTCGGGGACGTTGCTGTCGAGGAGCAGCACGCGGATGCGTCCGACCTGCAGCGTCCAGATGCGCAGGATGATCTCGCGGCCCATGATGCGGACGCTGACGCGGGCGTCGTCGCCGCTGTCGAGCTTCGCGGGCCGGACGGGGAGGGTGGTGAGGTCGAGTTCGTCGTAGCGTTCCTGCTGCCAGCCGTCCTTGTTGAACAGCTGCGTGAAGTACCCCTGGCGGAACAGCATGCCGACGGCCGTGAAGGGCAGGCCGAGGTCGGAGGCGCTCTTGCAGTGGTCGCCCGCGAGGACGCCCAGACCGCCGGAGTAGATGGGGAGGCACTCGTGGTACGCGTACTCCATGCTGAAGTAAGCGACGCCCTTGCCGGGACCGCCGAGCGCGCCTGCGTTGCGGGCGGCCCAGGTGTCCTTCTTGTTCATGTACGCGTCGAAGTCCGCGAGGACGGCTTCGTAGCGCGCGAGGTACTCGGGGTCGGCGGCGACCTCGGCGAGGCGGTCGGCGCTCACTTCGAGCAGGGTGCGCACCGGATTGTGCTGGAAGCGGTTCCAAATACCGGCGTCAAGCGAGGCATACAGGTCCTGCGCCTTCGGCGTCCACGACCAGTACAGGTTGTACGCGAGTTCTTCGAGCCGACGGATGGCCGCAGGGAGCCTGGGCAGCACGGTCACTTTCCCGATGACGTTCATAAAATCCAGCTTACACTAAGACTTCCTCAAGAGCGCCCACCCACCCGCCAGCCGCAAACCCCGCCACCGCTCCACCGGCCGCGCGGCACACTGGAGCATGCCCGGCACCCTGCCCTTCCTGATCGACCAGACGCGCCGGATGCGCGCCGACCTCCTCGCGTCCCTGCAGACCCTCCCGGAACGCGTCCTGCACGCCGCTCCGCCCGAGTACGGCCAGGGCAGCGTCCTGAGCACCCTCACGCACGTCGCCGACTGCTACGGCGGCTGGGTGGGCCGCACCCTGCTGGAAGACGACTGGGACTTCGCTCCGTACCCCGAACCCTTGCCCGAACTCACCGCCCGCTTCGAACGCGTGGACGCCCTGCTGCACCGCGCACTCACCTGCACGCGTATGCAGACCGGCGAGCCCTTCACCGTCACCGGGATGGCTGGAACCACGCGGCAGGTGACGGCACGCTGGCTCGTCCTGCACCCCGTCACCCACGAATTCCACCACAAGGGGCAGGTCGTCACGCTGCTGCGTCAGCAGGGATACCCGGTCACCGTGGACCTCGACCTGCCCCCGCCCGGCGGCTGGTGACCGGAGGCCAGGCAACGTCACCGTGCGCAGACAGGGAACAGGGAAGTGGCCGCCAGCAACTCTCGCGGCGGCCTCCCGAAGGTGTGAAGCGGTGTTATACGCCGAGCGGCACGTCCACGCCCAGCTCGGCCAGCACGGTACGGATCGCCTGCGCGTCGATGCCGCTGCGGGCGTGCACGCGCTCCACCGTCGCGTGCTCCTGGAACTCGTCTGGGATGCCCAGCACCCGCACCGGCACCTGCACGCCCCACGACGCGAGCGCCTCCAGCACCGCCGCGCCGAAGCCGCCGACCACGGTGTTGTCCTCGACTGTCACGATGGCGCGCGCACGCGACGCGATGTCCCGCAGCATGGCCGTGTCGAGCGGCTTCACGAAACGGGCGTTCACGAGCCCCACGCCCGGCAGGTCGTGCAGGGCCGCCTCGGCGTACTCCAGCGCCTTGCCGCCCGCCAGGACCACCACGTCGTCCCCGGCCTGCAGGCGCTCCCACGTGCCCCACTGCAGGTCCGGCCACGCGTTCGCGGGGGCCTTGAGGGTGTCGCCGCGCGGGTAACGGATCGCGACCGGCCCGCCCACCCGCATCGCTTCCTTCAGCATGCCGCGCAACTCCAGCGCCGTGCGCGGCAGACCGATCCGGACGTTCGGGATGCTGCGCATGAAGCTCAGGTCGAAGACGCCGTTGTGCGTCGCGCCGTCCGCGCCGACCACGCCGCCCCGGTCGATGGCGAACACCACGTCCAGGTCCTCGATCGCCACGTCGTGCAGCACCTGATCGTACGCGCGCTGCAGGAACGTGCTGTAGATCGCCACGACCGGCTTCAGGCCCTGCAGGGCCATCCCGGCGGCGGCCGTCACGGCGACCTCCTCCGCGATGCCCACGTCCAGATAGCGGTTCGGGTGCGCCTGACTGTACCCGACGAGGCCCGATCCCTCGCGCATGGCGGGCGTGATCACGTACGCGCGCGGGTCCTGACGGCTGAGTTCCGTCATGGCCTCCCCGAACGCCGCGCTCCAGCTCTGCCGCACGGGCGCGCCTGCCGGGGCGGCCGCGCCGGGCACGCTCTGACCGGTCGCCGGGTCGAAGCGGCTGGGGCCGTGCCACTTGATGGGGTCCTCCTCGGCGTACGCGAGGCCTTTGCCCTTGCGCGTCACGACGTGCAGGATGGTCGGCCCGTCCAGCTCCACGAGGCGCTCCATCAGGTACACGAGTTCCTGAATGTTGTGCCCGTCCACCGGCCCGACGTACCGCACGCCCATCGCCGCGAAGGGATTGATGCTGGCCGGGTCGAAGAAGTGCCGCGTGCTGGACTTGGCGCGGCTCATGAAGTCCGACAGCGGGCGGCTCACGGCATTCAGGGCCTTCTTGCTGGCCCCCTCGCCCTCCTGGAACCACTTCTGGACCTGCAGGGTCCGCATGAACTTGCTCATGGCGCCCACGTTCTCCGAGATGCTCATCTCGTTGTGGTTCAGCACGATCAGCATGCGCCGCCCCGTGTCCCCGATGGTGTTCAGCGCGGCGAGCGCCATGCCGCCCGTCAGGGCGCCGTCCCCGATCACGGCGGCCACCTTGTAGTCCTGCCCGAGCGCGTCGCGGGCGGTCGCCATGCCGAGCGCGTTGGCGAGACTGGTGCTGGCGTGCCCGACCGTGATCGCGTCGTGCGGAGACTCCGTCACCTTTGTGAAGCCGCTCAGGCCGCCTTCCTTCTTGATGGTCGGCATCTGCGCGCGGCGGCCCGTCAGGAGCTTGTGCGCGTACGCCTGGTGCCCCACGTCGAACAGGATGCGGTCACGGGGGCTGTTGAGCACGTAGTGCAGCGCCACGATCAGGTCCGTGGCGCCCAGGCTGCTCGCGAGGTGCAGGCCGCCCGGCGCGGCGAGCTGCACGATCTCCTGCCGCAGTTCGGCCGCCAGGGCGGGGAGCTGGTCGCGCCGCAGCTTCTTCAGGTCGTCGGGCGAGTCGATGGTGTCGAGCAGCGGGGTGCTGCTGCCCGGCAGCTGGGGTTTTTTCGCGTCTGCGGTCATCATTGCCCTCCCGTGAAGTTGCGGTCGGTGAGCAGCAGGCCCTCGGGCGTGCGCACGTCCCCGACGTACGGCGTGAACCACTCCTCCTGCGAGCGCGGGAACAGCCCGCCGACCGTGTCCGTGATCTGACGGTTCACGACCCACACGCGGTACGACCGCCCGCGGATCGTGACGTCCCGCTGGTCGAGGACGCGGTAACTGTAGTTGACCTTGCCGGACGTGTTCGTCAGGCCGTCGTCGGACTGCACGGCGATGTTGCTCTCCCCGGACCACGCGAGGCCCACCCGCCACGCGTCGACGGGCGGGAGCTCCTGCCACGGCGGGTCGAGCCGCACGCTCAGGCCCGGCTTGCGGAACCCGAGCAGCTGCGAGCCCTGCGCGGACATCAGGTGGTAACTCGTCTGCTGCGCGCCGCGCCCCGTGAGCGTGAACGTCTGCGCCTGCACGTTCCCGAACAGGGACGGGCCGGTGGCGCGCAGCACGTACGGCACGCCGCCCGCGTCCTCGCCGTCCGGGAGGTACGTCCAGGCGAGGCCCGCCTCGGACGGGTAGAACGACACCCGGCTCACGCTGGTGCTGGCGGTCACGGGCGCCTCCTGCTTCTGCTGTGTGGGGGCGCAGGCGGCGAGCAGGAGCGGCAGCAGCAGCGCGGGCAGCCGCCCGGACAGGACGGCGGTAGGACGACGGGCTCTCATGCGCAAGAGCATAGCGGGAAACGCGCCGACGGAATGTCAAAACGCATGAAGTTCCCTCCATTTCTCACGCGCGAATCGGCCCACGTCGCCACAGCCATGCGAATCACTCCACGCCCCCCGGACGCTCCCGGCACCCGTCCCGCGCCGCGTCCAGACAAACACCGGGGGGGTGCACGCAGGCACCCCCCCGGTTCATGTGCGGCGCGTCAGGAAGTGCTGCCGTTCCCGCCGGGCGTGCCGCCCTGCACCTTGGCCTTCAGGGCCGCCAGTTCGTCGTCGAGGGTCTTGTCGCGGCCCAGGTTCTTGAGCTGCGCGTCGATGTCGCCCTCCTCGCGCAGCTGCGCGGAGGCGTTGTTGCGGTCCTCCATGGCGGCCACCTTGCGCTCCATGTCGTCGAAGGCGCCCATCGCGCCGCCCGCCTTGTCGAAGCCGCTGGCCTTCTCGAGCGTGCCGGACGCCTGCGCGGTCTGCGCGCGCGCCGCGAGCAGCTGACGGCGAGACTCCATCTCGTCGATCTTCGCTTCGAGCGCCCGCAGCTGCGTCTTCAGGCTGTCCACCGTGACGGACGTCGTCTTGAGCTGCGCGGCGAAGCCCTCCGCGAGATCCGTGTGGTTCTGCTTGCGGCGCAGCGCCTCACGGGCGAGGTCCTCGCTGCCCGCACGGAGGGCCTGTTCGGCCTTCTCGCCGTACTCGGCGGCCAGCTGCCGGTTGGTGTTCGACTCGCGTTCCAGCTTCGCGGCCTGCGCCATGGCGCCCGCCACCTCGCTGCGAGCCTCGCTGTACGCCTCGCGCATGTCGAGCAGCGTCTGGTCGATGATCTTGGTGGGGTCCTCCGCCTTGCCGATCAGGTCGTTGACGTTGGCGCGAATCAGGCGGGACAGACGGTCGAGAATGGTCATGGAAAACCTCCGGGAACAGTGGATGGACGGGTCAGGTGGGCGGACGGCACGGCGAAAACGGCACGGTAAACTTCGGAACTGCGCGCTGAGGACTGTACCGCCATCGTACCCGCTTCCGCTCCTCCACGGCAGGATAATGCGGCGCGCGCCGCCCCACGTCATTGTGTGAACCGCATTCGGGGAACGTCAGGGCTCCATGAAGGCGGGCGCCCTCCCCGTTCTCCCTGCCGGAGTGCGACCTACCAGCGGACGGCGCGCGCGTACTGGTCCGGCACGGGAATGCGCGTCCCCAGCTCGTGCGCGGCCCGCTGCGGCCACCTCGGGTCGCGCAGGAATTCCCGCGCGAGCGCCACGAGGTCCGCGTGGCCCGCCGCCAGCACCTCCTCCGCCTGCAGGGGCTCGGTGATCATGCCGACCGCCATGGTCGTCATGCCCGTCTGAGCCCGGACCGCCTGCGCGAACGGCACCTGATACCCTGGCCCCACCTGAATCTGCTGCGCGGACGTCAGACCGCCGCTCGACACGTCCAGCACGTCCACGCCCACCTCCATCAGCAGCCGCGCGAGCTGCACCGTCTCGTCCAGTGTCCACCCGCCCTCCGCCCAGTCGGTGGCGCTCACGCGCACGAACACCGGCAGGTGCGACGGGAACGCCTCACGCACGGCGCGGCTCACGTCCACCACCAGCCGCACCCGGTTCTCGAAACTCCCCCCGTACTCGTCCGTGCGGGAGTTCGAGAGCGGCGACATGAACTGGTGCAGCAGGTACCCGTGCGCGGCATGCACCTCCACCACGTCGAAGCCCGCCATGAGGGCGCGTCGCGTCGCCGCCACGAAATCCGTCACGACCTTCGCGATGTCCTCGCGCGTCATTGCGGTCGGCACCGGGTACGCGCTGCTGTACGGCTGGGCGTCCGGCCCCAGCACCGTCCACGCGCCCTGCTCGTCCGGCACGGCGCCCGACCCGCGCCACGGGGACCACGTGCTCGCCTTGCGGCCCGCGTGTGCCAGCTGCACCCCGATCAACGCGCCCTGCGTGTGCGCGAAATCCACGACGTGTCCCAGCCCCGCGATGTGATCGTCACTCCAGATGCCCAGGTCGTCCGGCGTGATGCGTCCTTCCGGACTCACGGCCGCCGCTTCCGTCAGGATCAGGCCCGCGCCGCCCAGCGCGAAGCCGCCCAGGTGCGCGAGATGAAAGTCGTTCGCGAAGCCGTTCTTGGCGCTGTACATGCACATCGGCGACACCACGATCCGGTTCGGGACGGTCAGGCCGTGCAGTTTCAGGGGCTTGAACAGGTGCGGCGTGCTCGTGGCATCGGTCATGACGGCACTGTATGGACGCGGCCGCCCGGCAACTGTGCCGCGCGCCGCACCCCCACCGCACCTCAAGAAAAGGTTCAGGGCACCCCGTCATGGAGTGCCCCGAACCGGTCTGCTTTTCGCTGCGCGCTGCGCTTACTGGGTGCTGCGTTTACTGGGTGCTGCGCGGGTCGAGCACGTCACGCAGGCCGTCGCCGAGCAGGTTGAAGCCCAGCACCGTGAACAGGATCGCGAGGCCCGGGAAGATCATGGTCCACGCGGCGGACGTGTAGTACTCGCGGCTGTCGGACAGCATGGTGCCCCACTCGGGGTTCGGCGGCGGCACGCCCAGCCCCAGGAAGCCCAGCGCGGCCGCCTCGATGGTCGCCGTGGCGATGCTGAGCGCGCCCTGCACGATCAGCGGCGAGAGGCTGTTCGGCAGGACGTGCCGGTACAGCATGCGGCCGTTCCCGGCACCGAGCGCCCCGGCCGCCTGCACGAACTCCCGCTCGCGGACACTGAGGACCACGCTGCGCGTGAGGCGCAGGTACAGCGGCACCTGTGGGATGCTGACGGCCAGCATGACCGTGTACAGTCCCGGCAGGTTGCTGATGCTGGCGATGCCGATGGCGATCAGGATGCTCGGGAAGGCCAGCAGCACGTCCGTGACGTACCCGAGCGTGCTGTCGAGCAGCCCGCCGAAGTACCCGGCGAGCAGGCCGAGCACGCTCCCGATCACGAGCGCGATGGCGGTCGCCACGATCCCGATGATCAGGCTGACGCGCGCGCCGTGCCAGACGCGCACGGCCACGTCACGCCCGAGGTTGTCGGTCCCGAAGATGTGCCGCCCGTAATCCACCTTGCCGCTCACGGGGTCCGTGTACTTGGCGGCGGCGTCCTTGTCCCACACTGCGGACACGCTGGGCGGCGCGAGCCGGTAGCGGTAATCGAGGTCGCGGCTCGCGTCGTAGGGGTGCAGGATCGGGGCGAGGACCGCGGCGATCACGAACACCAGCACCATCACCGCGCCGATCTTGCCGGGCGTGCTGCGCCGAAAGCGTTTCCAGAAGACGTTCTGCTGGGCGCGGCGGGCGGGCTGGACGGTGGCCGTCATGCCTCACCTCCCGCGCGCGAATGGTGGTGCATGGGGACTCCCTGTGCGGCCGGGGCGCGGCGCGCGTGCCCGGCGGGCTTGGCGTGCGCGTTCATCGGTACTGGATCCTCGGGTCGAGGAGGGCGTAGCTGAGGTCCACGAGCAGGTTCACGACGCTCACCACGAGCGCCGCGAAGATCACGCCGCCCTGGATGACGGGGTAGTCGCGGCCCGAGATCGCGTCGTACAGCCACGAGCCGAGGCCCGGCCAGCTGAAGATCGTCTCGGTGAGGACCGCGCCGCCCAGCAGCAGGCCCGTCTGCAGGCCGATCACGGTCACGACCGGCAGCAGCGCGTTACGCAGCGCGTGCTTCAGCGTCACGATGCGCGGCGCGAGGCCCTTCGCCTTCGCGGTCCGCACGTAATCCTGCCCGAGCACCTCCAGCAGCGAGCTGCGCGTGATGCGGGCCGTGATCGCCATGGGGATGCTGCCGAGCGTGATGGCGGGCAGCACGAGGTGCTGCAGGGCGTTCAGGCTCACGTCGAGCCGCCCGCGCAGCAGGCCGTCCAGCACGTACATGCCCGTGACGGGCTGGATGTCCAGGCCGGTTGAGAGGCGCGCGCTGGGCGGGAACCAGCCGAGCACCACCGCGAAGAAGTAACTGAGCAGCAGGCCCAGCCAGAAGACCGGCATGCTCACGCCGAGCAGGCTGATGGTCGTCGCGAGGCTGTCCCAGGCACTGTTGCGGCGCAGGGCCGCCAGGATGCCCGCCGGGAGGCCCACGATCAGCGCGAAGAACATCGCCGCGAGCGACAGTTCGATGGTGGCCGGGAAGCGGTTACGCAGTTCGTCGGAGACGGGAATCTGCGATTTCTGACCCTTGTCGAGGTCGCCGTGCAGGACCTTGTTCAGGTACCGGGGGTACTGCGCGTCGAAGAGGTGCGCGGGGTCCTGCACGTTCAGGAACCAGGGTTTGTCCAGGCCGAGCTGCTTGGTGAGGCGCGCGACGGACTCGGGGTTGGCGCGCTCACCGAGGATCGCGGTGGCCGGATCGCCGGGCAGTGCGCGCACGAACGCGAACACCACCACGCTGATGCCGAGCAGCACCAGCAGGGTTCGCCAGAGGCGGCGAAGTACGAAAACGCCCAAGAGAGGCTCCTTTGATACGGATTCCGATTGAATCCTATGGGGTGTGCGGGTTCAGTCCGAGTGGAACGAGAAGGAAAGAGACGCGTTCCGGGGGAAGAACGGACAGGCGGTGCAGTCCAGACGGTCCGGGAACGGCCGGGAGGGGAGGGGGCAGGCGACAGCCCCCATCATGTCGAATGACGGGGGCTGCGCGTGACCGGGGTCAGGAACCCGTGACCGGGGTTACTTCTTGCCGACGAGGATGATGCGGTTGAACGCCTCGCTGCCCAGCGGGCTGGGCACCCAGTTCTTGACGTAGCTGCGCGACGCGGCGAGCGGCTGGCTGTGCACCATCGGGATGCGGAACGCGGCCTTGTAGGTCAGCTCGTGCAGCTGGCTGTACACCTTGGCCTTGTCGGCCTGGGTGAGGGCGGCGCGGCCCTGCTCCAGCAGGTTCTGCAGCGAGGCGGGGTTGTAGTTGATGTCGTCGCTGGCGTTCGCGCCGTAGTACGCGCCGTAGAAGTTGTCCGGATCACCGTAGTCGCCCGTCCAGCCGATCATGTACATGTCGAAGCCGGGCTCCTTGTTGCGGTCCTGCAGGTACTTGGCCCAGTCCTCGGTCTTCAGGTTGACCTTCACGCCGATGGCGGACAGGTCGGCCGCGATCGCTTCCGCGATGGGCTTGGGGGTGGGGAAGTACGGGCGGCTGACGGGCATGTACCACAGGTCCACGCTGAAGCCGTTGGCGTACCCGGCGTCGGCGAGCATCTTCTTCGCGGCGGCAGGGTCGTACTTGTAGTCGCTGGGCACGTCCTTGCTGTTCGCCCAGCTCATGACGGGCGGCAGGAAGCTGGAGTTGCTGACCGCGAGGCCGTTCCAGAAGGCCGCCGCGATCTCCTTCTTGTTGATCGCCATGCTGAGCGCCGTGCGGACCGCCTGCTTCGCCAGGATGGGGTTCTTGTTGTTCATGCTCACGAAGCCGACGTTGAAGCTGGGCTTCAGGACGGCCGTCAGGTTCCGGTCGCTCTTCACGGCGTTCAGGGAGTCGGGCGTCAGGTCGGACGTGAAGTCGATGGTGCCGGCCTTCAGTTCGTTCAGGCGCTGCGAGGCGTCCTTGATGCTGCGGATCACGAGCGTGTCCACGCGGGGCTTCGGACCCCAGTACGCGGTGTTCGCCTTCAGCGTCACGGCGTCACCGGTCTTCCAGCTCACGAAGCTGAAGGGACCCGTGCCGACCGGGGTGCTGGCGGGCGTGCCGTACTTCGCGCCCTGCGCCTTGATGGCGGTGGGGCTGGCGATGCCGAAGTACCCGCTGCCGATCACGACGGGGAACACGCTGTTGCCGCTGTTCAGGTCGAAGCGCACGGTGCTGTCGTCCACCTTCACGATGCTCTTGATGACGGCCGTCTTGTCGCCCTTGAAGCCGCCGAGCAGGTCGCCCATGATCTCGAAGGTGCGGCCCTGGTCACGGAAGCCGTTCGGGTCCTTGGCGTCCCAGAACCTGTTCCAGTTGAAGACCACGGCGTCCGCGTTGAAGGGCGTCCCGTCCTGGAACTTCACGCCCTGACGCAGCTTGAAGGTCCAGCTGGTCGCGTCGGCGTTGCTCTTCCAGCTCACGGCGAGGCCGGGCACGGGATCGGTCGTGCCGTCCTTGAAGTCCACGAGGGTGTCGTAGATCTGGCGCTGCACGGTGATGCTGATGCCGTCCGTGATGTTGCCGGGCTCCAGGCTGACGGGCTCGCCGTTGCCGCCGTACACGAGCGTGGCGGCCGAGGCGCTGCCCAGCATGGACGCTCCCAGAAGTGCGGTCAGAACGTATTTCTTCATGTCTTCCTCCAATCCTTGAAGTGATGATGCGGGACAGCGGCGGACCTCATGATCCGCGAACGTCCGCCTGGGCTGACCCGGACGGAGAAGATCGTTCCCGCTGTTGACCGCGACGTGAGCATGAGCCGAAGGACACCGGACCGACATAAGTCTGAGATGAAAGGACATCTACAGCACAGTTAACGCTGGGAACTAGAGTAGGGCGCTCCCCATGACGTGTCAACCGAAAGGTTGCAGCACGTTTTCAGGACCGGTCGCACCCGCGCACCCGTCACAGACGGAACGCCCGGAATCCCGCCCCGCCGCCCCCAAGTAGAGGGCAGGAACAGGATTCCGGGCCGGAACTGTCGGACGCCTGGCGTGCGCGGTGAGGCTCAGTCCTCGCCGAGGTACGCCTTGCGGACGCTCTCGTTGCTGGCGATCTCCGCCGCCGGGCCCTGCAGGCGGATCTCGCCCGTCTGCAGCACGTACGCGCGCTTCGCGATGCCGAGCGCCATGCTGGCGTTCTGCTCCACCAGCAGGATCGTGGTGCCGCGCTCGCGGTTCAGGCGCTCCACGATGTCGAAGATCGTCTCCACGAACAGCGGCGACAGCCCCATGCTCGGCTCGTCCAGAAGCAGCAGTTTCGGCGCGACCATCAGGGCGCGCGCGATGGCGAGCATCTGCTGCTCGCCGCCGGACAGCGTCCCGCCGAGCTGCTTCTCGCGTTCCCGCAGGCGCGGGAAGAACTCGAAGCCCTCCTCGATGCGGCTCTGGATCACGGCGCGGTCCGTGACGGTGTACGCGCCGATCTCCAGGTTCTCGCGCACCGTCAGCTGCCCGAAGATGCGGCGGCCTTCCGGCACGTGACTCATGCCCTGCAGCATGATCTGGTCGGGCCGCACGCCCGCGATGTCCTTGCCCAGGTAGCGGAGCGTGCCGCTCTTGGGGCGCTGCATGCCGGAAATGGTGCGCAGCGTAGTCGTCTTGCCCGCGCCGTTGCCGCCGATCAGCGCGATGATCTCGCCCTGCATGACGTCCAGCGTGATGCCTTTGAGCGCGTGGATGTGACCGTAGTACGTGTGGATGTCCCGCAGCTCCAGCATCGGCGTGCCGGTGCCGCTCACGGGGCTGCTCTGCGTTCCGGGGGTGTCAAGCACTGGCCCCTCCTTCCTGTTTGCCGTACTCGCCGGCGGCGGCGCCGCGGCCGAGGTACGCTTCCATGACCTTGGGGTTGTTGCGGATGACGTGCGGGAGGCCCTCGGCGATCTTGGTGCCGTAATCCAGCACCGTGATGTGCTCCGACAGGGTCATCACGAGGCGCATGTCGTGCTCGATCAGCACGACCGTCACGCCCAGGTCGTCACGCACCGCGCGGATCAGTGCCTTGAGGTTCTCCGTCTCGCGCGGGTTCATGCCGGCGGCCGGTTCGTCCAGCAGGATCACCTTGGGGTTCGTGGCGAGCGCGCGCGCGATCTCCAGGCGGCGCTGGTCGCCGTACGGGAGGCTGGTGGACAGCTCCTGCGACTGGCGTTTCAGGCCCACGAAGTCCAGCAGCACCTGCGCGGCCTCGCGGGCGCTGTCCTCGTCCTCCCGGAAGCGGCGCGTGCGGAACAGCGCGTCCACGTACCCGGCCTTGAGGCGCGGGTGGCGGCCCACCAGGATGTTTTCCTCGGCGGTCATGGACGCGAACAGGCGGATGTTCTGGAAGGTGCGCGCGATGCCGGCCCCCGTCACCTGATCGGGGCGCAGGCCCACGAGGTCCGTGCCGTCCAGTTCGATGACGCCGCTGTCCGGTTCGTAGATGCCGGTGATCATGTTGAAGAAGGTCGTCTTGCCCGCACCGTTCGGTCCGATCACGGACACGATGCTGGCGCGCGGCACCTCGAGGTCCACGCTGTTCACGGCGAGCAGGCCGCCGAAGGTCTTGGTCAGGCCCCGGACGCTCAGGACGCTGCCTTTGGGGTTGGGGGTCAGGGCGCTCACTGTTTGCCTCCGGTGCGCTTGTCTTCGCTGCGTGGGGACAGGCCGGGCGAGCGCACGTCCGGCATGCCGGTCGCGCCTGTGCCGAGCGCGCCGCCCTGCGCGCCGTCCACGTTCAGGCTGTCGTCTGCGGGGTCGGTGTCGTCGTTCTCGTGCATCATCAGGCGCTGGCGCGTGCTGGGCAGCAGGCCTTCCGGGCGGAACAGCATCATCAGCACGAGCACCAGACCGAACAGAAGGCGGTTGTACTTGGCGGGGTCGAGGTTGCTGTTCAGGCCGGGGAAGCTCGACTGGATGGTTTCGGACAGGCCCGGCAGGACCGACAGGTTGATCCACGTGACGACGACCGCGCCCAGGATCACGCCCGCGATGTTGCCCATGCCGCCCAGGATCACCATGGTCAGCACCCCGATGCTCTGGAAGTAACTGAAGCTCTCCGGCGAGATGAACTGCTGCTTGGCGGCGAACACGACGCCCATCACGCCCGCGAAGCTCGCGCCGGTCGCGAAGGCCAGGATCTTGGTGCGGACGAGCGGCACGCCCATGGCCTGCGCGGCGAGCTCGTCCTCACGGATCGCGACCCACGCGCGCCCGATGTTGCTGTTGCCGAGTCGGACGTTGACGGTGATGACGACCGCGATCACGGCCAGCACCAGGAAGTACAGGAAGAACAGCTTGAACTGCTCCGGCTGGAACTTCAGGCTGCCCGCGATGCTGTCGAGCCACGGTGCGGGCGCTGTCGTGATGCTCGTGATGCCCTGCGGTCCGTTCGTGTACTTGGTCATGTTGTTCGCGAAGACGCGGATCACTTCACCGAGACCCAGCGTCACGATCGCGAGGTAGTCGCCCTTCAGCTTCAGGACCGGCAGGCCGATCAAGACGCCCACGATGGCGGCCGCCGCGACGGCCAGCACGATGAACAGCCAGAAGAGGTTCGGGTTCACGCCGTTCGCGAGCGACACGAGGGCCGCCGCGTGCCCGCTGTAGTAGCTGGTGATGGCCGCGTTGACGAGCGTCGCGACGAACACCAGGGCCGACACCACCCCGATCACCACGAGCGTCACGGCCACGGCACGCGCGAGTCGCTGCGGGCCCTTGGGCTTCATGGCGCCGGGGTGCGCCCGGTCGATGCCTTTCATCCAGGCGTACCCGGCTGCGCCGACCACGGCGAGCAGCAGCGGCGCCAGCCACGCCGTGACGGTGAGCGGCGTGTACGGCAGGTCGGACTTCACGATCTGCTGGAACTGCCCGCTGCCGAACACGCCCCACAGGTACGCGCCCACCGCGAAGAACGCCACGTACCCCAGGTCGAGCAGGCCCGCTTGGCCCACCACGATGTTCAGGCCCAGCGCGAGCGCCGCGAAGATGCACATCTGGATGGCGAGGTCGAAGTACGAGCCGTTCAGGCGGCCGATGTCCGGAATGATCACGAGCAGGGCCGCCACCGCGATCACGAGCTTCACGACCGTGTTCGCGCGCCACTGGAAGGCGAGCAGCAGACTGCCGAGGAACAGCAGGAACAGCGAGGACGTGATCACGGCCGGGAACTTCACGCCCGGCACGAGGTCACCGAGCGCCAGGAACAGCAGGAGCGCCGTGACGACCGTGTAGATCACGAGCGGCACGGTCCGGTCCGGCGCGCCGGGACGGGCTTTCTTGGGGAGCAGGGGAGACGCGGTCATACTTTCTCCGTGGTGTTCCGGCCGAGCAGACCGGACGGTTTGAAGATCAGGATCACGATCAGGGCGATGAACGCGCCGACGTCCTTGTACTCAGCCTTGATGGCGCCCAGGAACGCCAGTTTCGGGAAGACGCTCCCGAAGATCGAGATGACGCCCAGGAAGTTCTCGATGAGGCCCAGCACCAGCCCGCCCAGCACCGCGCCGGGAATGCTGCCGATGCCGCCCAGCACGGCCGCGCTGAAGGCCTTGATGCCGGGAATGGTGCCGCTGTACGCGTTGAGGTTCGGGAACTTCATGGCGAACAGCACGCCGCCCACTCCGCCGAGCGCCCCGCCGATGGCGAAGGTCAGCGCGATCATGCGGTTGCTGTCGATGCCCATCAGGCCCGCCGTGACGCGGTCCTGCGCGACGGCGCGAATGGCGCGGCCCACGCGGCTGTGGTTCACGAGGCGGTTCAGGCCGAACAGCATCACGGCGCCCACCACCAGCAGGATCAGGTCCTTGACCTGGATGCTCACGCCGAGCGGCTGGAAGGGGAGCGGCTGGTTGAAGGCGGTGGGGACGTTCACGGCCAGGTCGAAGCGGCCCTGCAGGCCCTCGAAGAGGCGCAGCAGGTCCTGCAGGATGAACGACACGCCGATGGCGGAGATGAGCGGCACGAGTTTCGGCGCGCTGCGCAGCGGCCGGTACGCGAGGCGCTCGATGAGCACGTTCAGCAGGCCCGACACGATCATGGCGACCACGAGGGCGATCACGAGGATCAGGTACGGGTTGAGGCTGGTGGGCGTGAGGACGCGGAACACCTCGTAGCCGACGATGGCGCCGGTCACGAACACTTCCGAGTGCGCGAAGTTGATGAGCTGCAGGATGCCGTACACCATGGTGTACCCGAGCGCGATGATGGCGTACAGGATGCCCAGCAGCAGCCCGTTGACCAGCACGCTCGACAAGACGGGAAGAACAATATCCATAGCTGACCTCTGGGACGGTGGGGTGCGGGCGGGGGGCCGGACGTGGCTGGCGTCCCCACGGGACCGGACGGGTGAGTCGGGCGACGAGCCGCAAATCCCTGTTCTGATGAATGGAGGAACCCGGCTTCGGGGGCGGGTCGGTCTGAAAACGGGCCAGGTGCCTCACGACGGGCGATGTGTCCGTCAGGCCGGTGGTCACGGGGGGCCAGCGAACCGGAAGGGGAATCCGGTGGACGGAAGGCCGACGAAACGGCGGGGTCCGGAAACAGGCGGGGTCGTGCGAAAAGGGTGACGCTGAACGGGGGGCGCCTCAGCATACGCAGTGGGCGCGGGACCTGCAAAGGTCGGGGGCGGGCCGGGTGCTTTACGCCTCCGGCCCGCCCCCGTGTGAAGAGTTTGGGCGATTACTGCTTGTTGACTTTCACCGTGACGGTGCCGGCGGTGCTGAAGTCCAGCTTGTTGCTGGCGTCGTTCTTGACCTGGATGATGTACATCTTGGCGCTGGTGCGGTCACCGATGCTGTTGAAGTCGATGGCGCCAGTCAGCAGGCCGGTCGTGATGTTGGTCTTGCGGATGGCCGTCTCGACCTGCGTGCGGGTGGGGAGCTTGTTGCCGTTGGCCTTGATGGCGTTCAGGACGCCGGTGATGACGACCTTGGCGCTGTCGTAGCCCATGATGCCGAAGCCCGCGAGTTCCTTCTTGTACGCGGCCTTGTAGCGGCTGGCGAGGACGCGCGCGGTCGGCACGGCGTTCAGGGGCGGCGCGACGGTGGTGAAGTAGATGTCCTTGGCGCCCGCGCCCGCGAGGGTCAGCAGGTCGGGGCTGTCGTAGCCGTCGCCGCCCATGACTGGAATGGTGATGCCCTTCTCGCGCAGCTGCTTGGCGAAGGGGCCGACCTGGCCGTACAGGCCGCCGAAGTAGATCGCGTCGGGGCGCAGCGCCTGGATCTTGGTGATGATGCTGGAGAAGTCGCTCTTCTCCTCGGTACCTTCCGAGGCCACGATGGTCGTGCCCTTGGTCTTCATGAAGGCTTCGGCGGCGTCCGCGAGGCCCTGGCCGTAGGGGGTCTTGTCGTTCAGGACGTAGACCTTCTTGGCCTTGAGGGTGTTGACGAGGAAGTCCGCGCCGGCGGGGCCCTGCGAGTCGTCGCGGGCGCAGATGCGGTTCATGTTGGCGAGGCCGCGGTCCGTGACCTTGGGGTTGGTGTTGGCGGGCGACACGATGGCGACGTGGCTGGGGGCCAGCACTTCGCTGCTGGGGATGACGACGCCCGAGTTCAGGGTGCCGACCATCGCGAGGATGCTGTTGTCGGCCGCGATGCGGCGGGCGTTGGCAGTGCCGGTGGTGGGGTCGCCCTGGTCGTCGTACGCGACGAACTGCAGGTCGAAGCCCAGCGCCTTGAAGGCCGCCTTGTTGTCCTTGATGGCCAGTTCGGTGGCGTTGCGGATCTGGAGGCCCAGGTCGCTGCTGCCGCCGGAGAGAGGGGACATGCTGGCGATCTTGATGACGGTGGCGGCATGGGCGCCGCCCATGCTCAGAGCGCCGAGGGTCAGGATGGAAAGACCGAGTTTCTTCATGAAGCCTCCGAAAGGTCCTGCACTGCCAAAACTCCTGCGTCACCGCTGTCTGCGGTGATTCGCCTTAGAGATGCCGCATTGTAAGGAGGTCTTGAGGAGAAGTCAATGTACTTTTCATGTCTAGTCCGGCAACAATCAGGAGTAAAAAGTTGTTTATACGGCGTTACATTGCCATGAAAACGTTTCAGAGGGCAATTCGTTGCAAGTGGCCTGTTCTTGGGCGCCCCACACGTGCCCTCCCCCCCAGAAATGAAGACCACTCCCACCAAAACGTCATGGCCGTGTCAGCCACGCCGCTGTTCCCGCCACACGGACACCCGCCGCACCACACCTCACCACCATTCCACACGCGCCACGCCGCTATCCTGACCGCATGAACGGGGCAAGAAGCGACGCCGGACCCCACAGCGCGGCCCGGCCCACACCAGACACGCCACCGGACCCGGAGCCGGACGCCCGGCCCACCCACCAGGGCGCGCTCGGCGCCGCCCGAGCGTGGAAGGAACGCACCTTCCACGCCCTGCGCTGGCCGCACTTCCGCCGGTACTGGCAGTCGCAGATGCTCAGCCTCGTCGGCAGCTGGATGCAGACCACCGCCCAGTCCTACCTCGTGCTGGAACTCACGAACAACAACAGCGCCGCCCTCGGCTGGGTGACCGTCGCGCAGTTCACGCCCAGCCTCCTGCTGTCCCTCTTCGCCGGGGCCGTCATCGACCGCGCCCCGCGCCGCCGCATCCTGCTCGCCACCCAGAGCGTCCTGATGGTCACGGCCCTCGTGCTCGCCGTCACCACCCACCTCGGCGTCGTCACGCTGCCGCTCGTCATGGTCCTCGCCTTCGTGAGCGGCATGGCGAACGCCTTCGACATGCCCGCCCGCCAGACCCTCGCCTCGGACTTCGTGCCGCGCGAGGACTTCGCGAACGCCGTCGCGCTCAACAGCCTGTCCTTCAACGTGTCTCGCACGCTCGGGCAGGCGGTGTTCGGCGTGGTCGCCGCGCTCGGCGTCACTCTGCTCGGCGGCGGCAACGCCGACAACCTCGCCCGGCTCGCCGTGCCCTTCTACCTCAACGTCGCGTCCTTCGTGGTGGTGCTGTGGGTCATCGCGACCCTCCCGTTCCCGCCCCGCGAGACGGGTGGCCGCCCCGCCGTCCTCACCGACATCGCCGAGGGCCTGCGCTACGTGCGCCGCACGCCCAGCATCCGCAACACCCTCATTCTGCTCGGGCTGCTCAGCCTCACCATCATCAACTTCAACGTCATCATCCCGTACTTCGCCCGCGCCGTGTACGGCCTGCGCGAGGCGGGCTTCGGCTTCCTGAACGCGTCGTTCGGGGTGGGCGCCATGATCGGCGCGCTGTGGCAGGCCAGCAGACCCAACCCCCTGCGGAACCTGCGGCTCGGTGCAGTCCTGCTCCTCGCGTCCGGTCTCGCGCTCGCCGTCGCGCCGGGAGGCGTGATCGCGGCCGCCGTCCTCGCCTGCTGCGGCTTTGCCATGCTGACGTTCCTCATCTCTGCCAACAGCAGCGTGCAGCTCACCGTCCCGAACGCCCTGCGCGGCCGCGTCATGAGCCTGTACTCGCTGGTGCTCGTCGGGTCCGCCCCGCTCGGCGCGATCATCTCCAGCAGCATGATCGCGCAGGGCGGCCCGCTCGGCCCGAAATGGGGTCTCGCCGCGCTCGCCGGCGTGGCGGGCGTGTGCGTGCTCGCCCTGTGGCGGCACCTGCCGCGCACCCTGCCCCCCCAAACCCTGCCCCCACAGGCCCAGCCCCCTGCCTCCCAGCTGCCCGCTCAGGCCACGCCCGGCAGCCGCACCCTCCCCGCACAGCCGGGCGACTGACCCGGCAGGCCAGGGCCGGGCCACGCCGCCCTCCCCTCATACCTCCCCACGCAACGCTGCGTACACTGAGGCATGTCACCTGTACGCCTCGTCCTGCCGGCGGCCGCGCTGGGCCTGCTCCTGAGCAGCTGCGGGTCCACCACCACCTCCACCAGCAGCACCAGCACGAAGGACGCCCTGTACTTCTCCAGCACGAACGCGCCCGTCGCGTACGTCGGCGAGCCCTTCACCACCCAGGTCGCCGTGTCGGGCGGCGTCGGCCCGTACTCGCTGCGCGTCGTGAACGGCAAACTGCCGGACGGCCTCACGCTCAGCAGCACCACCCTCAGCGGCAAGCCCACCCGGGAGGGCCTGTACACCTTCACGGTCGAGGTGTCCGACGCGGCCCTGTCGACCAAGACGCAGTCCATGACCCTCAACGTCACGGCCCTCCCGCCGCTCAGCCTCGCGTTCACGCTCCCCACCAGCGAGATCAGGGGCGAGACGCGCCTCCCGCTCACCGTGACCGCGCCCCGAGCGATGCGCGCCTTCCGCCTGCAGTGGACGCTGCCGGACGGCGTGACCGTCACCCGCGTCACGCCCGCCGACAACCGCGCCGTCGCGTACTGGAAGGTCACGGGCCGCACCCTCACGCTCGATATGGGCTTCCGGACGCCCGTCGCGACCGGGGATCGTGTGGCGCTCGTCAGCGTGTCGCCCGCCCGGCCCCTCACGCTCGCCGCGCCCGTCCTCGGGTACACCGCCATCGGCGGGGACGGCCAGAGCCTCGCCCGCGTGGCACTCCCCACCCCCACGCCCGCCACTCCTGCGCCCGTGACGACGCCCGCCGGGACGGGGCAGGGGACAGGCACGGCCGCTCCGGGCAGCACGCCCGCCACCACGCCGACCACCACACCCGCAGGCACCACACCGGCAGGCCCTCAGCCCGTCACCCCACCCGCCAGCGGGAGCGGCAAATGAACCGCCCTCTCAGGCTCGCCCTGTCCCTCACGCTGCTGCTGAGCGCGACGCCCGCCCGCGCCACGACCTTCACGTCCCTCACGCTCGCCCAGCAGGCCCGCAAGGCCGACGTGATCGTGCAGGCCACCATCGGCACGCCCACCAGCGTCACCGAGGCGGGCAACACCTACGCCGTGTACCCGCTCAAGGTCAGCGAGACGCTCGCCGGGGACGCCGCCATGCTCCCCCAGACGGTCGGTGCGCAGAACGGCGACAGCCCCGCCCTGTTCGTCCTGAGCGGCGTGGACCGCGCGCCCGTCTTCCAGTTGGGGCAGGAAGTCGTGCTGCTGCTCTACAAGGGCCGCCTCGACAGTCCGCTCGTCGGGTACAACCAGGGCGCGTACCTCGTGGACAACGGGACCGTCAGCGTCCTGTTCCCGCCCCTCCAGCCCGGCGCGGCCCAGCCGGTGCCATTCCAGTCGGGGCCGGTCCAGTCGGGGCCCGTCTCACCTGCGAACACCACCGTGCCTGCTCCGAACAGCCCGGCCGCGACCACACCAGTCACGACCACGCCCGTCACCTCGGCCACGACCGTCCCGGCGAACACCCCTCCGGCCACGGTCGGCACGGCGGCCCCGACCACGCTGCCCGCCTCCAGCCCGGACGTGCCGGGCGGCGTGACGGTCCCGCCCACCACGGTCCCGCAGCCGTCCACCGCCACCCAGCCATCTACCACCCTGCCGCCCGTCACTCCTCCGGGCACGACACCGGCAGACTCCATCCCGGTCCCGGCCCCCGCGGTCACCGCCGCGCCGACGCTCTCCCCGCCCGCCGGTACGAACACGCCCGGCGCGACAGGCGGCACCGTCACCGCCAGCCCGGTGGCCGCCGGCGTCCTGGGCAGCATCCGCACGCCCGCCGAACTCAAAGCCGCGATCGTGGCCGCCCGGAGCGCCAGATGAACCGCCACCTCCGCACCCTGCTCCTCACGCTGCCGCTGCTCTCCACGTCCGCCGCGAACGCCATCAACGTCAAACTGCGCCCGCAGTCCACGCAGATCGAAGCGGTCGTCCTCGACACCCTCAAACGCCTCTCCAGCAGCACCCTCACCCTCACCCTCGACAAGACGGGCGGCCCCATCCTCGTGCTCGCCGCGCCCGGCAGCGTCCCCTTCAACCCGGACGTGTCGGCCCGCACCCTGACCGTCAACGGCGAGAGCCGCACCGAATTCAACCCGCAGGGCCCCGTCCCCCTGAAGGACGCAGTGGAGGCAGAACTGCAGCGCCAGCTGGGCCTCGTCGCCCTGACGCCCGAAGCGGCGCAGCTGCGGTACTCCGGCGCGGACCTGAACGCGGACGGCACCATCGACACCGCCGACCTCGCCCTCCTGATGGGAAACTTCGGGCAGAGCGGCGCGAACATCCGGGGCGACCTCAACAGCGACGGCCACGTCGACGACCTTGATCTGCGCCTGTTCAGCGCCCAATATAAGCTGCCATGACCCAAGACCAGACCCCCGCCCGACCCGCCCCCGCGGACGTCATCGACCTGCAGGACTACCTCAAGCTCGCCGGACTGGTGGACACGGGCGGCGAAGCGAAGTACCTCATCCAGAGCGGCGAGGTCCGCCTGAACGGCGAGGTCGAAACGCGCAGGCGCAAGAAGATCCAGCGTGGCGACCGCGTCAAGCTGGACGGCCAGGAACACGTCGTCGACTTCTGACCCGGGGGCTGTACCCACCGCGTCCTCGCTTTGAGACGCGCGTGCCGGACGCCCGGGGCCGGGTGTGCCACACTCGGGGCATGACCGACGCGCAGCATGCCCTCACCGACTACCGGCGCCGCAAGGACGCCTTCTTCGCCAGCGGTCGCGGCCCCATCCGCCCGCCGCACCTGGAGACCTTCACGGGCCTCTCGTACTACCCGGCCGCGCCTGAACTCGCGTTCCAGCTGCCCGTCACGCGCACCGAGGGCGTGAGCGTGACCCTGCAGACGACGACCGAGGAGGAACGCGAACTGCAGGCCTTCGGGACGGTGGACGTGCCCTTCCCGGACGGCGTGCACACCCTCACGCTGTACGCACAGCCGGGCGAGGAGACGCCCGCCGGACTGTTCCTGCCGTTCCGCGACGCGACGAGCGCGCACGAGACGTACGGCGCGGGCCGGTACATGGACGTGCCGACCTTCGCGCGGGACGGGGACGTGTGGGTGAGCCTGGACTTCAACCTCGCGTACCACCCGTACTGCGCGTACGGGGACGGCTGGGCGTGCCCGCTGCCCCCGGCAGGGAACTGGCTGCCCCTGCCGGTCCGGGCCGGCGAACGCCTCCCCTGAAGGCGGACTGGCCGCGCCCCGGCCGGAACAGCAGCGAGGGCCGCCCGGATCGTGGGCGGCCCTCGCTGCATCGGGGGGGCGGGCGTGGTCAGCCGAACAGCTGCACGACCTTGAGGAGCGTCTGCCACAGCGCCCACAGGATCGGGAGGATCACCACGATCCAGGCGAGGGCCACGACGGAGGCCGGGGTACGGGTCGGGGAGGCTTGCGTCATCGGAACTCCTGGGGGGCCACCCGGGGGCGGCCGTGAGGGGGGAGAGTCATGCGCGTCCCGGGTGTTGAACGGAACGCGCCCCTGTCCTGCTCGGTTGGGCCGGATGAACCCCGCACACACGGCGGCAACTCATCCGCGCCTGAATCAGTCGTGCGCGGCGCCGGGCGTGGCGCGTGCCCGGTCGATCTGGTCGGGCGTCGCCCAGTGGCGTTCCGCGACGGGCCGCACGAGCAGGTTCGCGACGAAGCCCAGCACCAGCAGGCCCGCCAGGATGTAGAACACGCTGTCGTACGCCAGTTCCGGCTTCACGCCCGCGTCCTTCTGCGCCTGGCTGATGCCGGTCAGCACCTGCGGGCCGACGATCGCGGCAGCACTCCACGCGAGCAGCAGCCGTCCGTGAATGGCGCCCACGTTGAGCGTGCCGAACATGTCGCGCAGGTACGCGGGAATGGTGGCAAAACCGCCGCCGTACATGCTGATCACGACGCAGAACGCCGCGACGAACAGCGGCAGGCTCCCGGAACGCCCGAAGGTGGGGATGAGGACGAACAGCACGGCGCCCAGCGCGAAGAAGATCATGTACGTGGCCTTGCGGCCGATGCGGTCACTGGTGCTGCTCCAGAAGAAGCGGCCCGCCATGTTGAAGATGCTGAGCAGGCCCACGAAGCCCGCCGCCGCGGCAGCCGTGACGCCTGCACCCGCGCCCCGTACCGCGTCGCCGAACACGTCCTGAATCATGGGGCTCGCCTGGCCGAGCACGCCGATCCCGGCGGACACGTTCAGGAACAGCACCGCGAACAGCAGCCAGAACTGCGGGGTGCGCATGGCGCCGTCCACCGTCACGGCGTGCGAGGTGATCATGGCGTTCCCGCCGCGCGCGGCGGTGGGCGTCCAGCCGTCGGGCTTCCAGTCGTCGGCGGGCACGCGGACGAGGAAGGTGCCGAACATCATCAGGATGAAGTACAGGACGGCCATCGTGACGAACGTCGGGACGATGCCGAAGTTGCCGTACCCCTGGCCGGTGTAGTGCGTCATGAGGGTCGTGCCGAGCGGACTGCCGAGCAGCGCGCCGCCGCCGAAGCCCATGATGGCCATGCCGGTCGCGAGGCCCGGCCGGTCCGGGAACCACTTGATGAGGGTGCTGACAGGGGAGATGTACCCCAGGCCCAGGCCGATGCCGCCCAGCACGCCGTTGCCGAGAATCACGAGCCACAGCTGGTGGCCGGACACGCCGAGCGCCGCGACGAGGAAGCCCGCGCAGAACAGCAGGGCGCTGGTGAACATGGTGCGGCGCGGCCCGACGCGCTCCACCCACTTGCCGAACAGGGCGCTGCTGCACCCCAGGAAGAACAGCGCGACGCTGAAGATCAGGCCCACCTGGAAGACCGTCCAGTCGCCGGGGGCGGGGTCGGCCTTGACGTTGCCGCTCAGCAGGTGTGCGAGCGGTTTGTTGAACACGCTGTACCCGTAGATCTGGCCGATGGAGAGGTGCACGGCGAGAGCGGCGGGCGGGACGAGCCAGCGTGAGTAGCCGGGCGGGGCGATGGTGTTCTGCCGGTCGAGAAACGAAGCCATGAAACCTCCTGCAGATCCGGGCGGGCCTGCTGTACAGCACGCAATTTTATTGTTCGACGTTAAGTTAGCATTCCGTGCGGACGCCCCGAGTGAGAAGATGAGCGCAGCTCACAATCCCTGAAGAAAGCCTCAAGGTCCACGCCCCACCGGCAACCGCTGCCCGCCCACCAGCCCCGATCTGCGCGCCGCGACAGAGCAGGGGCCGCCGGGCGTCACGCTGCGTCAGCGTCTCCCGGCGGCCCTCCCCGCATCCCGTCAGGGGATCAGCTGCGGTTCTTGTTGCGCTCCTCGTTCGGTTTGCGCTGCGCTTCCGTCTCCTGCGTCTCGCCGCGCGAGTCACGCAGCGCCCGCCCGAAGCCCTTCAGCGTGCCGAACAGGGCGCCCAGCGCCACCTGCACGTCCCGGTCGCGCAGCAGGCCCATCAGTTCACCCAGGCCCACGCCCTCGCCCTTCTGGACGCGGCGCGCACCCTCGCTCACGCCCTGCGTGGCGGCCCGGCCGAGCGCGCCGATGGCGTCCGGGTCGAGTTCCGACACGGTGCGGCCCACCTCCAGCAGGTTGCGCAGCAGGCGCGTGCTGCTGTCGCCTTCCAGCACGTGCAGGCTCTTGCCGACGAGGCCCTCGCTGCCCCGCACCAGTTTCACGAGCGTCTCGAGGACGTGATGTTCATGCAGTTCCTGCAGCAGCGCGAGCGCCTCGATGAGGGCGTCGCTGCTCTCGTGCTGCGCTTCCGCGAGCCGCTCGGCGGGGGTCGGGACGCGCGGCGTGTACGTCAGTCGTTCGGCCATGGGGTTCCTCCAGGTGGGCGGGGGCACGGTGCGGCCCCGCCCGGTTCAGCATGTGATGGGACGGTCGGCGTCCGGCGGTGACGGGTCCGTGGTCGGGTCGTTCAGTCGTCCGCGCCGGTCCCGAAGGCGTCCACGCGGCCGTTCAGGCTCGCGCCTTCCAGCAGGCCCAGGCCCGCGCCGGGGTACACGTAGTCGGGGCGCGCCCACTTGCGCTCCACCTCCACGCCCGTCTGCGGGGTGCGCGTCGCGTAGCGGTGATCGGTGCGCGGCAGCGGCGTTTCGCCCACGTCGCCCAGCACTTCCATGCGGACGCTGGTGTCCTTGTAGGCGGGCGTGTTCGTGTTGATGTCGCGGTTCTGGCCCGTCAGGTGGTTCACGGCGTCCTCGTGGCGCGCGGCGTTCATGGGGACGTACACCTCGTTCCCGAACACGCGCGGCGTGACGAGCGCCCGCAGCTTCACCGCGCCGTGCGGCGACACGAGCCGCACCCAGCTGCCGTCCGACACGCCGCGCTCAGCCGCGAGTTCCGGGCTGACCTCCACGAAGGTGTCCGGCACCCTGGCGGCGATGCCCGGCACGCGGAACGTCATGTTGCCCTCGTGCAGGTGCTCCAGCATCCGGCCGGAGTTCAGGTGCAGGTCGTACTCGCTGGTGGGCGCCTGCGTGCGCGGCGCGTACTTCGCGGCGTACAGGCGCGCCTTTCCGTCCGGGAAGTGGAAGCCCTTGGTGTACAGCAGCGGGGTGTCCGTGCCGTCCGCCTCGACCGGCCAGCACAGGCTCTTGAAGCCTTCCAGCCGCTCGTACGTGACGCCCGCGATCAGGGGCGTCAGCGCGGCCGCCTCGGCCATCACCTGCGAGGGGTGCGTGTAGTTCCAGTCGGCCCCCAGCGCCTGGGCGACCAGCTGGTAGATGCGCCAGTCCGGCAGGCTGCCCTTCAGGGGGGCCATCACCTCGTACAGGCGCTGGATGCGCCGCTCGGTGCTCGTGAAGGTCCCCTCCTTCTCCAGGGCGGGGCTGGCGGGCAGCACCACGTCCGCGTAGTGCGCCGTGTTGCTGAAGAACGCGTCCTGCACGATGAAGAAGTCCAGCTTGCCGTACCCGGCCGCGACGTGGTTGCTGTCGGCGTCCGTGAGGCTCATCTCTTCGCCCGTCAGGTACAGCAGCTTCAGGGTGCCCTTGTTGGCCGCGTCGATCATCTGGGTGTTGTCCAGGCCGCGTTCCGGGCGGATGGTGCACTTCCAGGCCGCGCCGAACTTCGCGGCGACCTCGGGGTCCGCCACCTTCTGGTAGCCGGGCAGCATGTCGGGCATCGCGCCGAAGTCGCTGACGCCCTGCACGTTGTTGTGGCCGCGCAGCGGGTACGAGCCCGTGCCGGGACGCATGTAGTTGCCGGTCACGAGCAGCATGTTGCTGATCGCGGTGCTCGTCTCGCTGCCGCCCATCTGCTGCGTGACACCCATCGCCCACAGGACCGCCACGCCGCCCTCCCTGGAGTGGTCGCTGGCGCGCACCACGCGGTCCGCGAGATCGCGCAGCTGCGCCTGAGTGAGGCCCGTCTCGCGCTCGGCGTACTCCAGCGTGAAGTCCTTGATGCTGTCACGGAATTCCGTGAGGCCGTTCACCCACTCGTCCAGGAACGCCTGATCGGCGCGGCCCTCGTCCAGGATGAGTTTCGTGACGGCGTTCAGCCACACGAAGTCCGTGCCCGCACGCGGGCGGAGGAACACGTCGGCGCGCGTCGCCATCTCGTGCTCGCGCAGGTCCACCACCACGAGCTCCTGGCCGTGCAGCTTGTGGGCGCGCTTCACGCGCGTCGCGAGGACCGGGTGGCTCTCGGCGGTGTTCGTGCCGACCCCGATCACGAGGCGCGCGAGTTCGATGTCCTTGATGGTGCCGCTGTCCCCGCCGTACCCGACGGTGCGCCACAGGCCGACCGTGGCGGGCGACTGGCAGTACCGCGAGCAGTTGTCGACGTTGTTCGTGCCGATCACCTGCCGTGCCAGCTTCTGCTTCAGGTAGCTCTCCTCGTTGGTGCCCTTGCTGGAGATCACGAAGGCGAGCGCGTCCGGGCCGTGCCGCTCGACCGTCTCGCGCATCTTGCTCGCCACGAGGCGGATCGCTTCGTCCCACGTCGCTTCACGGAAGCGGTCGCCCTCACGGATGAGGGGAGACGTGAGCCGGTCGGGCGCGTTCGTGTACTCCCACCCGAACTTGCCTTTCACGCAGGTGCTCACGCCGTTCGCGGGCCCCTCGGTCGGCTCGACCTTCAGGATGTGCCGGTCCTTCGTCCACACCTCGAAGCTGCAGCCCACCCCGCAGTACGTGCAGACCGTCTTCGTCTTCTCGATGTACCCCTCGCGGCCCGCCGACTCGATCTCGGAAATGTTCAGGATCGGCGTGTACCCGATGCTCGGCTCGACGTTCTTCACGACCGCGACCGCGCTGTTGAACATCGGCAGGGGAATGCCGGTGAACATGCCCGCCTCGTGCAGCATGCTCTTCTCCTGCAGGGCATTGCACGGGCAGACCGTCACGCAGTGCCCGCACGACACGCAGCTGCTCTCCCCGATGTCCTTGCCGCCGTCCCACAGCACGCGCGGGTTCGCGCTCTCCCAGTTGATGGTGAGCGTCTCGTTCACCTGCAGGTTCTGGCAGGCTTCCACGCAGCGGCCGCACAGGATGCACTGGTCCGGGTCGTAACGGTAGAAGGGGTTGGTGTTGTCGATCTCGTACGGTTTCGGCTGGAAGGGACGGTTCTGGTGCTCCACCCCGATCAGCGACACGGTGTTGTGCACCGTGCAGTTCCCGTTGTTGTTGTCGCACACCGTGCAGTACAGCTGGTGGTTCCCGAGGATGCGGTCGTACGCTTCTTCACGCGCGCGCTTCGCGGCGCTCACCTCGGTCCGCACGACCTGACCTGCACGGACGGGCGTCGCGCAGGCCCGTTCGAGCTTCCCGTCGATCTCCACGATGCACGTGTCGCACGTCTGGATCGGGCCGAGCTGATGGTGGTAACACACCTGCGGCAGTTCCGTCCGCGAGCGGTTCAGGGCGTCCACGACGTACTCGCCGGGCCTGGCGTCCATGTGGACGCCGTTGACGATGATCATTCCTTCCTGAAGTGGAGCCTGGGTCATGAATGTGCCCTCCTGGGGAACGCAGGCTGAATGCTCGGCCTGGAAACGAAACTGGCCTGTACACACGCGGCAGGCAATCCTGCCCCTGCCGTCCAGCCACCCTGGAATTCGTGCAGGGGCCGCCCGAATCGTGATCGTTCCTGGCCTCGACCAACTATAGGGAGCCGTGGCGTAGCGGGAGGCTGTGTGGACATTAAGCGAAATTCATCCCCGTGTCACGCCTCTCTTCCTGCTGTCCGGCGACGTGCCGACATGATGCCGGGCCGCTCCCCCGCCGAAGTGCGTTCCCGGACACAGGTGAACGCCCGCACGGCATGGCCGGTACGGGCGCAGGAGTGGCGTCACTCGGTTCAGGTCAGATGAATCGCGTCCAGGCGCGCCTGCAGGTGCCGGAAGCCCAGCACGTCCAGCACGAACACCCGCACCAGCCACGGGTCGAACTGCGTGCCCGCCCCCGCGATCAGGTGCTCCGTCGCCGCCTGATACGACCACGCGGGCTTGTACGACCTCACGCTCGTCAGCGCATCGAACACGTCCGCGATCGCGACGATGCGCGCCGTCAGCGGAATGTGCCCGCCCGCCAGTCCCGCCGGATACCCCGTGCCGTCGTACCGCTCGTGGTGATGCAGCACCGCCGCCCGCACTTCCGGGGGCAGGAACGCCAGGCGCTCCACGATCTCCACGCCCCACACCGGGTGCTGCAGCATCACCTCGTACTCCTCGTTCGACAGCGCCCCGTTCTTCCAGAGGATCTCGTCCGGCACGCGCGACTTGCCCACGTCGTGCAGGGCCGCGCCCCAGCGCACCGCGCGGATCAGTTCGGGACTCAGCGACAGTGCCTCGGCGAGCCGTGTGGACAGGCCCACCATGCGTTCCACGTGCTGGCTCTGCCACGAGTCGAGCGACACGCCCAGGCACGACACGGCGTCGTCCAGGTCGCGCATGAGCTGCTGCTCGCGCATGTTCGCGTCGTACTCGGCGCGGGCCGTCAGCTCCAGCCGGTCCAGGTTCCCGACGATGTACCGGCCCCGGCGGTTCCACGTGATCCGCACGCGCCTCGACCCGGCCTGCGCGCGCAGCACGGCGTCGTCGCAGCTGCCCTCGTGCGTCAGCAGTCCTTCCGGGTAGCGCGTGTTCGGCAGGCGAACGAGGGCTGAGAGCGGCAGACCCACCGCGTCGTCCGGGTGCAGGTCCGTCACGTCTTCCCAGGCGCCGGAGACCCGCAGCACCCGGCCCGAATCGTCCAGCAGGAAGAGGGCCGACGGCTGTGCAATGAGCAGCAGGTCCTCTTCCGGGACCTCGGGCGCGAGCTCTTCCTGGTGGGGCAGCGCGAGGCTGATCTTCTGGAAGCTCGGCGTCTGCAGGGACAGGAGATGCAGGTTGAAGTCGTCGGACTGAGGCAACTGGACACGCTCCTTAGGGGATGACGCTCAGGATAGCTTAAGGAAACGTTTATTCAAGTCCGTGTGTCACGGAAGGGCGGGCGGTGATCGCCCCGAACATCAGTCGGTCCAGTTTCTGCTCCAGCGAACGGTTCGGCTGAACCGCGCGAGCGTCACTGTTCACAACCGCTTCACGCGGCGGACGGGCCACAGGGGAAGAAGCAGTCACTTCAGTTGCCGCCGTGGATGCCGCCACCGATGCTGGCAGTGGTGAAGACGCCACCGCTCGTGCTGGTGCTCGTCGTGCCGGTGGTGGGCGCAGCGAGAGAGCTGGTGGCGAGAGCGGCGTTCAGCAGGGCGATGACGGTGATCAGGTAGCGGAAGCTCTTCATGCCCACTAGCCTAATTAGCGTGTTGTGATGATACGGTGAAGGACGTGGCAGCCGACTTCGAGCAACTTTATCGCGAAGGCAGATACCAGGAAGCGATCACCGCCGCCTCAGCGCTCTCACAACCCACAACTCGTTCGTTGACGGTCATCGGTGTCTCGTACCTGCGGTTGGGGGACGCCACCCAGGCTGACACGCCACTGCTCAGCGCAAAGGACCTGCGGGAGCCGGAAGCGATGGTGGAATACGGGAATCTGCTTCGTTTCACCGGCCGCCTCCAAGATGCTGAATCATATCTGACAGATCTCTTACCTGGGATGGAAGGAGAATGGAAAACCAAATGCCAACGTTGGCTTGGTGTAACCCAGCATCAACTCGGTAAAATTAAAGAATCACTTGATAGTCTGGAGAAAGTCAGGAAAGACTATGATTCCAGGGGAGATTCTGTAAACGCTGCCAGGGTTCGACAGAATCTATTCGTCGTATATAGCGATATCGGGGAAACTAAAAAGTCTCACCGAATGATAGAAGAGGCGGTTGTCGTATTTAGAAAATGTTCTGACTCATCTTTATTGATAACAGGTCTCAGAAATTTAGTAATCTCCCTTTTAGCCTTGAATAGACTGGAAGAAATTCCATCGCTGCTTATTGAGATCGAGACACTACTTGGAAATGAGGTTACTCCTTCCCATCTGAGTTATTGGAGCTCAAAGGCCGTTTTATTTGAGCGAAACTTAATTAGTAGAAGCGAGTATATCAAAATCCTTGATAATATTATTGATCTTTCGGAGAAATATGAGAGTTACGAGTATCTTGTCTGGGCGCTGGTCAAGAAGGTTGAGTACCTGATTCAGTCGGATCGGAACAGTGAGGCGATGCGGTTGGTGTATCAGGCGCCGCAGGATGAGTTCGGGCAGTTTCCGACCTCCATCCGGATCGTGCGGGCGATGATCAATCGTCGGATGGGGAACCTGGTGGAGGCGGTGGAGGAGTTGGGGGCGGTCGCGGCGGATCTGGAGGCGGCGGGGAACATCGCGGAGCTGGCGCGGGTGCGGTTGCAGCTGGCGTACGCGCTGCATCTGGATGGGCAGCCGGACGCGTCGGCGGACGTGTTGCGTGCGGCGCTGCAGGGGTTGCTGCGGACGAACATTCATCCGAGCATGCGGCCGGAGCTGGAGGAGCTGGCGGAGTTGCTGCATTTCGCGGCGCTGGAGCCGAGCCTGGCGCCATATCTGGAGCCGGTGATGGACAGTCTGGCGGGCGTGCTGGGGGGCGTGTCGGGGGATGAGGGTGGGGAGCGGGTGCGGTTGCAGGTGCACACGCTTGGCCGCGTGAGTATTTTGCGGGGTGGGGATCCGGTGACGTTCCAGTTGAAGGGGACGGTGCCGCTGCTGGTGTATCTGGCGTTGACGCCGAACCGGACGCGTCTGGAGATTCAGCAGGACCTGTACCCGGACAAGGATCCGGATGCGGCGAGCAGTTACGTGCGCAAGGGCATTCAGGAGTTGCGGGAGTTGCTGGGGCATGGGGCGGTGTTGACGGAGGGGCCGAGGAACCATTCGCGGTACCGGTTGGGGCCTGGGTTGCAGCTGGATCTGGATCTGACGCGGTTTCTGGATGCGATCGGGCGGGCGGAGACGGCGCGGGCGCTGGCGTTGTACCGGGGGGAGTTCCTGCCGGGGTCGGACGAGAGCGAGTGGGTGCTGCAGAAGCGTGATGAGGCGCGGCTGGCGTTGACTTTCGAGCTGCAGAATCAGATGGTGGCGTTCCAGGAGAATCACGAGTGGCGGCGCGTGATTCTGCTGGCGAACCAGTACCTGCGGGTGGATCCGTATGAGGTGTCGGTGCATGCGTTGCGGGTGGAGGCGGCGCGGCGGGTGGGGACGGCGGCGGAGCTGGGGCGGTACGTGGCGGCCATGAATTCCGCGTCGAACTGAACAGGGGCGGGGGGCGGCATGTCTGGGGCGTTCGTCCTGCGGGTCATCTGTTCAGGTGCGCGTGTTTGTGTGCTTGTTACGTTAAGCTGGGCGCAATGTTGCGTGTCTTGTTTGTGGGCGATGTGTACGGGAAGCCGGGGCGGCGGGTGCTGGCCTCGCATCTGCCCACCATTCGCAGTCAGTTTCATTTCGTGATCGTGAACGGCGAGAATGCCGCGGGCGGGTTCGGGCTGAACCGGGAGAGTTTCGACGCGATCACCCGGGCGGGCGCGGACTGCGTCACGCTCGGGAATCACGCGTGGCATCACAAGGAGGTGTTCTCGCTGCTGGACGACCGGCGCGTGGTGCGTCCCGTGAACCTGCCGATCGGCACGCCGGGCAGCGGCTTCCAGACCTTCGACGTGAAGGGCGATTCGGGCGCGCTGGAGCGCATCACGGTCGTGAACGCGCTGGGGCGGGTGTTCATGGAGGCGACGCACAACCCGTTCCTGACGATGGACGAGCTGCTGTCGCGGGACGATCTGGGGTCGGTGTTCCTGGACTTCCATGCGGAGGCGACGAGCGAGAAGGCCGCGATGGGGCAGTACCTGGCGGGCCGCGTGGCGGGCGTCGTGGGGACGCACACGCACGTGGCGACGGCGGACACGCGCCTGCTGCGGGGCGGGACGGCCTTCCAGACGGACGCGGGCTTCACCGGCCCGATGGACAGCGTGATCGGCGCGGACCCGGAGGGACCGATCCTGCGGTTCACGACGGAGATGCACAGCCGCTTCACCGTGAAGGACGGCCCGGCGGAGCTGAACGGCGTGATCATGCACATCGAGGACGGTCGCGCGGAGTTCGTGGAGCGGTACCACCACGAGGAGCGCGCCTGACGGCCGCGTGACGGCGGTCGTGAACGCTGTCCGTGACGGTTTTCCCGCCGCCCGCTTTCCCTGAAGTCTTGACTGGAGGTCATCCATGAGTCTGAACGAAGATGTCAATCTGCTGGGGCGGACCCTCGGCACGGTCCTGAGCGAGCAGGAAGGCCCGGAGTTCCTGGAGCTGGTGGAGCGCGTGCGGGCGCTGGTGCGTCAGGCGCGTGCGGGCGGGGACGACACGCCGCTGCGTGAACTGCTGTCCGGCGCGGACGCGCACACGGCCGAGAACCTCGTGCGGGCCTTCACGCTGTACTTCCAGCTCGTGAACCTCGCCGAGGAGCACGAGCGCGTGCGCGTCCTGAGCGCCAGCCCGGGGCCGCGCCCGCAGAGCCTCGCGCAGGCCCTCATCGAGCTGAAGGACATGGGGCTCACGGCGGAGCAGACGGAGGCGCTGATCGCGCGGGTGGACCTGGGCCTGACGTTCACGGCGCACCCGACCGAGATGCGGCGCCGCACGGTACGCGGGCACCTCGTGGACGTCGCGCAGGACATCCAGTCGCTGACGGGACCGGCGGTGGAACGCATCGCGGCGCACATCGAGGCGCTGTGGAGCACGCCGGAACTGCGCCGCCTGAAGCCGACGGTGCTGGACGAGGTGAAGGGCGGCCTGAGTTACGTGTCCGTGATCGCGCAGGCCCTCCCGGCCCTGCAGCAGGGACTGAGGCGCGCGTTCCACGACGTGTACGGCCGCGACACGGGCGCGCAGCTCCCCATCAGCTTCAGCTCGTGGATGGGCGGCGACCGGGACGGGAATCCCTTCGTGACGCCCGACGCGACCCGCGAGGCGCTCGCCCTGCACCGCGAGCGGGCCCGCGACCTGCTGCTGGAGAGCATCATCCAGGCGTACGCGGACCTCAGCCAGGAGGGCCTGGAGGACGATCAGGACGCGTACCGCCGCGAACTGCGCGCCCTGCACAACGCCGTGCGCGACGGCGAGACGGTGGACCTCGTGGCCCGGCTGGAGGCACTGGACGCGCGACTGCGGCACGACGGGCAGACGCGCAGCGCCGACCTGCTCCTCACACCGCTCCTCACGCGCGCCCGCGTGTTCGGGCAGCACCTCGTGAGCCTCGACGTGCGCGAGCACAGCGCCCTGACGGGCGGCGCGGTCGCCACGCTGCTGCGCGAGGCGGGCGTGGAGGCCGACTACCTGAACCTGCCGGAGCACGCCCGACTGGAACTCCTGTCCCGTGAGCTCCGCTCGCGCCGCCCGCTGTGGCCCGCCGGTGCGGTCCTCCCCGAGGACCTGGAGCGCGCCATCGGCCCGGTTCGCGAGGTGGCCCGCGCGGCCGGCGTGGTCGGCCCGCGCGCCTTCGGGCGGTACGTGGTGAGCATGGCCGAGAGCGTCAGCGACGTGCTGGAACCGCTGATCTTGGCGCGCGAGGTGGGCTTCGCGGTGCTGCCCGTCCCGCTGTTCGAGACGCTCGACGACCTGGAGCGCGCCCCGAGCGTCATGTGGGAACTGCTGGCCCTGCCGGAGTACCGCGCAGTGCTGGGCGACCACGTGCAGGAAATCATGCTCGGGTACTCCGACAGCAACAAGGACGCGGGCTTCCTCGCCGCGAACTGGGCGCTGCACGAGGCGCAGCGCAACATCAGCAGCGTGTGTCGCCGCGCGGGCGTCCCGTGGCGCTTCTTCCACGGGCGCGGCACCAGCATCGGGCGCGGTGGCGGTCCCGCCGGGCGCGCCATTCTCGGCCAGCCCGCAGGCACCATCGACGCGGGGCTGCGCATCACGGAGCAGGGCGAGGCGCTCGCCGACAAGTACAGCCACCCGGTCCTCGCGCAGCGCAACCTCGAACAGGCGCTGTACGGCCTGCTGCTCGCCGCCGCGCGTCCCGCCGACGACCTGCCCGCCGCGTGGGTGGACGCGCTCGGCCGCGCCAGCCGCGCCAGTGCCGCCGCGTACCGCGCGCTGGTGGAGGACGACCGCTTCCTGCCGCTCTTCGAGGAGGTGACGCCCATCCACGAGATCGCGCGCCTCAACATCGCGTCGCGCCCCGTGCGCCGCCCCGGCCCGCCCACCCTCGGATCGCTGCGCGCCATTCCGTGGGTGATGAGCTGGACGCAGAACCGCGCGAACCTGCCCGGCTGGTACGGGCTGCGCGAGGGCCTCGCAGAGATCGGCACGGACCTCGCCCGCGAGATGTACCACGGCTGGGCTTTCTTCCGCAGTGTCCTCGACAACGCGCAGATGAGCCTCGCGAAGTCCGACCTCCTGATCTTCGAGGAGTACGCGCGCCTCGTCCCGGCCACCGAGACGGAACACGCCGCCCTCGTGCGTCAGCTGGAGGACGCGTACCGCAGCACCGTCATGCAGGTGCAGGACGTGGTGGGCGCTGAACTGCTCAGCGCCGAACCGCGCCTGAAGCGCAGCATCGAACTCCGCAACCCGTACATCGATCCCATCCACCGCCTGCAGGTGGAACTCCTGCGCCGCTCCCGCGCCGGGGACGGCGGGTCCGCCAACATGTCCGCCGAACTGGAACGCCCGCTGCTGCTGAGCGTGCAGGGCATCTCCGCGGGCGTGCGCAACACCGGCTGATCCGGTTTTGAGCTGAACTTTTAGAGTTCAGCCGAGCGAAGCGAGCGCCAAAAAGTACGGTTTTGAGGAGGTGGAAGGGATGTCGGTGCTTTTTCCGGCATCCCTGGAATCGGATCAAAACCGTATGACCCGCCCGTACCCTGCCCCATCCGGGCGACCCGTGCTGAATGCGCGGGTCGCCCGGACGCCGTTCACCCCCTGGCCCGCTGACACGCGGCGCCTGACCCGCTACACTCATGTTCCCGTTACACTGGGTCCATTCCCGCTTGGGAATGCGGTCTCAGGATCGTGCCGCCTCCCACCCCGCTCCAGGTGGGGGAGGCGGCCGCGGCGTCCGCCCTTTTGAACTCTCACCCTTTCAGCACGACCCTAACGGAGAACCCCCAATGCACTACGTGGTCCACAAACCCAGAATCGGCCTGTTTATCGACACCCAGAACCTCTACCACTCCGCCCGCGACCTGATGGAACGCACCGTCAACTTCGAGACGCTCCTCAACGTCGCCCGCGCCGACCGCGAACTCGTGCACGCCATCGCGTATACCGTCGAGAAGGAAAACGAGGGCACGGCCCGCCCCTTCATCTACAAACTCTCCGCGCTCGGGTACAAGGTGCGCCGCATGAACCTCACGCTGCACCACGTCGCCGAGGGTGGACGCCCCATCTACGAAGGCAACTGGGACATGGGCATGGTGGCCGACATGTTCCGCCTCATCGACCACCTCGACGTGATCGTGCTCGGCAGTGGCGACGGCGACTTCACCGACATCGTCGAGGTGCTGCAGGAGCGCGGCAAGCGCGTCGAAGTCATCGCGTTCCGCGAACACACCGCGCAGAAGCTCGTGGACGCCGCCGACCGCTTCACGCACCTGCCCGACATCGACGGGGCCCTCATGCCCGCCCGCCTGCGCCCCACGCGCAGCGAAGACGAAGCAGGCAAGTAATGACCGGCGGGACCGACCCGGACGCCGTCCTCCAGCGTCTGCACTTCGACCTGCCCGAACACCTCATCGCGCAGACGGGCGCCGAACCGCGCGACGCCAGCCGACTCATGCTCGTCCGGCCGGACGGCATTCAGGAACGCGTGTTCCGCGACCTGCCGGACCTGCTGCGCGCCGGTGACGTCCTCGTGTTCAACGAGAGCCGCGTCATCCCGGCGCGCGTCATGGCGCACAAACCCGCGGTGGGCGGCATGGGCGGCGGCCGCGTCGAAGTGATGCTGCTGCGCGAGGAACACGGCCACCCGCTCACGCAGGGCGGACAGGTGTGGAGCGCCTACCTGAAACCCGCCCGCCGCGCCGGAAACGAACTGTGGCTCGGGCAGAGCGGCGACCACCCCGTCCGTGCCGAAGTGATCGACACGCTCCCCGACGGCGCGCGCCTCCTGCGATTCGCGGAGGACCTCTGGCCGCACCTGGACCGCATCGGAACGCTGCCGCTCCCCCCGTACATCAGTGCCGACCCCGCCGACTTCGCGGACCGCTACCAGACCGTGTACGCGGGCACGCCCGGCAGCGTCGCCGCGCCCACCGCCGGACTGCACTTCACGCCCGACCTGCTCGCCCGCCTCGACGCGCTCGGCGTGCAGCGCGCCAGCGTCACCCTGCACGTCGGGGCGGGCACCTTCAAACCCATCACGGGCCGCGTCGCGGACCACGTCATGCACGCCGAACAGTACACCATCACGCCCCAGACGGCCGACACCGTGAACCGCGCGCGGCAGGAGGGACGCCGCGTCATCGCGGTCGGCACCACCACCGTCCGCGCCCTGCAGAGCGCCTGGGACGGCCACACCCTGCACGCCGGGCCGGGCGACACCCGCATCTTCATCACGCCCGGCTACCGGGACTTCCTGCCGGACGTGCTCATCACGAACCTGCACCTGCCCGGCAGTACCCTGCTGCTCCTCGTGGCGGCCTTCGCGGGCGAGGACCGCATCCGCGCCGCCTACGACACCGCCCTCCGGGACGGCTACCGCTTCTACAGCCTCGGGGACGCCATGTGGCTCGACCGGGCCACCCCGAACCCCACTCCCCCCTGAACCTGCGCCTTCAGGGGTTGGCGGGCCAGGGGAGGGTGAGGACGACGCTCGCCGGTTCGCGCACGAAGCCCATCGCGTCGTTGATGCCGAGCATTTCGCGGTTGGTGACGTGATTCCCGGTGCGGACGTGCGTCCATCCCTGCGCTCTGGCGCGTTCGGCGCCCGAGAGTTTCAGGGCCCACGCGGCTCCCCTGCCGCGCCACTCGCGGCGCACGCCGGTCAGGCCCTGGTGCAGGGTGCCGGGAATGCCGGGGCGAGGGACGTACAGTTCCGTCATGCCGATCCAGTCCTCGCCGTGCGTGGCGATGAGTGGCCCGCCTGGGCGGAAGTCCGGGGACTGCACGATGCGGGCGCGCCACACCTCGAAAGGCCACGGGTCGATGGGGTCGGTGGTGGGCACGTCCGCCAGCAGCCCGATCACGAGGGCGTAGTAGCGGCGCTGCAGGAGTTCGGAGTCGTCCCACCCGAGGTCCGCGAGGGTCTGCATGCGGACACCTTCGCGGTCCGCGCGGGCACGGCGTTCCGTGAACGCGTCCGGCGTGAAGGTCCGCAGGTCGAGGGTGCTGATCCACATGCGTTCATGTTCCTGCCAGCCGAGGCGCTGCAGCCACGAGGCTTCCGGCCAGTGCTCGCGGACGGTGGTGTGCAGGGTGACGGGCACCTGTGAGTTGGGCGGGTCGAGGTGGCCGAGCGTGTGCAGGCCGTGCCGGTACAGCCGGTCTCGCAGCGCGTCGTCCGTGGCGTGCACGTGCAGGCCGTACCAGCCGGGCCGCGTGAACCGGCGCGCGCGTTCCGTCTCGACCATCCCGACGAGCGCGCCCTCCTGCCATGCGAGCGTGACGGCGTGATGCTCGCCCGGCAGTCGCCCCACGTCCGTGCGGCGCAGGCTTTCGGCGCTGTGCGGCGTGTCCGGGTGCAGCGCCGTCAGGAAGGCGGCGAGCGCGCCTGTGTCCTCGGGGCGGGCGGGCTGCAGGGTCACGGGCGGGGGAGGGGTCGCCATGCGCTAGTGTGCCACGCGCCCGCGCGGCCGTCCTGCGCCGGATGGCCTAGGGAATCACGCCTGACCGGCCTCCGGGCCGCACGGCTCCCCCGCCCGCCCTACAGGGTGATTCCGCACGCCCGGTCCAGCAGGACGCGCAACTCGTCCCGCGCGAACCTGCGCGGCACGAGCGGCACGCCGTCCGGCAGCGGTTCGGCGGGCGGCACGAACTCCGACACGCGGTACCGGAAGTCCGGGCGGACGATCAGGTCACGGGCCGCCGTGAACGCCAGCACGAACTCCAGGTGCAGGTCGTACCCCTCGTTCAGGACGGTCCTCAGCGGGCCCACTTCGCCGCCCAGCAGTGCGAGGAGCGCCGGGTGGGGCGTCAGGCCGTCCTCCAGCGCGGCCAGCACCCGCCCCTGGTCCACCAGCCCGCCCGCGTTCGGGATGCAGTACCCCGAGATGCGGCGACGGCAGCTGTCGAGCGAGTCGCCGCGCACGAGCGTCAGCCGCCGCCCGGCGAGCGCCGCGCCGTTCAGGTAACTCCAGAACTTCCGGAGGCTGCTGTAACTCTCCAGCTGCAGGTACCCGGCGGGCCGCCCGCCGACCGGGACGCTGGGACGAACGGGGGAGGGGGGCGGCGTCACGCTTCAGCCCGCGTGCTGCGAGACGTACGCCTCGCTGACCGCCCACAGGCGGGCGGCGGCCGCGTCGTCCAGGCCCTGCGGGGCGGGCTTCTTCTCGTGCATGTTCTCGAAGTACCGGCCCGTGACGCCCTCCACCTCCGCGCTCGACGCGAGGTAGATGCTCGTCTGCGCGCCCTGCTCCTCCGACACCGCGAAGGGCCGCGCGAGACCCAGCAGGCGGTTCATGAAGGTGCTGCCGGACTGCCCGAACCCGGACGCCACGAAGCCCGGGTGCAGCGCGTTCGCGGTCACGCCGCTCCCCTGCAGGCGGTGCGCGAGTTCCCGCGTGAACAGCAGGTTCGCGAGCTTGCTCTGCGAGTACGCCGCCCACGACGAGTACCCGTGCCGGAATTCCAGGTCGTCCCAGCGCATGCGGCCCATGGTGTGCGCGCCGCTGCTGACGCTCACGACGCGCGCGCCGGGCGTGGCGCGCAGCAGGCCGTCCAGTTCCTGCGTGAGCAGGAAGTAGTTCAGGTGGTTGAGCGCGAACGTCATCTCGATGCCGTCCGTCGTCTCCTGCCGCGCCGTGAAGACCGCGCCCGCGTTGTTCAGCAGCACGTCCAGCTGCCCCTCGCGTTCACGGAACTGCGCGGCGGCGCGCCGCACCTCGCTCAGCACGCTCAGGTCCGCCAGGATGAACGACGCCGCGCCGATCTCGCCGGCCACGGCCTCCGTCTTGGCGGGGTTGCGGCCCACGATCACCACGCGCGCCCCCAGGCGGGCCAGGGACGCCGCCGCCACCTTCCCGATGCCGTTCGTGGCCCCGGTGACCAGCACCGTCCTGCCGTTCATGTCCCGCCCGCCTGAGTGTGTCGCCGTCATGCGGGCATTCTAGACGCTGCACCCGCCCGGAAGGCGTCCCGCGTGGGCGGTCATGCGAGGCGCTGCACCTGACCGCTCAGGCGCGCGCGTTCGGCCGCGAACGCCATGCGGTGCGAGTCGAGCGACTCGTGCAGCGGCGTCGGCACGCCCGCCTCGCCGCGCAGGAACGCGAGCCAGCCCGTCACGAGGCCTGCGTCGCCGCCGCCGTGCGTGCCGCCCGTCTCGACGCGCTCCCGCCTCACCTCGCCCGTCCCGAAGTGATGCACTTCCAGCTCCCCGAGCTCCATGTGCGCGCGCACCTCGCCGTCCGTGAAGTGCAGCCGCAGCGTGCGCGTGTTGTTGTGCGTGAAGGCGCTCACCGTCAGGGTGGCGCGCACGCCGCCCACGAACGCCACCTGCAGCGAGCAGTGGTCCGGCTGGTTCGACTGCCCCAGGAACGCGCACGCCCCGTACGGCCCGTTCCGCAGCGCCCGCAGCAGGCCCTCCCGCGTGCCGTCCGGCGCCACGACCGAGTTCGGCCACACGTCCGGCTCGCGCGGCAGGTACGTGCGCCGCGCGTCCGCCCGGCAGTCCCGGACCTCGCAGTCCAGGCAGCGGTCCGCCGCACCGGCAGGCCGGTCCTCCCGCCGGTGCGCGAAGGTGTCGCCCGTCGCCATCACCCACGCGGGCGGCGAGCCCGCCAGCCAGCGCAGGATGTCGAGATCGTGGCTGCTCTTGGCGAGCACGAACGGCGCGGACGGCGGACTCAGCCGCCAGTTGCCGCGCACGTACGAGTGCACGTAATGCCAGTACGCGACGTTCTCGGCATGCACCACGCCCACCAGCCGCCCGAGCGTACCGCCCGCCACCACGTCCCGCAGCGCGCGGAAGAACGGCGTGGTCCGCAGCACGTGCGCGACCGTCACCGACCCGCGCGAGGCGTGCTCCGCCGCGAGCAGCACGTCCAGTTCCGCCTCCGTCAGGCACACGGGTTTCTCCAGCAGCACGTGATATCCGGCCTGCAGGGCCAGCAGGCACGGCTGCACGTGCAGGTCGTCCGGCGTGGCGATCACGACGGCGTCCGCCACGCGCCCCTGCGCGAAGAACGCGTCCCAGTGCGTGAACTGCCGCTCCGGCGGGACCGCGTGCCGCGCCGCGACCTGCCCCAGCCGCGCCCGGTGCGCGTCCACCAGATGCGTGACCCGCGCGCCCAGCCGCGTTAGGTGCCGCGCGTACACGTCCGCCCCGCGGTTGCCGCAGCCGATGACGGCCACCGTGACCGCGCGCCGCGGGTCAGGCCCGGGCAGGTGAGGCACAGGCAGGTCAGGATCGTGCAGGTCAGGCCCGGGCACGCGTCACGCCCCGCGTTCCACGCCCCAGCCGGGCGCGGCCGGGCGCTCCAGTCGTCCCGCCGACCACTGCAGCCCCACGAAGGGATCGTCCGAGAGCAGCAGCGCCCCGTCGAGGTCCGCCCAGTCGCATGCGCCCGAGAGATGCGCGGCCGCCGCGATGCCCAGACTGCTCTCGATCATGCAGCCCATCATCACGCTCATGCCGAGCGCCCGCGCCGTCCGCAGGGCCCGCAGGGCCTGCAACGGCCCGCCGAGCTTCGCGAGCTTCAGGTTCACCGCGTCGAAGGCCTCGCTGAGCGCCGGAACGTCCGACACGTGATGCAGGCTCTCGTCCGCCATGATCGGCACGCGCGCCACGCGCCGGAGTGAGCGGTGCCCCTCCAGATCCCCGGCCGCGAGCGGCTGTTCCACGAACTCCACGTCCGCCGCATCCAGCACCTCCAGCATCCGGCGCGCCTCGTGCCGCGACCACGCCGCGTTCGCGTCCACGCGCAGCGCCACGCCCGGCGCCTCCTCGCGCAGCGCCTCCACGATGCGCGCGTCCCGGTCCGTGCCGAGCTTCACCTTCAGTACCCCGTACCCGTCCCGCACCGCTGCCCGCGCCTGCTCCCGCATGACCGGCAGTTCCGCGAGCGACACCGTGAAACTGCTCTCCGGCACCGCCGCGTCCGCCGACAGGCCCAGCAGACGCCACACCGGCACGCCCGCACTCCGCGCGCACCACTCCACGGCCGCCATCTCCAGCGCGCACTTCACGCTCGGGTGATGGTGCGGGAACACCGCGCCCAGCCGCGCGCTCAGCCCGTCCCAGTCCCAGGGGTCCGTGAGGGCCTCCAGCATGGACGGCAGCACCGCCTGCACCGTCGTGCCCGTCTCGCCGTAGAAGGCGTTCGGCGCGGCCTCGCCCCGGCCCGAAACGCCGTCCCGCGTGAACGTCACGAAGGTCCGGGGGTACGTGCTGTGCGTCCAGCGCGCGATCCCGAACGGCTGCCGGGTGTGCAGGTCCAGCGTCTCGTGCGTGACGCTCACGGCGTCCCCGCGCGGTCCGGGAGTCGCCCGAAGCCCAGCAGGCCGTCCGCGAGCCTGCGGCCGTACGCGCCCTCGCCGAGCGTCTCGACCGTCACGCGCAGGTGCGTGGCGTTGGCGTGCAGCATCTGCCGGTCGTTCAGCATGATGCCCACGTGCCCCTCGAAGAACGCGAGGTCACCGGGCCGGGGGAGCGTCACGGGCCGCGTCGCCGCGCGCTGCAGGTCCGCGTCGCGCGGCAGCACGCTGCGCCCCGGCGGTCCTGCGGCGTCCGGCGCGTCCCGGCCCGCCCACAGCTGCGCGAGGCCCGAACAGTCCAGCCCCCACGCACTGCGCCCGCCCCACACGTACGGCGTGTTCAGGTACGCCTCCCGGAACGCCGCGAGCCGGTCCCCGCTCACCTCCCAGCTGGAGGGCAGGGTCGCCGCCTCGTGCAGGAACGCTTCCTGACCCCGCACCTCCACCCGCCACCAGCGGTACTCGCCGTGCAGGACCGGTTCCGCGTCCAGCGCGGGCAGCGATGCGCCCGCCGCGACCCGCTCCAGCGTGAGGGCCCTGATGGACGGCCCCGCGTACACGTGCGACCTCGGCACGCGCACCGTCACGGCCTGCTCCGGCACCCGGTCCGTCAGGGCCGCGCCCGGCTGCACGTACCCCAGGTACCCGTCATGCACGGTCCGCACCCACGACCACCCGCCGTCCAGCACCTCCAGCACCTCCAATGCTTCCCCGTGCAGCGCCTCCGTCACCTGCGCCGCCGAGAACGCCGGACGCGCCCGGACGCTCACCGTGCCCGCCGCCCACGCGGCCCGCGCCTCCAGCACGCGCAGGTCCGGGAACCGGTCCGCGAGCGCCGACTCGACCACGCCGCGCTCCACGCTCACCGCCTGCACCCGCGTGTCGGGCGTCACAGGTGCTCCCCCGCCCAGCGCGCCCAGTTGCCGCCCCGCACGCCGTCCCACGCCTCCGGCGGCAGGAACGACGCCAGCCGCTCCACGTCCAGGTACCGGTCCACGCCCGCCGGGGCCTTCTCCACCCCGAAGCCCCCGTCGAGGTCCGTGCCGAGCCCCACGTGCGCCCACCCGAACGTCTCCCCGTAGTGCCGCGCGTGCGCCGCCCACTCGCGCAGCTCCACCCGCGCGTCCCCCTCGTCCCAGCCCGCCCGGATGAAGGTGCTGAGCGCCACCAGCCCGATCACGCCGCCCCGCTCCACCACCGCGCCCGCCATCCCGTCCGACAGGTGCCGGTTGCCCGGCACGAACGCACGACTGTTCGCGTGCGTCGCCACCACCTTCGGCTGCAGGCGCAGCGCCTCCTCCCATGCCGCGTCGTCCAGGTGCGACACGTCCAGCGTCACGCCCGACTCGCGCATCGCGGTCAGCAGCTCCACGCCCCGCTCCGTGAGCGGCCCCGGCGCGTCCGTCCCGCCCGCGTACCGCGTCCGCCCCCACGCCGGACCCACCAGCCGCACGCCCGCCCGCACCCAGAAGTCCAGGTCGTCCGCGCTCCGCATGGGGTCCGCGCCCTCCATCAGCAGCACCACGCCCAGCGGCCCCGGCGCTCCCGCATCCCAGTCCCGCAGGTGCGCGCTCACCTCGCCCGCCGTCGTCAGGAGACGCACCAGCCCGTCATCCTGCCAGCGGCGGTACTGGTCCAGCTGCCAGAGCGCCTGCCGCCGCGCGCCCTTCCAGTCGTCCCGGCCGTCCTGCTCGTACCCCTGCGGGTAATCGTCGCTCGCCGGGCACGCGAACAGCGTCCCGAAACACGCCGCCACGCCCGCCCGCCGCAACTCCGGGAACGACACGCCCGCCGTCTGACCCGCCACCGGATCCTGCGCCCGCAACGCCACGAGGTCCAGCGTCAGGTCCCGGCCCAGCTGCGCGTTCCACGCGAGGTCCAGATGCCCGTCGAACAGCACCCCGCCCGTCACACCAGCTCCAGCACGTCACGCAGGTCATGCAGGGCGCCCGGCGTTCCGTGCCGCAGGTCGATCAGTGCCGCGCGCATGCCCGCCTCCCGCGCCGCCGTCACGTTCTCCGGCTTGTCGTCCACGAACAGGATCTCCTGCACCGGCAGCTCCATCAGGTCCGCCGAACGCAGGTACGCGTCCCGCTCCGGCTTGTGGACGCCCAGCGAGCACGACGCGATCGCGACATCCACCACGTCACCCAGCCCGATCGCGTCCAGCGTCACCCCGATGCTCGGCAGGGTGTTGCTCAGCACGCCCACCTTCACGCCCCGCGCCCGCAGCGCCTCCAGCACCCCGCGCGCCGCCGGGTACGCCTTCATGTACCGCTCGTACGGCCACTCCTGCAGCAGCAGCCCCAGCCGCTCGGCGGGCAGGTCCAGCCGCGCCGCGAGCTCCTGCGCGTACCGCTCCCAGTACGCCGCCTCGTCCGCCTCGGACCTCAGGCCCCACCAGCCGCCCACCTGCGCCGGGTCCTCCTGCGCCGCCCACTGCGCCTGCAGCGCCTGACCGACCACGCGCGGGTCCAGCCCGTACTCGCGGGCCGCCCACACGGCCACCTCGCGGTACACGCCGGTATCCGTGTACGCAATCGTCTCGTCGCGATCGAACAACACACCCCGCACGCGCGTCGCGGGGCGGGAAACGGCCTGCACATCAGTCATGCAGGAGAGGATAGCCCACCGCCACGCGCGCACCGTGAACGCACGGCCAAGCCCGCGCGGGCTAGCCTGAGCGCATGACCCTCGCCGGACTCACCCAGGCCCTCGCCAGTCACCTCGCCGTCGTCAACCTGCGCCTCGCCCTCCTCGAAGGCAGCGAACCGCAGGCCGCCGCGGCCGCCGCCATCGACCTCGTCCGCCGCCTCCTGCTGGAAAGCGGCCTCGGCGAGACCGAGAGTGACATCGTGCTCAGGGACGCGCAGGACCTCGTGAACCTCGTGACCAGCCAGCTCCCCGATCCGAACGACACCGATCCGAACGACACCGACCCGGACGACGCCTGATCACCTCCGTCACTCTCCGAGCCGGAAGACCGCCGCGTCCTGTGGGGGGAGGCCGCGCGTCCAGTCGACCACCACGCTGACCGGCCTCGGCCAATCCTCCAGACGCCGGTAGGTGCCGGGCAGCGCGGCAGGCGTCACGACCTCAGCAAACAGTCCCTCCAGCCAGGGGTCCGCGTGGAGCCACAGCCAGCGGGCGTACCCGGCGTAGTCCTCACCGTCACTGGACCCCACCACCCACAGCTCCCGTTCGTGGAATGTTGGCGATAATGTCAACGCTCCCCAGTTGCCGTCGCTCAGCACGCACGCCCGGCCGCCGGGCGTCAAGGCCTCCAGCAGGCCCGTGAACCCGTCCGGGCTGGCACTGCACTCGAACCCCACCTGTGCGAAGGCCCCCAGGTCCGACAGGTCGGAGGGATGCAGCGCCCTCACGCCGAGCGCTGAGGCCAGCGCGCGTCGCCCGGCATCGGGGTCCACGACCGTCACCCTCTGATGTCCGCGCCGCACCAGATTGAATGTCGTGAGCAGACCGATCAGCCCCGCCCCCGATACCAGGGCGTGCTCGTGCGGCTTCGGCGCAATCTTCCGGACGCCCTTGTGCGTCTCCTCGCCCAGCACGGCAGCCAGTGCCACGAGGTCCGGCACATGATTCGGGACCGGCAGGCAGCGCGCGGCACTCATCACGGCTGCACTCGCGTGCCCGTACATCGCCACGACCCGCTGACCGCGTCGCAGGGTCACACCCTCGCCGACCTCCCGCACCACCGCGAGCGTCTGATACCCCAATCGGACCGGGAAGGGAACGGACGAACGCCCGACCACCACGCCGAGCTCGGACGCGACACTCACTGCGCTGCATGTGGTCTGCACATGCACCTGACCCGGACCGGGCGGCGCGAGCGGTACGTGCAGCCAACTCAACTCCCGCACACCAGAGACATGCAGTGCCAGAGCCCCGGGTCCCACGTCACTCTCCGAGCCGGAAGACCGCCGCGTCCTGCGGGGGGAGGCTGAGGTGCAGGTAGCCGCCGCTGACGCTGAGGGCGGCGCGCTGCGCCTTCCCGCCGGGGTCCGTGAAGCTGCTGGCCGTCAGGGTGCGGGCCGCGAGGGTGGTCCGCAGGGAGTACGTGCGGCGTTCGCGGGCGTTGTTCCACGCGACGAGGACCTTCTCCCCGTCCGCGTGGCGCGTGAAGACGAGCAGGTCGTCCGCGCTGGCGTCCGGGACGGGCAGGAGCGTCTGGTCGCCGCGTGACAGGGCGGCGCTGGCCCGGCGGACGTGGACGGCGTCGCGGGCGGTGGCGTACACGTCCTGCTGGGCGGGCGTCCACGCGTTCCGGGCGGGCAGGTCGCGGCGGTTGTCGGGGTCCGCGCCGCCCCGCTGGGCGATCTCGGTGCCCTGCCACAGGACGGGAATGCCTTTCAGGGTCATCAGGGCGCGCAGGGCGTAGCGGGTGCGGGCCTGTCCCTGGTCCTCGAAGAGCGTGCCGTTCGCGAAGCGGGGCAGGTCGTGGTTGTCGAGGAAGTTCGCGGTCAGTCCGGGGTGCGGGATGCGGGCGTCCTGTACGAGGACGCTGCGGACGCCGTTCAGGCTGCCGCCGCCCATGATGCCCTGGCGCAGCGCCGCCTGAAGCGAGAACTCGAAGAGGCTCGACAGCCCAAGCTCCTGCCCCTGCCTGACGGTGTCGGCGTCCGCGCCGAAGGACTCGCCGAGCGTGAAGGTCCCGGCGGCCCGGTCGCGCGTCACGAGTGCCTTCAGGAACGCCTGATCGACGTGCTTCACGGCGTCGTAGCGGTACGCGTCCACGCCCTGCGTCCGCCAGAAGTCCGCGTTCCCGAACAGCAGGTCGCGCACGGCGGGCACCGTCTGGTTCAGGTCCGGCAGGCCGGAGAGCGGGCAGTCGGTGTCCTTCTGCGTGCCCGCCGCGCGCTGGCAGTCGGCGGGCGTATGGAACCAGTCCGGGTGGGCACTCACGGCGTCCGCGCCGTACCCGGAATGGTTGATGACCTGATCGAGCATGACGTTCAGGCCCAGCCGGTGCGCGTGCGCGGTCAGGTTCCGGAAGTCCTGCAGGGTGCCCAGGTGCGGGTCGACGCTGCGGAAGTCCTGCGGCCAGTACCCGTGATAGGGGGCCATACCGTTCACGTCCGGCACCTGCCGGGAGACGGGCGTGATCCACACGGTGGTCGCGCCGAGGTCCTGCACGTCCTGCAGGTGGGCGTCCAGGCCGCGCAGGTCCCCGCCGTGCCGGGCCTGCGGGTCCCCGGGGTTCGCACCACCGTCGTTGCCGGGGTCGCCGTTCACGTAGCGGTCCGGCATGACCTGGTAGATGATCTGGCCTTCCCAGTCGGCAGGGGCGGGCGCGGCGTGCTGCGCGAGGCTGAGGCCGCCCAGGAGGAGCGCCACGGCGAGGGTTCGGTGCATGCGGTCAGTATGCGGCAAACGCCCCCGGGGGACGCCGTGCGCGGGGCTTGCCGCGGGCATAAGGGAACGCCCGGACGGCAGTGGTCCGGGCGTTCCTGGGTGCGGGTTGTGGGGGTTCAGACGGTCAGGTCGGCGTCCCCGTCACTGCGGGTGCGGGCAGCACGTTCCAGCCCGCCGAGGTGCGCGGCGCCGCTCACGAGGACGCTCGCGGCACTCAGCAGGAGCAGGACCGCGCCGGTCCACACGTCGCTGCGGGTGGCGGCCGTCCACGCGAGCGCGGCGTCCTGATGAGCGGTCATGAAGGGCGAGAAGAGCGTCCAGGCGCCCAGCAGGGCCAGGACGACGCTGAGGGCGATGCCGGTCAGTCCTTTGGGATTCACAGGTTCCTCCGGTCGGTGTGGGGGGCGGCGCCCGCGGCGGGCGTCAGGGGGCGGGCCTGCATCTGCGGCTGAGTCTGCGCGGGCTGCCGGGAGGCGTCGTCCTGCGGGTGCAGGTCGCGCTGCAGGGCGGTGATGAGCGGCGCGAGCAGGTCCTCCAGGCGCGGTTCGGGGTCCGGGGCGGGCATGGGGGCCGCCTCGGCGGGGGCGGCCGCGCGGGGCTGCACGAGGCCACGGTCACGCAGGTCCTGTGCGAGCCCCATGCCGTACGCGATCTGCGCGGCGACCGCGACGAGCAGCACGGCGAGGCCCGTCCAGAACTCGACCTGCGTCTGGCCGCTCCAGTCGCCGCCCGACTGACCGCCGACGGAGAAGGGGGACGCCATGAGCCACGCGCCGAGCAGCATGGACAGGAAAGCGGTGGTGAGGCCGGAAAGGTACTTCGTCATGAAGGTGAACTCCTGGGGTGAGGGCCGCGGGGTGGCCGGTGAGAGGGCGGGGTGCCGGAAAGCGGTGGCTGCTGCGTCCGGCCGGGTCAGTCCGTGGCGGGCGCGGCGTCCTGTTCGCTCAGGATGCGGCGCGCGACGGGCAGCAGCAGGTCGCGCGCGGCGCTGGCCGCGTCGTGGTCGGGGGACAGGTCCGCCACGGCGCGGCTGAGGTGCGGGAAGCGTTCCGGTTCGCGCGTCACGCGGCGGGCGATGTCGAGCAGCAGGACGCCCGCCAGCTGCCGTTCGGTGCTGGGGCTGCGCTTGGTGTGGACGGCGGGCGCGACCTTGCGGGCCGCGTCGCGGATGTTCAGGTTCGGGAGCATCACGGTCACGAGCAGCGCCACCAGGGACAGCACGGACGCGAGCAGGAACACCTCGGCGACGGCGCCCGACAGGGCCGACTTCAGGACGTTCACGATGGCCTGGAAGCCGGACTCGCCGATCACGCCCGACACGAGCGGGTGGACCCTGGCGAGCGCTTCGGGGTTGCTGAGCACGTTGGGGTTCGCGGCGGCCTGCGCGAGCGGGCGGGGGAGGGTGCGGGCCACGGCGGGCAGCTGTGCGGGAATCTGCGCGAGGTGCGCGGTCTGGATGGCGCCGAACACGGCCGCGCCGATGGTGCTGCCCATGTTGCGGAAGAACTGGTTGGCGCTGGTCGCCATGCCGAGCTTGCTGCGTTCGGTGCTGCTCTGCACGGCCAGGGTGAAGAGGCTGCTGGTCGGTCCGAGGCCCATGCCGAGCACCACCATCAGCCACACGACGGTGCTGGTGGACGTGGCGGGCGTCAGGCGGCTCCCGAAGAACAGCGAGACGGTCATCAGGACGAGGCCGCCCAGGATGAACCCCTTGTACCGACCGGTGCGCGACACGATCTGTCCGGCCAGGGTGCTCGTCACGACGAGGCCCAGCATGAGCGGCGCGAGGACGATGCCGGAGTTCGAGGCGCTGACGCCCTTGACGCTCTGCATGAAGAGCGGCAGGTACAGGATCGCGCCGTACATGCCCGCCATGCTCAGGAACCCGGCGATGTTGGACACCGTGAACGTCGCGTTGCGGAACAGCGCGAGTTCCAGGATGGGGCTGCGCGTGCGCGCCTGCCACCACACGAACGCGGCGAGCATCACGGCGGAGCCCGCCAGGAGCGACACGACGACGGCGCTGCCCCAGGCGTACGTGCTGCCGCCCCACGTGAGGGCCAGCAGGAGCGGCACGGCGAACGCGACGAGCAGGACCGCGCCGAGGTAATCGACGCTGCTCTTGACGCGGATGGTCTGGAGTTTCAGGAAGCGCACGATGAACAGGAACGCGACCACGGCGAGCGGCACGTTCACGAAGAACACCCAGCGCCAGCTGAGGTGGTCGGTGAGGAACCCGCCGATGAGCGGCCCGACGACGCTCGACACGCCGAACACGCCGCCCGTGAGGCCCTGGTACTTGCCGCGCTCGATGGGCGTGAAGATGTCGCCGATGGCGGCGAAGGCCATGCTCATGAGGGCGCCGCCGCCGATGCCCTGAACGGCGCGGAACACGATGAGTTCCATCATGCTCTGGCTGAACCCGCCGAGCACCGAGCCGATCATGAACATCACGATGCCGAACAGCAGGATGACCTTGCGGCCGTAGATGTCGCTCAGCTTGCCGTAGATGGGGATGGTGACGGTCTGCGACAGGATGTACGCCGTGAACGCCCAGGTGTAGAGGTTCAGGCCGCCGAGTTCCGCGATGATGCGCGGGAGGGCCGTGCCGACGACCGTGCCGTTCAGCGAGGCGAGGAACAGCACGAGCAGCACTCCGCTGAAGGCGAGCATCTTCTCGCGGTGCGTCATGGTGGGCGCGGCGCCGGGGGCCGGGATGGCGGGGGCGCTCACGCGTACTCCTTGATGCCGAGGGCGACTTCCAGCTGCCGGAGTTCTTCGAGGGTGCCGTGCAGGCGTTCCTGCGGGATGCGGGCGCGGACGAGTTCCTGCGCGACGGTGTCCCCGAGAACGGCGAGGGCCTTCTGGCGGGTCTGCTGGCCGTGCTCGGTGAGGTTCATCTGGCATTTGCGCAGGTCGCCGGGGACGCCGCTGCGCTCCAGGTATCCGGCCTCGGTGAGGTGTTCGAGGAGGCGGCTGGTGGTGGGGGGCGGCGTGCCGAGCATGGCGCTGATCTGGCCGGGCTGGGTGTGGCCGCGCGCGACGGCGCCGAACACCATGATGTCCTTGGTGCTCAGGCCGAGTTCGCGTTCGAGGACCGGGCTGATGGCGGCCGTGAAGAGGCGGTTCAGGCGGCTGATGCGGCCGAGCAGCATCAGGGCCTCGCTGCCCAGGTCGGCGGTGCCGGTGTCCGCGTGATCCGGCCCGGTGTGTGCGGGGTCCGGTGTGGGCGGTGGGGTGGGAGGGGAAGCGTCCATGCCCCGACTGTATTCTCCAGATGGAACTATTTCAAGTGGAAGTATTTCAATCGGAACTTCATGCCGCCCTCCCCACCCCCGCCGCTCTACACTGCGGAACGTGAAGGTCGTCGGCCGATTCGCCCCCAGCCCCACCGGACCCATGCACCTGGGCAACCTCCGCACCGCGCTCCTCGCCTGGCTGCAGGCCAGAAGCGTGGGCGGCGACTTCCACCTGCGCTTCGAGGACCTCGACACCGGCCGCGTCCGCCCCGCCGCCTACGACATCACCCGCCGCGACCTCGCCTGGCTGGGCCTCGACTGGGACAGCGAAACGCGGCAGTCCGACCGCCAGCACCATTACGCGCACGCCCTCTCGCGCCTGCCCACCTACCCCTGCACCTGCACGCGCCGCGAGGTGCTGGCCGCCATGCAGGACGCCGCCGGCGCGCCGCACGGCCCGGAACCCGTGTACCCCGGCACCTGCCTGCACGGCCACGACCCGGCCCGGCCCGCCGCGCGGCGCTGGCACACCCCGGACGCGCGGGTGTGCGTGCCGGACCACTGGACGGGCGAACAGGTGTGCCAGACCCTGAAGACGGACGCGGGAGACTTCGTGCTGCGGCGAAACGACGGCGTGTACGCCTACCACCTCGCGGTGGTGGTGGACGACGCCCTGACCGGCGTGACGGACGTGCTGCGCGGCCAGGACCTGCAGGCGGCCATGCCGAGGCAGGCGGCGCTCGCCGGGGCGCTCGGGTACGCCGCGCCCCGCTACTGGCAGGTGCCGCTCCTCACGGACTACCGCGGCGAACGCCTCGCCAAGCGCGGCGGCGCGCCCAGCGTGCAGGCACTGCGCGAGGGAGGGCAGGACCCGGCACGCCTGCGGGCCGAACTGCTCGCCTCGCTGGGGTGGCCGGTGGGAGAGAGCGTCGGCGTGCCGGAAGCGCTGGGCGCGTACCGTGCGCAGGTGGTGGACCGGGCCGCAACTCCGGATGCCGTGCCGACCCCACCCCCACCCAACTTGTAAGCCAGATCACTGGATCTATACCAGTTGTCTAAGTTTGTCCTGGCGTCTCCACAGGTGGCAGGCGTACCCTCAGGGCATGACCCACACCCCTCACCTGATCCCGGAGTACCCCCTCCCGGACGCACGCGGCCGCTACGGCCGCTTCGGCGGACGCTACGTCCCCGAAACCCTCATCCCCGCCCTCGACGAACTCGAAGCCGCGTACACCGCCGCCCGCCAGGACCCCGCCTTCCTGCAGGAACTCGACACCCTCCTGCGGGAATTCGTCGGCCGACCCAGCGGCCTGTACCTCGCCGAGAACCTCACCCGCAAAGCGGGCGGCGCCAAAATCTACCTGAAGCGCGAAGACCTCAACCACACCGGCGCCCACAAGATCAACAACTGCCTCGGACAGGCGCTCCTCGCCAAACGCATGGGCAAGAAACGCATCATCGCCGAGACCGGCGCCGGACAGCACGGCGTCGCCACCGCCACCGCCTGCGCCCTGCTCGGCCTGGACTGCGTGGTGTACATGGGCGCCGAAGACATCCGCCGCCAGAACCTCAACGTCTTCCGCATGCGGCTCCTCGGCGCCGAGATCCACGAAGTCACCAGCGGCACCAGCACCCTCAAGGACGCCACCAACGAAGCCATCCGCGACTGGGTCACCAACGTCCGCGACACCTTCTACATCCTCGGCAGCGTCGTCGGCCCGCACCCGTACCCCGCCATGGTCCGCGACTTCCAGAGCGTCATCGGCGAGGAAGTCAAATGGCAGCACCAGGCCCTCGAAGGCCGCGAAGTGCCCGACGCGATCATCGCCTGCGTCGGCGGCGGCAGCAACGCCATCGGCATCTTCGCGCCCTTCGCGTACCTCCCCGAAGACCAGCGCCCCCGCCTCATCGGCACCGAAGCCGCCGGTGAAGGCGTCGACACCGGACGGCACGCCGCCAGCGTCGCCGGAGGCCGCGTCGGCGTGCTGCACGGCAGCATGATGTACCTCCTGAACGACCCCGAAGGGCAGATCATCGCCGCGCACAGCATCAGCGCGGGCCTCGACTACCCCGGCATCGGACCGGAACACTGCTACTACAGCGTGAACGGCATGGCCGAATACGTCCCCGTCACGGACGACGAGGCCCTCGAAGCCCTCCAACTGCTCGCCCGCGAGGAAGGCATCATCCCCGCCCTGGAAACCGCGCACGCCATACACCACGCCATGAAGGTCGCCGCCGAACTCGGCGAGGGCAAAACCATCGTCGTGAACCTCTCCGGACGCGGCGACAAGGACGTCGCCGAAGTCGCCCGCCTCCTGCGCGGCGTGCAGGGCCTCGAAGGAGCACAGGCATGACCGCCACCACCGACATCCCCACCCGCGTGCAGCGCATCCACGCCGCCTTCCAGCGCGCGCAGCAGGAAGGCCGCGCCGCCCTCATCCCGTACATGACGGCCGGCTACCCCGACCAGGACCGCTTCCCGGCCATCGCGCAGGAACTCCTGAAACGCGCCGACCTGCTCGAAATCGGCCTCCCGTACTCCGATCCGCTCGGTGACGGCCCCGTCATCCAGAAGGCCGGTGAGCAGGCCATCGCCGCCGGGACCAGCACGCGCCGCACCCTGCAGTTCGTGAAGGAACTCCGCCCCACCACCGACGTGCCGCTGCTCGTCATGACGTACATCAACCCCGTGTACGCCGTCGGCCCGGAGGAATTCATGCGTCTCGCCAGCGAAGCGGGCGTCGACGGTCTGATCCTCCCCGACCTGCCGCCCGACCAGGACGACGAGATCAGGGAACTCGCCACCCGCCACGGCCTGGGCCTCACCTTCCTGATCGCGCCCACCAGCACGCCCGCCCGCGTGCAGATCGTCACGGAAGCCTGCACGGCCTTCGTGTACGCCGTCAGCGTCACCGGCGTGACCGGCGCCCGCGACGGCGGCGCCCTAAACGAGGTGCCCGCCCTCGTCGCTCTCGCCCGCCAGCACACCCGCCTGCCCGTCGCCGTCGGCTTCGGCGTGAAGGACGCCGCCACCGCCCGCAAGGTCGCCGTCGACGCGGACGCGGACGGCGTCGTCGTGGGCAGCGCCTTCATCGCCGCCGTCCAGCACGGTCAGGACCTCGGCGCCCTCGCCGACGACATCCGCAGCGGCTGCCGCAAGGACCGCTGAGCCGCCTGACGGACGGAAACAGAACCCGCTCGGGGGCGGCCAGGACTCAGGTCCGGCCGCCCCCGACGCTGGCGTTACGGGGCGGCCTGCCAGGACGCGCGGTAGAAGTCCAGCACGCCCTGCACGATGCCGTCCGCGTACCCCTGGCGGCCCGCGGTGCTCATCAGGGAGCGGAGGTTGCCGGGGTCCGTCATGTACGCCGTCTCGACGAGCACGGACACCTGCGCGCTGGGCCGCGTGAGGGCGAGGTCGGCGAGGTGCGTGCCGTCGTCGCCCGGCTGTCCCAGCGCGGCGAGGGCGGCGTTGCCGGTCATGGCCCGCAGGATCGACTGCGCGAGCGGGAGGGCCTGCGGGTTCGTCCAGTACACGCCCGCGCCGCGCCGCCCGCGCGGGTCGCTGCCGTCCGGGAGGGCGTTGGCGTGCACGCTGAGCAGCAGGTCGGCGTCCACCGTTTCCGCCAGGACGGGCCGGTCGTACAGGGGCACGGTCACGTCGGTGTCGCGCGTCGTGACGACGTCTGCACCGGCCGCGCGCAGGCCCGCCGCGACCCGGGCGGCGATGTCGAGCACGAGGTCCTCCTCGTTGACGCGCAGCGCGCCGCCCGCGCCGGTCTCGGTGCCGCCGTGGCCGGGGTCCACCACGATCACGCGTCCCGCAAGCGGCAGGGACGCGTCCTGCGGGGGCGGGGGCGGTCGGCGCAGGCGCACGACGAGGTCCGTGCCGTCGTACACGGCGTCGTACCCCCACTGCTGGCGGGCCGTGAGGTCCAGCGTCGCCGTGAGTGGCGTGCCGCCCGTCCCGCCGGTCCATATGGCGCGGCGCACGAGCGGGTCCGTGAGCGGGACGGCGTTCAGGGCGCCCGCGTCGCCTGCCGCGCCGTACACGGTGACGGTCAGCCCGCCCGGCGTCTGCGTGAGCAGGTACGGCACGCGCGCCCCGAGCGGCAGGCGCAGCGCCGCGTGCGACCCTTCGTCCGTGAGGGACGGCGTGCCCGTGGTGGCGCGCACGTCCGGCGTGCCGGGCGGCAGGAGGGCCGCCGTGCCGCGCGTCACCTCCAGCAGCGGCAGGCCCGGCAGGCGCGTCAGGTAGTACCCGCCCTGCTCGCCCAGCACCGGGAAGCGCACGCCCTGACGCGGGTACACGAGGTTCATGCCGCCCACCGGCGACCAGCCCGCCAGGGACGGGTTCACGCCCCGGCCCGGGTCGGGCGCCGTGACCTCCGCGAACCTCGGTCCCGGCTGCACGCTCAGGGTGCCCTGCGCGGTCGCCTGCGCCCGCGACCCGTCCGGCGCGATCAGCAGGAACCGCACCCGGACGCCCGTGCCGTCCGCCGTTCCGGGCGTGAAGCCGCCCTCGTACCGTCCCGCGCCCGACTCCCGCATCAGGAAGGGGCCGCGTTTCCCCGCCCAGAACATCGCCCGTCCGCCCGGCGACCCCCGGAACGCCACCGTCACCCGCCGGTCCTCCGGCAGCATGGCCGCGCCCGCGTACCGCACCCACGCGCCGTCCGGGGTGGCGCTGCCCGGCACGATCCTTGCGGGCACGCTGCCGAGCCGTGCGGGCACCCTGGACGTCACCGTGAAGCGCAGGGTCGTGCCCGCGCCGTTCAGCACGCTGACGAGCGTGAGCGCGTTCACGCCCGGCGCGAGCGGCAGCCACTCGCTGAACAGCCCGTCCGGCCCCACCGGGACGGGGCGGCCGTTCACACTCAGGGTCGCGCCGGGCCGCACGCTTCCCTCGAAGATGACGTGGTCGAAGGCCACCACCGCGCCGTTCTTCGGGTACGCCACGAACAACGCGCCGTTCACGTCCGCCGCCGGGGCCGGGGCAGCCGGGGCGGTCACTGGTGCGGGCGAGACCGGCACGCCCTGAGCGAGCGCGCCCCGTGAGGCAGCGGACGTGAACGCCAGGGCGAGCAGCAGGCAGAGGGAGGCGCGTCTCACCCCCAGACGCTAGAGCATTCCCGCCCGCCCTGCCACGCACGCCGGGCCAAATCCGTCCCAGCTCCTTCTGCCCGCCCGAGCGAGCGTGGTAGCGTGACGGCATTATGGCCAGAACAACCCTCAAAACCCCCCGTGAGATCGAAGCGATGCGCCGCGCCGGTGCCCTCGTCGCCGAGACCTTCCAGGTGCTCGAACCGTACGTGAAGCCCGGCGTCAGCGTGCAGGAACTCGACCAGATCGCCGAGGCGTTCATCCGTTCGCGCGGCGCCATTCCCGCGTACATCGGGTACGGGCCGCGCAACAACCCCTTCCCGGCCACCATCTGCGCCAGCATCAACGAGGTCATCTGCCACGGCATTCCCAGTCCCCGCAAGCTGCGGGAGGGAGACATCATCGGCGTGGACATCGGCGTGAAGATGGGCGGCGTGTACGGCGACGCCTGCTACACGTACACGGTCGGCAACGTCACGCCGGAGGTCCGCAAGCTGGTGGACACGGCCCGCGACTGCCTGGACGCGGGCCTCGAACAGGTCCGGCCCGGCGCGCGCCTCGGCGACGTGGGCGCCGCCATCCAGAAGATCGCGGAGGACCGCGGCTTCGGCGTGGTGCGCGAGTACACCGGGCACGGCATCGGCAAGAACCTGCACGAGGAACCGACCGTGTACCACCACGGCAAGGCCGGGACGGGCCTCGTGCTGCAGGCGGGCATGGTGTTCACCATCGAACCGATGATCAACCTCGGCCGCAAGGAAACGAAACTCCTCCCGGACGGGTGGACGGTCGTGACGGCAGACGGCAAGCCCAGCGCGCAGTTCGAGCACACGCTGGTGGTGACGCCCACCGGGTACGACATCCTGACGCTGCCCCTGAAATCCGCGCTCGCCTGACGGCACGCAGCAGGGCAGCCCGGCGTGACACCATGCCGGGCTGCCCTGTCTGCCCTGATCCCACTGCCAGCTTCAGCCCTTTCCGGCAGGCAGGGCCGTGGCGGCCAGGGCGTCGTCCAGCATGCCGAGCAGATCGGCTGCCTGCGCGTCCGTCAGGCTGAGCGGCGGGCCGAGCAGCAGGTGATCGCCGCGCACGCCGTCCACCGCGCCACTGCCGGGGTACGTGATCAGGCCCCGCTCCAGCGCGGCGCGGCCCACCCGGGCCGCCAGTCCCGGCACGGCATAACTGCGGCCCGTGTCGGGATCGCCCAGCACCACGCCCAGCATCAGGCCGCGCCCCCGCACCTCCAGCACCGCCGGGTGCCGCGCCTGCAGGTCGCGCAGGCCGTCCAGCAGGCGAGCACCCAACGTCCGGCTGCGGTCCAGCAGCGCCTCACGTTCCAGCACGTCCAGCACCGCCGCGCCCGCCGCGACACTCACCGGGTGCCCGGCGTACGTGAAGCCGTGCTTGAAGGCCCCGCTGCCGCGCATCACCGTGCCGTACACCTCCGCGGACGCCGCGATGCCCGCGAGCGGCGCGTACCCGGCGGCGAGGCCCTTGCCGAGCACCACGATGTCCGGCGTGACGCCCCCCCACTGCCGCACGGCGAGCGGCGTGCCGCAGCGCCCCATGCCGGACATCACCTCGTCCGCGATGAACAGCACGCCCGCCTCACGGCAGATCTCCCGCACGCGCTCGTAGTACCCGGCGGCCGGGGCGAGCGCCGCGTCGGACGCGCCCACCACCGGCTCCGCCATGAACGCCGCGACGCTGCCCGCCCCCAGCCGCGCGATCAGTGCACGCAGCGCCTCGGCGTCCTGCGCGCCGTCCACGGCCGGGTCCGGTTTCGGCAGTTTCGGCCACGCGTCCTCGTTCATCAGCGGGGTGTACAGTTCACGCCGCGCGCCCATCCCGGACGCCGCGAGGCTCCCCAGGCTCGCCCCGTGATAACTGGGGCGGCGCGTGACGACGCGGTACCGGCCCCTCTCGCCGCGCTCCGCGTGGTACTGCCGCGCGAGCTTGATGGCGCTCTCCGTCGCCTCCGACCCGCCCGACACCGCCCAGAACCGGTAGCCCGGCAGGTCCAGGAACGCCATCAGCCGCGCCGCGTACCCCTCCAGCGCCGGACTGGTGAACTGCGACCCGTGCACGAACGCCAGCGTGCGCGCCGCCGCCGCCATCGCCTCCGCGACGTCCTCCCGGCCCTGCCCGACGTTCGCGACGAGCGCCCCGGAACTCCCGTCCAGGTACCGCCGCCCGCCCGCGTCCCACAGGTACGGCCCGTCCGCCCGCACGGCAAGAGGCACGGGAACGCTGGAACGGTAGAAGACGCTGGACGTGGACTGACTCATGCGGAACTCCTGAAGGGCGGCACGGACGACACACGCGTCCGGAAGAAGGAAAGAGGAAGGACTACCAGGTGTCGCCGCCGCCCGGCGGGGGCCACGCACCGATCAGCTGCCGGACCGTCACCACCTGACCCAGGTGGTACAGGCCGTGCCCGGCGAAACTCGTGAGCGGCACGATCCGGAAGCGGCCCTGCGGGTCGTGCATCGCCATGAACGCCTCGTCCTGCGCGTACCGCGACAGGGCGTCCATGTCCGCGAAGAACCGCTCGCGCAGCGCGTCCCACCCCTCCGGCGCAGCGTCGGGCCAGCCCTCCGCGGCACGCTCCACCCACTGCGGCTCCTCGCCGCGGAACACGCCCAGCAGGTACGCCTGCCAGAACGCCACGTGCGCCACGAGGTCCGCCACCGAGTGCGGGAGGCCTGGAGGCCGAACGTGCGCCTGCTCGGCCGTCAGGCCGTCCAGCGCCTGCTCCCACGGCACGTTCGCCGACCCGCCGTAGAACAGGTTCGAGAGTGCGTCCTGCACGCTGACCGTGAAGTTCACGCCGCGCGCCTCACCACGTGTCCCCGCCACTCGCGGGCGGCCACGCCCCGATCAGCTGCCGGACCGTGATGATCTGCCCGAAGTGATGCGCGGTGTGCAGCGCGAAATCCGCGAGCAGTTCACCGAGCGTCTCGTCGTGATTGACGGGATTCTGCAGGTCGGGCCGTGACGTGTGCGTATCCACCCGCCCGAGCAGCATGTAGAAGTCGCCCTTCAGGCGCTCCCAGTCGGCGGCAGTCGTTTCGGGCCACGTGATGCTGGCGTGCGCCGGGTACGGGGCGGCCTCGCCCGCCTCGATCACCTCCAGCATCCAGCCGAGCCACCAGTTGACGTGCGCGAGCAGGTCCGCCACCGAGTGAGGCAGACCGTCCGGCCGCCGTGCCGCCTGGTCCGGCGTGAGGTCCGACAGGCTCGCCTCGACGCCCACGAACGCCTGACCCCCACGGTACAGGCGGGGCAGGAGACGGGCGAACGCGAGTTGAGAGGAGTTGGAAGTCGTCATGGATTCAGTGTCGCAGAATGACCCGGGAGGTGAAACGCTGTGGCCCATCCGGAGACCTTCACGATAAACACGCTCGGCTTCCTCGGGGTGCGGGCCGAGTCGGTGCTGGACCTGCCCGGCCTGATTGGCGCCGTGTACGGACTGGACGGCCTGATCGTGCACGCTACGGACGTCGGACCGGACTTCTACCGGCTGGAGAGTGGCCTCGCCGGAGAACTGTTCCAGCGTCTCGTGCACCTCCGCCTGCCGACCGCCTGCGTGCTGCCGGACTGGAACGCCCACGGGGAGCGCTTCGCGCAGCTCGCGTCGGAGCATGCCCGGCATCCACAGGTGCGTTTCGTGCATACGGACGAGGACGCGCTGCTCTGGCTGGCCGGGCAACTCGGGCCGGACAGTTAGACCGTTCAGTACCGCTGGGCGGTCGTCTTGGTCTGCAGGAACCAGAACAGGTAGTCGGGGCCGCCCACCTTGGCGTTCGTGCCGCTCATGCCGTACCCGCCGAAGGCGTGCGTGCCGCTGAGCGCGCCGGTGCACTTGCGGTTCACGTACAGGTTCCCGACGTGGAAGTCGCGGCGCGCGGCGGTGATCTTGTGCGGGTCGCGGCTGTAGAAGCTGCCGGTCAGGCCGTACTCGCTGTCGTTGGCGAGGTCCAGCGCGTGCTGCCAGTCGCGGGCGCGCGTGAACGTCAGGACCGGCCCGAAGATCTCCTCCTGGAACAGCGGGTCTTTCGGGTCCACGTCCGCGAGGATGGTGGGCTGCAGGTACGCGCCGTGCAGGCCGTCCACGCGGTCACCGCCCGTCACGAGGCGCGCCGTGCGGCGGCCCGCATCCACGTACCCCTGAATGCGTTTCAGGCTGCCCTCGTGGATGACGGGGCCGATTGCGCCGTTCTCCTCGGGGAGGCCCGCACGAACCGCTTCGGCGTGCGCGACCACCCTGGCGAGCACCTCGTCGTACACGCTGTCCTCCACGATCGCGCGGCTGCACGCGCTGCACTTCTGGCCCGCGTACCCGAAGGCGGCCTGCGCGATGCCGAGCGCGGCCGCGTCGAGGTCCGCGTCGGCGCACACGACGGTGGCGTCCTTGCCGCCCATCTCGGCCATGACGCGTTTCAGCCATCTCTGGCCCGGCTGGACCTTCGCGGCACGCTCGTAGATGCGGCACCCAATCTCGCGGCTCCCCGTGAAGGCGATCATGCGGACCTGCGGGTGATCCACGAGCGGGTCGCCCAGCACGTCGTCGCTGCCCGTCAGGAACTGGATGACGCCCGCCGGGAGGCCCGCCTCGTGCAGCAGTTCGATCATCAGCAGGCTGGAGAGCGGCGTTTCGCTGGCGGGCTTCCAGATCACGGTGTTCCCGGCGGCGATGGCGCCCAGGCTCATGCCGAGAGGAATGGCGGCCGGGAAGTTCCAGGGGCTGATGACGGCCACCACGCCGAGCGCCTCGTACTGCGTGGTGACGTGCTCGTCCGGCATGGGGTACACGGGTTTGCCCTGCGCCCACCGGAGGGTCTCGCGGGCGAACACCTCGAAGTGGTCGACGCATTCGGCGATCTCGCCGTCCGCCTCGCTCCAGTTCTTGCCGTTCTCCAGCGTCATGACGGCGTTGAACTCCATGCGGCGAGAGCGCAGCAGGTCTGCCGCGCGCTTGAAGATGCTCACGCGCTGCAGGGGATCGCTGTGCCGCCACGTGCGGAACGTGTCGGCGGCGGCCGTCACGGCCCGGTCCAGCTGGTCCGGCGTGGCGTTCTGGAAGTGCCAGACGGTCTCGCGCGTATCGCCGGGGTTCGTGACGCCGAAGGTGCCGCTGCCGTCCTCGTGCTGCCCGCCGATCAGGAGCGGAAAGGTGCGTCCCACGTGGCGTTCGCGCACCTGCCGGAACGCGTCCCGCTGGGCCTGGGCGGTGTCGGGGCGGCTGAAGTCGAAGTACGGGGCGTGCTCGAAGGGCAGGAGCCCGCCGAGGAGCGTGCTGGTGTCTGAAGCCATGATGAACCTCCTGGTGTGCAGTGAGGCTGACCTTAACATGGGTGCTGTGGGGGCGTAAAGTGCGTTCTCAGGCGTAAATTTCTGCCGTGTCCGGCCAGCGTTCCGCCCCGGAAGCCACCCGCGAACCTGTCATCCGTAAAGTCATCTGCGGGCGCTTCACCTTGCTCGGAGCTTGACCACGTTGCCCGCCGCGTCCCGCACCGACACGTCCGCGTACACCCCGTTCGTCTCCGCGTAGAACTCCACCCGCGCGCCCGGCGTGATGTTCAGGCGCGTGCCGTCCACCATCACCTCCACCACCTTCTGATCGTCCGTCGCCACGCCGCTCAGACGGATCGTCTGCCCGGAACGCTCCAGGCGCGTCACCTTCACGCCCGGCTTCACGGTATCCACCCGCACCTGGAACGGCAGCGTCGACGTGTTCCCCGACACGTCCGTCGCCTCGATGGTGTACGTCGCGTTCGCGCCCCGGATGAGCGTCCGGAAACTGAACGGCTGGATCTTCTCGCCCGCCGCCTCCAGCGGCACGTTCACGCCCTGCACCTTCAGGGAACGCACGCCCTGATCGTCCAGCACGTACCCCGACACCACGAAACTCCCCGTGTTGCTGGCCGCGCCCCCGTCCGGCGACGTCACCACGATGCGCGGCTTGAACGCATCGGACCGCGCCGCGCACGACGCCAGCAGCGCGGGAGTCAGCAGGGCGGGAAGGACCAGGCGGGGCAGGGGAGGGCGGCGCACCAGCGGAGTATAGAGCGCCGCCCACACCCCGCCGCACCCCCCACCCGGATACTCTAGGCTGACCGCATGACGCCGCGCTTCTCTGCCACACCCACCCCCGTCCCCGCCGGACGCGTCCCGTGAGCCTCCGCATCCTGGGCGGCACCGCCAGGGGCCGCGCGTTCAGCGTGCCGGACAGCGCCCGCCCCAGCGGCGTCCGCCTCCGCAAGAGCCTCTTCGACCTGCTCGCCGTGCGCCACCCGGACGGCCGCTTCGTGGACCTGCACGGCGGCAGCGGCGCCATCGCGCTCGAAGCGGCCAGCCGCGGGTACACCGTCACGGTCGTCGAACGCGACCCGGCCGCCGCCCGCACCCTCACCGCGAACGCGAAGGCCCTCGCCCTGCGCGCCAACATCGTGCAGGGCGACTCCGGCGCGCTCCTCACGCGGCTCGGCCAGCACGACCTCGTGTTCAGCGACCCGCCCTACACGCAGGACATCCCGGCCTTCACGGCGCGCGTCCTCGCGTCCGGCATCGTCGCGCCCGGCGGCCTGCTCATGGCGCAGCACCCCATCCAGACGCACCTGCCCGAAACGGACGGCTACGACCTGGAACGCAAGGTGTACGGCAGCAACGCCCTCAGCCTCTACACCCGCCACGACGCGCCCGACCCCCAGAACCCGGAGGAGGACACCCCGCCCCCCGCCTGACCCGCCCGGAGCCGCTACACTCAGGCCACATGAACGCCGTGTTCCCTGGAAGCTTCGACCCCATCACCAACGGTCACATGGACGTGCTGACGCGCGCCGCCAAGATCTTCGACCACGTGACCGTCACCGTGATGCACAACGCCCGCAAGCAGGGAAAGCACCTGTTCACCCTGGAGGAACGTCTCGCGATCCTGCGCGCCGACACCGCCCACCTCCCGAACGTCAGCGTGGACAGCTTCGGCGGCCTGCTCGTCAACTACATGCAGCAGCAGGGCAAGGGCATCATCGTGCGCGGCCTGCGCGCCGTGAGCGACTACGAGTACGAACTGCAGATCGCGCACCTCAACCGCCAGCTGGGCGAGGTGGAGACGGTGTTCATCATGGCCGCCACCCGCTGGAGCTACGTGTCGAGCAGCATGGCGCGCGAGATCGCCAGTTACCAGGGCGACATCGGCAGCATGGTCCCGCCCGCCAGCGCGGCCGCCCTGCGCCTCAAGTTCGCGGACGGACAGCAGGGCCAGATCGAACGCGGCGGCTGAAGCGAAGCGCCACGGCAGGACGAAAGCAGGCCGGGCCGGGAATCGATTCCCGGCCCGGCCTGCTGTGCCCGAGGTCATACGGTTTTGATCCGATTCCAGGAATGCCGGAAACAGCACCGGCATTCCTTCTTGGGCAGAACGGACGCCCTACAGGACGCCTGCCCGCTTCCATCTCCTCCCAACCGTACGTGTTGGTGCTCGCTTCGCTCGGCTGAACTGAAAGAGTTCAGCTCAAAACCGTATTACTTCGCGGCGGCGTAGCGCCGGGCGACCTCGTCCCAGTTCACGACGTTCCAGAACGCCTTGAGGTAATCGGGGCGACGGTTCTGGTAGTTCAGGTAGTACGCGTGCTCCCACACGTCCACACCGAGGATCGGGGTGCCGCTCACGCCCGCGATCTCGGCGCCCATCAGGGGGCTGTCCTGGTTGGCGGTGCTGACCACGGCCAGCTTGCCGTCCTGCACCACGAGCCACGCCCAGCCGGACCCGAAGCGGGTCTTGCCGGCGTCTTCGAGCTTCTCCTTGAAGGCCTCGAAGGACCCGAAGGTCTCGTCGATGGCGCTGGCGAGCTCACCGCTGGGCTTGCCGGTGCCGTCCGGTCCCATGACCTGCCAGAACATGCTGTGGTTGACGTGGCCGCCGACGTTGTTGCGCAGCGCGCCTTTCTTGTCGGCGGGGGCGCTGGCGAGGTTCTTGACGATCTCGTCGGCGCTCATGTGTTCCATCTCGGTGCCTTCGAGCGCCTTGTTGGCGTTGTCGATGTACGCTTGGTGGTGCTTGGTGTGGTGGATGGTCATGGTCTGCGCGTCGATGTGGGGTTCCAGCGCGTCGTAGGCGTAGGGGAGTGCGGGAAGTTCGAGCTTGGTCATGATGCTCCTTGTGGGCAGGCTCTGGAATGAAACAACTGGCCTGTCAGCCCCTGTATCCTACCCCCGGAGCGTCAGGAACATGAGAACGCGGCGGGTGACGGTCTGAAGAAATCGTTCAGGTTTGCGCCGCGCCTCCCGTCAGGACGGGCGGGAGTTCCCCGCCGAGCGCCAGCCACGCGCTGAGCAGGTCGTCGGGCGGCGCGGCCTCCAGCTGCAGCGGTTCGCCCGTCCGGGGGTGCGGTACCTCCAGCTTCCAGGCGTGCAGCGCGTGGCGCGGCATGGCTTCGCTGGCGCGGCCGTACACGGTGTCGCCCAGGATGGGGCTGCCCAGGTGCGCGAGGTGCACGCGGATCTGGTGCGTGCGGCCGGTGCGCGGCTCGGCCTGCACCAGCGTCAGCACCTGACCGTGCGGGTTCGTGAGTCGCGCGAGTGGCGTGAACCGCGTCTGCGCCTCCTTGAAGCTCGTCCCGCCGACCGCCATGCGCTGCCGCGCGACCGGGTGCCGACCGATGGGTGCGTCCACGTCGATGGGCCGGTCCGCCTTCCAGTGCCCGATGGCGATGGCGAGATACGTCTTGCGGGTCGCGCGGTCCCGGAAGGCCTCGCTGAGCCGCGCGTGGTCGGGGGTGGTCTTGGCGACCACGATCACGCCGCTCGTGTCCTTGTCGAGGCGGTGCACGATGCCGGGCCGGAAGCTGCCGTCCTCGTTGTGGCCCTCCTGCGCGGGCAGCGTCATGCGGCCCAGCAGGGCGTTCACGAGCGTGCCGCTGATCACGCCCGGCGCGGGGTGCGTCGTCATGCCGGGCGGTTTGTTCACGGCGACGAGCGCGTCGTCTTCGAAAAGGATGTCGAGTGGCACGTCTTCCGGCTCCACGTGAGAGGGCGGCGGTTCCGGGACGTCCGCTTCGATGGTCTCGCCGCCCCGGAGCTTGTGGCTGGCGCGCGTGACGGGCGTCCCGTCGACCCGGACGCGGCCCTGGCCGATCCAGCCGCCGATCTGCGAGCGGCTGACGCCGGACAGTTCGCTGAGCACGCTGTCCAGGCGTCCGGGTGTGGCCTGCAGGTGCAGGGAGGTGGGGGCATTCATGCGGCCCAGTGTACGGCAGGGTGCAGTTCGCGCGTCCCTTCAGGTTTGATGGGCAGCACATGACCCTCACCTGAACCCTGGGCTCATGAGCGCGGCGACAGGCGGGATAACATTCCCTGGACAGCCGCTAAACGTGAAACGAGATCCAGTGCCGTTGTCAGTCGCGCAGCTTCCGACCTTGAGCTGCACTTCATGAAGTTCAGGTGAACAATCCAGGTCGGAGCGAGCCGGATATAGCAGGGTGTAAGCCACAGGAACGCGGCGCCGAGCGGCAGCCGTACAGCTCTCTTCGTCCCTGAACCCCAGGGTCAATTCTTCGGAGGATCACATGAGCGCCAACAACACCAAACCGAGCCGTCGTCAGTTTCTCGGAACCGCTGGTCTGATCGGAGCGGGCGCCGTCCTCGCCTCCTGCGCCCCTGCCACCGCCGCCACGCCCGCCAAGGCCAACCTCGACGTCGCCATCGCGAACTTCGCGCTGAACCTCGAGTACCTGGAGGCCGCGTTCTACCTGGCCGCCGTGGGCCGCATCGCCGAACTGCCCGGCGGCAGCGCTCAGGTCATCCTGCCCGACGGCTTCGACGGCAAGACCGCCGTGCCCTTCAAGGACGCCGCCGTCGCCGCCTACGCCCAGGAGATCGCTCAGGACGAGCTGAACCACGTCCTCTTCCTGCGCAAGGTCCTCGGCACGGCCGCCGTTGACCGCCCCGTCCTCGACATCGGCCCGGCCTTCGCTGCCGCCGCCAACGCCGCCGCGGGCGCCACCCTGACCCCCGCCTTCAACCCCTACCTGAACGACCTGTTCTTCCTGCACGGCGCGTTCATCTTCGAGGACGTGGGCGTCACCGCCTACAAGGGCGCCGCCCGCCTCGTCACCGACGACAGCGCGAACGGCATCCTCGAGTCGGCCGCCGGGATCCTCGCGGTCGAGGCGTACCACGCCGGTGAGATCCGCACCCTCCTGTACGCCCAGAAGGACGTCGTCACGCCCTACGGCGTCACGGTCGAGCAGCTCATCCAGAAGATCAGCGACCTGCGCGGCAAGGTCGGCGGCGGCAAGGACCAGGGCCTCACCGTCGGCGGCAAGGCGAACATCGTCGTCGCGGACGAGAACAGCGTCGCGTACAGCCGCAGCACCGCCGAAGTCCTCGCCATCGTCTACCTGGGTGGCGCCGGCAAGGGCGGCTTCTTCCCCAACGGCCTGAACGGCGCGCTGAAGTAACCTCACCCACTCACAGGCGGCGGGACGACTCCATACGGGGTCGTCCCGTCGCCCTTGTGTCGCCCGGAGCGGCTGCCCGCAGCGGCCGGGACGCGCTCCTGCACAGGCAATCCAAACGCGCGCGGAGTGCATATAACAGTTCAGAAGCGGGAGGGAGGCACGGCACCGGGCCGCCCCTTTACCCCCGACCTTTCAGGAGGAAACACCATGCCCAACCTCGGCTTTCCCGAAATCATGATCATTCTGGTGGTGGCGCTGCTGGTCTTCGGACCGAAGAAACTGCCGGACCTGGGCCGCAGCCTCGGCAACGGCATCCGCGAGTTCCGCAAGGGCACCCAGGGCCTCAAGGACGAACTGCAGGGCAGCCTCAAGGACAGTGACGTGCCCGCCCCCACCGTCGAGCCTGTCACCGTGACCGTGCGCGACGCGCAGGCCTGAACGCCGCACCGGCCGCTCTGCACCTTACCGGGTGCTGGCCCACTGAACCCTCAGGAAACGTCGGGACGTCCCGCCCGGGAGCACCCCCGCCACGGGTGCTAGGCTGACAGCGGAACCACCCCCCTGCCCATGACCCTAACCGACGAAGACCTGATCGCTCAGATGGCCCAGGGACAGCAAGACGCCCTGCGCGAACTGCATCAACGCTACGCCCCCTACCTGTTCAGTCTGGGTCGCCGGATGCTCCAGGACCCGACCGAGACGGAAAACTGCGTGCAGGACGCCTTCCTGAACGCCTGGAAGGCCGCCCTGAGGTTTGATCGGAACCTCGCGAGCGCCAAGACGTGGCTCGTGACCATCGCGCACCGCCGCTTCCTGCAGGCCCTGCGCGACCGGCCCGACACCGGCTACGCCATCGAGGACTGGGACTCACCCACCCGCAGCCCCGACCAGACCGACAAGATCATGGCCGAACGCGCCGTGTCCATCCTCACGCCCGACGAACGCCGCCTCGTGGAACTCGCGTACTACCAGGGGCACAGCCATGCCGAGGTCGCCGAGGTGACCGGCATCCCGCTCGGCACCGTCAAGACCCGCCTGCGCGCCGCCCTGGCCCGCATGAAAACCCACCTGGGAGGTGAATAGCAATGCTCGACCGACACCAACTCACCAGCGACCTGCTGGCGGACTACGCGCTGGGCTTCCTGAGCCCCGAGGAGGCCGCTGAGGTCGAGGCAGCGCTCGACCTTCACCCTCAGGCGCGCGAGGAACTCAACGCCTACCTGAACGGCCTGACGGACCTCGTCATGGACCTCGGGCCGTCCCCCGTCCCGGACGGCGCGGAAGACCGCCTCATGGCCCGCCTGAACGCCGACCTCGCCGCGCCCACCCACACCCGGGCGACCGCCGCACCCGCACCCCAGGCGGCCGCGCCAGCCCCCACGCCGCTGCAGGTCCCCGCGCGCCGCCCCTGGCTGTACCCGGTCCTCGCCGTCGCCGCCGCAGCCGCCCTGGCCGTCGTCCTGCTCCCCACCCTGCGCGGCACCCCGCACGACCTCGCGTACTACCAGCGCCAGCCGGGTTCCGTCACCACCCCTATCCGTACGCCTGCCGGACAGACCGTCGCGCAGGTCGTCCGCCTCACCGACGGGCACGCCTACGTCCGCATGCAGGCCAGCGTCCCCAGTGGCCGCGCGTACCAGGCGTGGAAGATCGAGAACGGCAAACCCGTCTCGCTCGGCCTGTTCAAAGGTCAGAACTACGTGGCCGCCCTGCCCGCCGGAACGGTCTTCGCCGTCACCGTCGAACCCGAAACCGGCAGCGACCAGCCGACCACCACACCGCTCTTCGCCAACGCCATCTGACCGCAAGGCACGACAGGGGCCGCCGATCACGCGATCGGCGGCCCCTTGATGTACCCGGACCCGGACGACAGGAGGGCCGCGCCTCGGCATGGCGCGGCCCTCCTGTTCACGGTCCGGACGGCATCCGGGTCATCCGGCTTTGATCCGGTTCCAGGGATGCCGGGAACAGCACCGGTGTCCCTTTCATCTCCTCAAAACCGTACTCGTCGGTGCTCGCGGCCGGGCGGCGGCTTCGCGTTCCGCTCAGCTGAATTTCAGGAGTTCAGCTCGAACCCGGATCAGTTGTGGCTGACGGTTTCCAGGCGCTCCAGGTACGCTTTCCCGCCTTCCAGTTCCGCCTCGAACCCGGCGGCCGGGCCGAACGCGAGCGTCTCGGCGAGCGTCTCGCTCATCAGGTATTCCTGCCACGCTTCGGCCGCCTCGCGCGCGTCGCCCTGCAGGTCCAGGTGCAGGCTGATGCGGTCCTGCACCTCGAAGCCCGCCTTCTTGCGGGCGTCCTGCACGCCGCGCACGAGGTCGCGGGCCAGGCCCTCCAGTTCCAGTTCGCGCGTCAGGGTGGTGTCGAACGCCACGAGGTACCCGGCCTCCTCCATGGCCGCGAAGCCCTCAGGTGATCTGGCGTCCACGAGCACCTCGTCCGGCCCCAGCTCGAAGCGCTCACCGGTGGGCGAGGTCACCTCGAACTGCCTGCCGTCGCGCACGAAGCGGGCGATCTCGCTGGCGTCGGCGGCCTGCAGCGCGGCACGCACCTGCGGGACGGCCTTGCCGAACTTCTTGCCGAGCAGCGGCAGGTTCGGACGCAGCACGTAACTGACGAGTTCCGTGAACTGGTCGATCAGTTCGACCTCCTTGACGTTCAGTTCCTCCTTGATCTGCTCCGCGAAGCGCCCCAGGGCCTGCGTCTGCTCGGCGCTGCGGGCGCGCAGCATGACCTTCGGGAGCGGCTGACGCTGGCGCATGCCGGTCTGTCCGCGCACGGCGCGGCCCAGGCTCACGACGCGCAGCACGGCGTCCATCTCGCCCACCAGCACGGGCGCGGCCAGCGCCTCGTCCACCACGGGCCACGCGGCGAGGTGCACACTCTCGGGCGCGCCGACGTCCACGGTCCGCACGAGATTCTGGTACAGCGTCTCCGCCAGGAACGGCGTGAACGGCGCGGTCAGGAGCGTCACGGTCTTCAGCGCGTGGTGCAGCGTGGCGTACGCGGCGGTGTCCACCTCGCCGCCCCTCATGCTCGCTCCGCTCGGGGCGTCGGGGGCGGCCCCGGCACCCGGAGCAGACCAGAACCGCCTGCGGTTGCGGCGCACGTACCAGTTGCTCAGGTCCTCCACCACGAAGTCCTGCAGGGCGCGGCTCGCGCCGGTCGGGTCGTAGTTCTCCAGCGCGGCCGTGACCGTGCCGGTCAGCGCCTGCACCTTCGCCAGCAGCCAGCGGTCCACTTCGGGCCGGTCCGCGGGGGCGGGCGCGGCGCTCAGGTCGGGCCGGTCGAGGTTCGCGTACAGCACGAAGAACGAGTACGTGTTCCACAGCGTCAGGAAGTGACTGCGGAACGCGTCGCCCACGAGGTTCATGCCGAAGCGGCGGCTCAGTTCGGGCGGCGCCGAGACGTACATGTACCAGCGGGCGGCGTCCGCGCCGAACTGCTCGAACACCTCCCAGGGGTTCACGATGTTCCCCTTGCTCTTGCTCATCTTCGCGCCCTTCTCGTCGAGGATGTGCCCGGAGCAGATGACGCTCTTGTACGCCACGCTGTCGAACACCATCGTGCCGATCTGGTGCAGGCTGTTGAACCACCCGCGCGTCTGGTCGATGGCCTCCGCGATGAAGTCGGCAGGGAAGCCGCCCTGCTCGAATTTTTCCCTGTTCTCGAAGGGGTAGTGGTGCTGCGCGAAGGGCATGCTGCCGCTGTCGTACCAGACGTCCATCACGTACGGCACGCGCCGGAACGTCTTGCCGCCGTCCTCGAAGGTGATGTCGTCCACGAAGGGCCGGTGTGGGTCGAAGTCGGGTCCCGTCAGTTCGGGACGGCCGCTCAGTTCGGCCAGTTCGGCGTAACTGCCGACCACGCGGTACTCGCCGTCCTCGCTTTCCCACACGGGCATCGGCGTGCCCCAGTAGCGGTTGCGGGACAGGTTCCAGTCGATCAGGTTCTCCAGCCACCCGCCGTAGCGGCCGTTGCGGATGTGCGCGGGGTGCCAGTCGATCGTCCCGTTCAGTTCGATCAGGCGCTCCTTCAGGCGGGTGTTGTTCAGGTACCAGCTCTCGGTCGCGTAGTACATCAGGGGCGTGCCGCAGCGCCAGCAGTGCGGGTAGGCGTGCAGGAAGTTCTTCTCGCGCCACATCAGGCCGCGCGCGCGCAGGTCGCGCACGATCTCGGTGTTCGCGTCGCGGAAGAACACGCCCGCCCACGGCCCGAAACGGTGCTTGCCCTCGCCGTCCACGCCCACGATCACCGGGAAGCCGTAGTTCCGCGCGAGGCGCATGTCGTCCTCACCGAAGGCGGGCGCCGTGTGCACGATGCCGGTCCCGTCACTGTCGGACACGTAGGTGTCCAGGCCCGCCATCCACACGGGTTTGCCTTCGCCCTCGGCTTCGTACGCCTCGGTGAAGAGGGGCTGGTACGCCACGCGCTCCAGCTCACTCCCCTTGAAGGTCTTCACGACCTCGGCGTCCTCGCCCAGCACCTCGTCCTTCAGGCTGGCGGCCAGGATCAGCACCCGGCCTTCCTTGTCGCGGGCGGCCACGTACTCGAAGTCCGGGTGGATGGCGACGCCCACGTTGTACGGCAGGGTCCACGGGGTGGTCGTCCACACCAGGAACGCCGCGCCGTCCGGCAGGCCCAGCGCGCCGGGGTCCGTCAGGGCGAACGGCACGTACACGCTCGGGTCCTGGATGTCCTTGTAGCCCTCGCTGACCTCGGCGTTCGACAGGGTCGTGCCGTCCTTCGGGCAGTACGGCGCCACGCGGAAGCCCTTGTACAGCAGGCCCTTCTCGTCGAGGTTCTTGACGCTCCACCAGATGCTCTCGATGTAGTCCCTGTGCAGCGTCATGTACGCGTCGTCCAGGTCCACCCAGTAGCCCATGCGTTCCGTGAACCTGCGCCACTCGGCCTCGTACTCGAACACGCTGGCGCGGCACTCGGCGTTGAATTTATCGATGCCGTACGCTTCAACCTCGCGTTTGCTGTTCAGGCCGAGTTTCTTCTCGACGCCCAGCTCGACCGGCAGGCCGTGCGTGTCCCACCCGGCCTTGCGCGGCACGTGGAAGCCCTGCATGGTCCGGAAGCGGGGAAAGAGGTCCTTGAAGCTGCGGGCCTGCACGTGGTGCACGCCGGGCTGCCCGTTCGCGGTGGGCGGCCCCTCGTAGAAGGTGAAGACGGGGCCGCCCCTCGTCTGCTCCAGCGAGCGCTCGAAGATGCGGCGGTCCTGCCACCACGCGAGGGTGTCCTGCTCCAGCGCAGGGAAGTTCGGGTTGCCCTGGACGGGCCGGAAGGGGGTGTGGGTGGTCATCGGAACTCCAGTGAGGTGGGGGAGGGGGCGGGTCGGGGTGCGGACGGAACGCGGCGGGGAGCGGGGGTCACCCGCGCCGGAATGCCTGCCCCGAGGAGTGACGCCAGCGGCCACAGGGGCGTGCGGCGCGGGCTGGTGCGGCTGGACCTGCTGAGCATGACTTCACCTCCGGGGCGGGACGCTCTGAGGAGCGGTGGGCTGCTGCGGGCGGGGCGGCGTGCCAACGGGAACGGCGCGCCCCAGCGTGTGTGCTGGGACGCGCCGCAGGTCTGCGTGAGCGTGGTACCACCCAACTTCGCCGCGCTGCCCGGCATACCGGGCGAGGCTGGCCTCGTCGTGACCCTCTGCCGGGGGGCGTCCGGACGGGTCTACTGCGCTCCCCGTGGGGGGCGGTTCTTCCGTCGGCGCGGGAGGTGATCTTCGGTGCTCGCGGCTGGCGTCAGGCTCTCACCGTCCCTGACTCGCTCGTGCTGCCCTGCGTGCCCTACTGTCCTCACGTTCGCCTGCATTGCCGCCCGGACAGACCGGGCTGCCCTCATGGTAGGCCGCCCGCCGAGCGCAATGCAAGCACGCCCGGCCCGTCCACCGACCCGCCCCGCCCTGCCTGCCGGAGCGGCCCACCGTGCCCCGCGAAATGCTCTAGGGTGTGGGCCGTGCTCGCGCCAGACCACCTGCCCTCCCCGGACGTGCTGCTGTACGGCCTGCCGCTCGCGTTCCTGGCGGGCTTCATCGACGCGGTCGCGGGCGGGGGCGGCACCATCACGCTCCCCACCCTGTTCCTGATGGGCCTGTCGCCTGCGCACGCCGTGGCCACCAACAAACTCCTCGCGATCTTCGGGTCCGGCAGCGCCACCCTGCAGTACGGCCGGGCCGGGCACATCGAGTGGCGACTCGTGCGGCCCCTCGTGCCGCTCGCCCTGGCAGGCTCCGCGCTCGGCGCGTACCTCGTGCACTTCGTCAACCCGGACGCGTTCCGGACGCTGGTGGCCGCCGTGATCCTCGCGGTCGGCGCGCTCGTCCTCGCCAACAAACGCTTCGGACTGGAGGACCGCTACCCGGGCCTGACGGCGCGCGTGCTCGCCACGACCCTGCCGGGCGCCCTGCTGATCGGCGTGTACGACGGGCTGCTCGGGCCGGGCACCGGCACCTTCCTGATGTTCCTGTTCACGCTCGCGGGCTTCAACCTCGTGCGGGCCAGCGGGAACGCGCGCGCCATCAACTTCGCCACGAACCTCGGCGCCTTCGTGTACTTCCTGCTGGGCGGACAGATGGTCTTCTGGATCGGCCTGCCGATGGGGGCCGCGAACGCGGCGGGCGCCTTCGTGGGGGCCAGGATGGCGATGCTGCGCGGGAGCGCCTTCGTGAAATGGATGTACGGCGTGATCGTGCTGCTCGTCGCCGCGCGCCTGCTGATCCACTGAAACGGCCCGGACAGCACGGCATTCATAATTTCTTCATTCTAGGCGTTCTGGCCGCGCCAGCACAGCGATTACTTCACATCACCTCGCCCTGACACACGGGTGCTTCAGTGGCCCGCGTGACGCACCTCACCCGCACCCTCCTCCTCCCGCTCACCCTGATGGCGCTCACCCCATCCGCCCTCGCCACCGGCATTCGCGGCACGCTCGGCAACCCCGGCGACGTCGCCCGACTCATGGGCCGCACCGACAGCGTCTTCGTGCTGTTCGGCAGCTTCACGCAGAGTTCCGTCGTCGGACGCGGCGAACTCAAGGACGGCCAGTTCTTCCTCGACATCCCCGACCGGCAGGCGCTCAAGCTGCAGCCCTTCGAAGCCTGCGACGGCGTGAGCCCCAGCCAGCCGATCCGCGTGTACCAGACGGAAACCATCCTGCTGTACAACCAGCAGCTCAACCGCGCCATCGGGCCGCTCATCCAGGCGGACAGCGCCAAGGACCCCACCCTCGTCGTCCGCTGGATGTACAGCGACCGTCCCGCCACCGTCTCCGGCCGCTGCACCGGCCTCAACACCCGCTACGACCTGACCCTCAAGGCCGGCTGGAACGCCGTGCTCGCCGCGACCAGCGCCAGCGGCATCGGGCAGACGTACACCAACGTCCACCAGGCCCTCCCGTACTGGCTGAACGGCGACTTCCGCTTCGACAGGGCCCGCAGCACCCTGCCCGCCGCGTTCTTCGACGCGCCGCGCACCCTGACCCGCTGACACCGTACGTCCCCCTCCAAACGTGCCCGTCACCGCCTTGAGGGCCGCCAGGACACGGCAGAATGACCGCATGAGCGAACTCAGGACAGCCATCGTGGCCGGCGGATGCTTCTGGTGCACCGAAGCGGTCTTCCTCGACGTGAAGGGCGTGCAGCGCGTCGAGAGCGGGTACATCGGCGGGCAGGTTCCCGACCCCACCTACAAGCAGGTGTGCGGCGGCGCGACCGGGCACGCCGAAGCGATCCGCGTCACGTACGACCCGGCCGTCCTCAGCTACCGGGACCTGCTCGGCATCTTCTTCGCCACGCACGACCCCACCCAGCTGAACCGTCAGGGGTACGACACCGGCACCCAGTACCGCAGCGCCGTCTTCTACGCGACCCCGGAGGAGAAGGCCGAAGCGCAGGCCGTCATGGACGACATCACCCGGCAGGGCGTGTTCGACGCGCCCGTCGTGACGACCCTGGAGCCCGCCACGACCTTCTACGTCGCCGAAGATTACCACCAGAACTACTACGCGCAGAACAAACTGCAGCCGTACTGCATGGCCGTCATCACGCCCAAGGTCTCCAAGTTCCGCAAGCAGTTCACGGACCGCCTCAGGAGCGCCTGAGCCTCGATTGAGCTGAACTTCGGGAGTTCAACCGGACAGACAGAGAGCGGCCCCGCCATTCATCTGGCGGGGCCGCTCTGTTCTGTGGGTCGTGCCGGGTCCGGTCAGCCGCGCGTGACGGTGCGTTCCAGTTCGGCGATCGCTTCCTCGTACAGCACCTGCGACAGCTGCGGGAGCAGCGCGAGGTACAGGGCCGCCCGTTCGAGGGTGGCGTGGGTGGACTGGTGGTTCCAGCCCTGGCCTTCCGCCAGCAGCAGCACGCGCCCGCCCTCGATCAGAAAGCGGACCCGGCCCTCGGCGTTTCTGGTGTCGCTGAGGTGACGCGTCATGGGTGAAGTGTACGCCCGCCGCACATGAGGATGCACGGGAAAACCTTACGGTTCACCCATGCAGCGCCCCCACCCCGGGGTTTGCACGCAGTCTAGAATGCTCTCATGTGTGCTCGTTCCGGCCCCTCACACGTGCACCCAGGCACGGTGCGTGTCGTGCCCGTCCACGCGGGGGTGCGGGACGCCGTGCTGGCCCTCCGGGCGCACCCGGAGCAGGAGCAGTTCTCGGGCCGCATGCCGGACCTGCTGCTCATGGCCGAAGACGCGCCGCAGTCCGAGGCGATGGCCGTCCTCGTGCGGGACGCGGACGGGGACGAAGTCGTCATCGGGTACTACCGGCTGGACTTCGTGCTGGGCGCCGTCGCCTTCCGCGACTTCGGGCGGCCCACCGTGGGCCTGCGCGGGTACTTCATCGGCGCGCCCTGGCAGGGGAGGGGCCTCGGGACGGCCGCGACGCGCGCCATGATCCGCGATCTGCAGGAACGCCACCCCGGCATTCACCTGCTCGCCCTGAGCGTCAACGTCCGCAACCCCGCCGCGCGGGCCGTGTACGCCCGCGCGGGCTTCGTGACCGACCCGGAACTCTACCTGGGCGGCGCGGCCGGACCGCAGCACGTGATGCTGCTCGACCTGACCACTGCGAATCAGGTCACGCAGGCCCCCCGCCCGGACTGATACACTGCCCCGTCATGAGTGCCGCCCCGCCCGCCCACACGCTCTCGGTCGCCCCGATGATGGACTGGACCGACCGGCACTGCCGCGCCTTCCACCGCCTGCTGTCACGGCACACGATGCTGTACACCGAGATGGTCACGACCGGCGCCCTCCTGCACGGCAACGTCGCCCGGCACCTGGACTACAGCGCCGAGGAGCATCCCGTCGCCCTGCAGCTCGGCGGGTCCGATCCGGCCGCCCTGGCAAGCGCGGCCCGCCTGGGCGCCGAGTGGGGCTACGACGAGATCAACCTCAACGTCGGCTGCCCCAGTGACCGCGTGCAGAACGGCTCGTTCGGCGCGTGCCTCATGGCGACGCCGCACGTCGTCGCGGACGCCGTCGCCGCCATGCGCGCCGCAGTGGACGTGCCCGTGACCGTCAAGCACCGCATCGGCATCGACGACCTCGACAGCTACGAGCACCTGCACCACTTCCTGACGACCGTCAGCGCCGCCGGGTGCGACACCTTCATCGTGCACGCCCGCAAGGCGATCCTGAAGGGCCTCAGTCCCAAACAGAACCGCGAGATCCCCCCCCTGCGCTACGAGGTCGTGCAGCGCGTCAAGCAGGACTTCCCGCACCTGACGGTCGTCCTGAACGGCGGCGTCAAGACCCTGGACGACACGCGGGCGCACCTGACGTGGGCGGACGGCGTGATGATCGGCCGCGAAGCGTACCAGCACCCCTACCTGCTCGCCAGCGTCGACCGCGAAGTCTTCGGGCAGGACACGCCGTCCCCCACGCGCCGCGAGGTGATCGAAGCGTACCTGCCGTACGTCGAACGGATGCTCGCGCAGGACGTGTACCTCAGTCACCTGACGCGCCACATCCTCGGCCTGTTCGCCGGTCAGTCCGGCGCGCGCCACTGGAAACGCACGCTCAGCGAACGCTCCCACCTGCCGGGCGCGGGCGTGGAAGTCATCCTGGACGCCATGGCCGGCATCCCGGACGGCGCGCTCGACGCCCGCCCCGGCGAAACGAAACTGCAGGAACCCGCCGCCGTCTGAGCGACCTCAGCTGCCCCGCCGCACCGAGAGGACTGCGGCGTGGCTGAAGTCCCGGACGTTCACGCGCACGAACCATCCCAGGCGTGCAGACCGGCGCGGATGCGGAGGACTGACGGCACACGGTCCGCGCTGCGTCACGATTCTCTCCTCTGCGTCAAGGCGGGGAGTCGGGTCAGGCACGACACCCGGAGCGTACAACCGGAACTGCACCTCTGCCACCGGATCTGCGGGTCATACGGTTTTGAGGAGGTGGAAGGGATGTCGGTGCTTTTCCCGGCATCCCTGGAATCGGATCAAACCCGTACCTGTTGGTCCCCTTGTCGCTCGGCTGAACTTCAACAGTTCAGCTCAAAACCGGGTCAGTCCTGCACCCACTCGCGCGCCAGCCATTCCGCGTGCGGCATGCCGGAACGCCGGATGCCGTCCTGCACGGCACGCACGTCGTACGTGACCCGCCGGAACTGCACGGTGCCCGGACGGTCCCCGGGGCGGTCGAGCAGCAGGTACTCGGCGCGGCTCACGTTCACGTACCCGTTCCCGCGCCGCTCGAACGGCAGGCCGACCGAGCCGGGGTTCAGGAGTCGCCAGCCGTCCAGCGTGCGGAGGGTGGCGGTGTGCGTGTGCCCGCCCACCCAGTCCGGTACGGAAGGGTACGCCTCGCGCAGCTGTGCCAGCCGTTCGGGCGGCGTGTCCGGCCCGAGCGCCTCGCGGCATGACGCGGGCGATCCGTGGTACGCGAGCAGGCCCGGCAGCGTCACCGTCCCCTGAAAGGTCCCGAGCACGCGCAGGTCCTCCGAGTTCAGCTGGGCGCGGTTCCACTCCCCGATCTCCCAGATGGCCCGCTCGTCCGGGAAGCCGCGCGGCACGAAGGTACTCCCGTGCAGCAGGTCCTCGTCGGCGTTGCCGAGCACCACGGGGCACCCGAGTTGCGCCACGGCCTGCAGGCACTCGCGCGTCCACGGACCGCCTGTCGCCACGTCGCCCAGGCACAGCAGCGCGTCCGGCGCGTGACGCCGCATGTCGGCCAGGGCGGCCTCCAGAGCGGGCAGGTTGCCGTGCACGTCCCCGAACACCGCGAGCCGCACCTCCGCGTGCCCGGCGGGCCGGGGGGCGCTCACCGCTCGCCCTGCACACACGGCCCGCCCGGCCCGTCAGCACCTTCCGCCATGGTCCTCCCCCCGTCCTGAGATATCCGCACTCCGGTTCAGTGCGCCTGGGCTTGGGTGCGTCTGGGCCTCAGTGCGTCTGGGCCTCAGTGGGTCTGGGTGCTGCCGCTGCCGGTCATCATCAGGCCCAGCTGCGTTTCGGTCGCGTCTCGGGCGGCCACCTCGCCCGCGATCTGCCCCTCGTACATCACGAGGATGCGGTCGGCGAGGTTCATGACCTCACCCAGGTCGGCGCTCACGAGCAGCACCGCGAGGCCCTGATCGCGCGCCTTCACGATCTGCCCGTGAATGAACTCGATCGCGCCGATGTCCACGCCGCGCGTCGGCTGGCTCGCCACGAGGATCTTCGGGTCCTTGCGCATCTCGCGCGCCACGATGATCTTCTGCGCGTTGCCGCCCGAGTACCGGCCCGCCTGCAGCGACGCGCTGCGGGGCCGCACGTCGAAGGTCTCGGACAGTTCACGCGCGTTCGCCTGAATGCGCTCCAGGTCGAGGAAGCCGAGCGTGCCTGCGAACGGCGCGCGGTCCTGCTCGCCCAGGATGAAGTTCTCGGCGGTGGTCATGTCGAGCACCAGGCCGCGCTCGTTGCGGTCCTCGGGCACGTGGCTGAGGCCCGCGAGGCTCACGTTGCGCGCGCCGCGCACCTCGCGCCCCAGGTACGTGATGCGGCCCTGGTACGGGTGCAGGCCCGTGATGGCCTCCACCAGTTCGCTCTGCCCGTTGCCTTCCACGCCCGCGATCCCCACGATCTCCCCGGCGCGCACCTGGAAGCTCACGCTGTTCACGGCGGGCTTGCCGTGCGTGCCGGGGATGGTGACGCCCTGCACGTCGAGCGCCACGTCGCCGGGCCGCGCCTCCTGCTTCTGGACGCGCAGCACGACCTCGCGGCCCACCATCATGCGGGCGAGCGTCTCGGTGGTGGCGCCCTCGGTGGGGATGGTGCCGATCATCCTGCCGTCCCGGATGACGCTGATCTCGTCGCTGATCTGCAGCACCTCGTGCAGCTTGTGCGAGATGAAGATCACGCTGTTGCCGCTCCTGGCGTAGTTGTTCTTCAGGAAGTCGAACAGTTCGTCCGTCTCGCTGGGCGTGAGCACGGCGGTCGGCTCGTCGAGAATCAGGATGCGCGCGCCACGGTACAGGGTCTTGAGGATCTCGACCTTCTGCTGCAGGCCGAGCGGGAGGTCCTCGATGCGCGCGTCGGGGTTCAGGTCGAAGCCGAACTGCTCGATGAGTTCCGCCACGCGGCGGCGCGCGCCCGCGAAGTCGATGCTGGTCCCGTTGGTGGGTTCGGACCCCAGGATGACGTTCTCGGTCACGGTGAGCGGTTCGACGAGCATGAAGTGCTGGTGCACCATGCCGATCCCGAGCGCGATGGCGTCCTTCGGGTCGCTGAGCGTGACGGTCTGTCCGTCCACGAGGATCTCGCCGCTGGTGGGCGGCTGCATGCCGTACAGGATCTTCATGAGGGTGGATTTGCCCGCGCCGTTCTCGCCGCACAGGGCGTGCACGCTGCCCCACTTGACGGTCATGCTGATGTTGTCGTTCGCCAGCACCAGCGGGAAGCGCTTGGTGATGCCGCGCAGCTCAATCGCGTCGGCCGAACGGTGGTTGGAAACCTGAGTCATGAGGGCCAGTCTACCCAATCCCTGCCGCGTCGGCACGCGGCCCACGGCCCCCAGGCGGGACGCGTGCCGCTTCAGTGCAGGAAGGCGCTCACGAACGTCACGACGAGCGCCCCCAGGCACATGCCGACACTGGCGGCCGCGCCGCTCAGGTCGCCGTCCTCGCGCGCGCGTGCCGTACCTATCCCGTGCGACACTGCCCCGAGCGCGATGCCGCGCGCCACGTGCGACCGCACGCCGAGCCGCTGCAGCAGGCCCGGCAGCAGCACCGCGCCGATCAGTCCCACGATGATCACGAACGCGGCCGCCAGGGACGGCGCGCCGTGCAGCCGCTCGCTGATGGCGTACGCGACGGGACTCGTGACGGCGTCCGTGCCGAGCGCGAGCCGCACGTCGCGCGGGGCGTGCAGCAGCGCCCCGCCCGCCAGGCCCACCATGCTCGACACGAAGGTGCCGACCACGCCGCCCAGGAACACGGCCCGCCACGCGCGCCGGATCAGGACGCGCTGCCGGTACAGCGGCACGGCGAGCGCCACCACGGCAGGCGTGAGCAGCGCCGAGACGGGCCGCGTGTCCGCGCTGTACGACGCGTACGTGGTGCCGCTCAGCAGCAGCAGCGGCACCACGATCACGCACGCGATCAGGGTGGGGTTCGCGGCGGGCCGCCGCACCCTGAGCTGCACCAGCGTCCCCAGCGTGAACGCGAGGAGCGTCACGGCCAGCCACGTCACGGGACGCTTCTCCCGATCTGAACGTCCGGCTGTCCGGCGTTCAGGTGCTCGGCCTCCAGGGCGTGCAGCTCGTCGCCGCCCAGCCGGGACGCGAGCAGGCCCGCCACCGCCCCGCCGATCAGCACGCCGGCCGCCATCACGAGCAGCCAGCCGGGCCACGCGCGCCACGCGCCCAGGTACTCGACCACGCCCACCGCCGCAGGGACGAACAGCAGGCTCAGCAGGCCCAGCAGGCCGTCCGCCGCCAGTTCCACCCACTCCAGCCGCACCCACCGCAGCGACAGGGCCAGCAGCAGCAGGATCAGGCCCAGCACCGATCCCGGCAGCGGCAGGTGCAGCACGGTCGCCGCGCCCTGCCCCAGCGCCGCGAAGCCGCACAGCAGCCCCAGCCCCAGCACGGCCCGCTGTACGGGCGATGCCGGTGGCGCGGGCCGTGCCGTCACGCCTCCCGGTCCTCCGCCTGCGCGGCCCCGATGCGGCGCGTCATGCCGCGCACGACCTGCTTGGCGTGCCTCGCGACGCGCGGCATGAACTCCCGGTAGTCCACGTTCGCGCCGCCGTCCGCCGTGTCCGACACGCTGCGGATCACCACGAACGGCACGCCGTGACGGGCGCACACCTGCGCGACCGCCGCGCCCTCCATCTCCGCGCACGCCGCGCCGAACGTCTCCCACAGCCACCGCACCTTGTCCGGCGACGCCACGAACACGTCGCCGCTCACCACGCGGCCGCCCGTCACGTTCACGTCCGGCACCTCGTGCGCCGCCTCCAGCGCCAGGGCCTGCAGCGTCCCGTCGGCGGGCCATGCGAGCGTCTCGCCGGGAATCTCCCCGAGCGGGTACCCGAGCGGCGTGACGTCCACGTCGTGCTGCACGCAGTCGGTGGACACCACGATGTCCCCCACCCGCAGCTGCGGGTGCACGCCGCCCGCCACGCCCGTGAACACCACGCGCGACGCGCCCGACACGAGCAGGTACGTGGTCGTCATGGCGGCGTTCACCTTGCCGATCCCGCCGACCGTCACGAGCACGTCCACGCCGTCCAGGCGGCCACGGTGCAGCGTCACGCCCGGAAACGACAGCTGGGCGGGGCCGTCGAGTCCCCGGGTGTCGAGGTCCGCGAGCAGCAGCTCGACTTCTTCGTTCATTGCGCCAATGATGCCTAACATGCGCCGAGTCTACAGGCGGGCAGGCGCACACACCTGACACCGTGCGGGGAACCGTGTGGGCGCGGCCCGTCCAGACGCCGCCCGGGTGGCAGGGGAGACGCGCGGTATGCTGCGCGCATGAGTGCCCCCAGCTTCCTCCTGACGCCCGACGAGCTGCGTCACCGCGACAGCAGCAAATGGCAGAAGTACCCGGCGGACGTGCTGCCGCTCTGGGTGGCCGACATGGACTACGCGGTGTCGCCGTTCATCACCGCGGCCCTGCAGGATCGCCTCACGCGCGGCCTGGGGTACTTCCAGCTGCAGGACGAACCGCAGATGGCGGCCCTCCTGCGCGCCAGGTTGGCGGGACAGGGCGTCACGGACCTGCCGGACGGCGGCGTGCGTTCCCTGCCGGGCGTCGTGCCGGGCCTGTACGCGGCCGTGCTGGGCCTCACCGCGCCCGGCGACGACGTGATCAGCATGACGCCCATCTACCCGCCGTTCATGTCCGCCGTCCGTGACCACGGCCGGAACCTGCGCGCCGCGCCGCTCGCGCAGACGACCGCCGGATGGACGATCGACTGGGGCGCACTGGAGGCCGCCGTGACGCCTCAGACGCGTCTCTTCATGCTGTGCCATCCGCACAACCCGACCGGGCGCGTCTGGACGCGCGCCGAACTGGAACGCCTCGCGGACTTCGTGCTGCGCCACGACCTGCTCGTCGTGACGGACGAACTGCACGCCGACCTCACGTACCCCGTGGACGGCGTGCAGGTGCCGCACACGGCCTTCGTGAGCGTGAACGCCGCGCTGCGCGAACGGACCGTGACGCTCACCGGCCCGTGCAAAGCCTACAACACGGCGGGCCTAGGGATCGGTGCGGCCGTCAGCCACGCCACTCCGCTGCTGGACCGCATGGGGCGCGCCACGGCCGGCGTGCTGGGGCACGCGTCGGCGCTCAGCATGACGATGTGGGAGGCGGCGCTGGAGGGCGGCCGCCCCTGGCTGGACGCGGTGCTCGCGCAGCTCCTGCAGAACCGCGACCTGCTCACGGCGCGGCTCGCGGCGGAACTCCCGTGGGTGGGGTACCACGCGCCTGAAGCGACGTATCTCGCGTGGCTGGACTTCCGCGCGCACCCGCGCCACGCGGACATTCACGCGTTCCTGCTGTCGGAGGCCCGCGTGGCCCTGAACGACGGCCCGACCTTCGCGCCGGACGCGCAGGGCTTCGTGCGCCTGAATTTCGCGACGAGCCCCGCCATCCTGAACGACGCCATCGACCGGATCGTGGCCGCCTGTCGCCTGCCGGACGCCTGAGCGTCCCTTCCCCCAGTCGGGGGGGGTACGGCTGGAGGCCGTGCAGCACGCCTGTTTTGTCCGTGCGTTCAGGTGCCCGCACACGACCGGGGCAGGCATGATAATCATGTGATGACTCCATGAGCATCCTCCCGTCGCTGCTCCTCAACTTCACCCTCCTGATCACGCTCGCGCACGTCTGCGCGACGGCGTTCACGGTGGAGCGCGGTGCGTCCCTGCCGCTGCGACACTCGCTGCTCGGCCTGCTCTCCGCCCTGATGCTCATCGGCTTTCCCGGCCACTCGGCCGAAGGGTACCCGCTCGACCTGCGCCTCATCCCGCCCGCCTTCGTGATGATGGGCTTCGGGCCGCGCTACGCCGTGCCCGTGTACCTCGTGCTGCTCGTGTCCGGCCTGCTCTGCGAACGCAGCGTCCTGTCCGTCCCCGTCGTCGGTGCGGCCCTTACGCTCGGCCTGGCGTGGCTCTTCTGGCACCGGGAACAGAGCCTGCGCTGGAAGGTCCCGCAGATGCTCGCGTACGCCGTTGCCTGCACCGTCCCCGTGCTGCTGCGCCCCGGCGAGCCGCTCACCCTCGCCGGGGACGCCCTCCCGCTGCTCGGCGTGAACGTCCTGAGCTTCGTGGCGGTCAGCTGGGTCCTCACGTCCAGGCTGCGCCTCATTCAGCTCACCTGGAAGCTCCGCGACCTCGCCAACACCGACCTCCTCACCGGCCTCAGCAACCGTCGCCTGTACGAACGTGACCTGCGCCGCATGAGCGTCGGCAGCCACCTGATCCTCCTCGACCTCGATCACTTCAAACGCGTGAACGACACGTACGGGCACGCCACCGGCGACGAGGCCCTCAAGGTCGTCGGCGCCCTCCTCGGCTCCATGCAGACCGAGCACCTGCGCGCCTACCGCATCGGCGGCGAAGAATTCGCCGTGATCCTCGAAGGCAGCACCGAACGCGTCATGGAGGACCTCGCCCACACCCTCCTCGACCGCATCCGCGTGGCCCGCGTCACCCTGCCCGCCGCCGCGTACGCGTCCGGCGACCGACGCCGAACCCTGCGCCTCACGTCGTCCATCGGCGTGGCGAGCCTGGGTGACCCGCGCGACCACATCCAGATGTTCCGCCGCGCCGACGAGGCCCTCCACCAGTCCAAGGAGGAAGGCCGCGACCGCGTCACGCTCGCCCGCGCCGCCAGCAGCACCTCCCCGCCCGTCGCCACGCCCGCCGCTCCCCTCAGCGCCTCCACCACCACCATCGAGGTCCGGCCCGGTCAGGGCGGCCGCCATGCCCTCATGTCCGCCCTCCTCGACACGCTCACCGAACTGAACGAGGACCGTGATCTCACCCCCGACGACTACCAGCGCCTGCTGGAGTCCGGCATTCTCGCCGTGCCCGGCGCCGAAGCGGGCACCGTCACCGTCCTCGACCACGGCGGTTTCCGCATCGTCGCGCAGCTCGGCTTCCGCGACGAGATTCTCGGCAACGCCTTCGGCCCTGTCGGGCAGCGCGACTGGTACGGTGGCCGCGACGAGGACTACCTCACGGGCCGCCCCCGCATCCTCACGGACGTCCCCTCCCGCCAGCCGCACGACCACCGGCTCGTGGTGTGCAACATCAACGGCATCCGCGCCAACATCTGCGTGCCCGTCGTGGTGGGCGGCCAGGTGATCGCGCAGCTCAACCTCGACAACCTCGAACGCACCGACGCCTTCGGCGCGGAATCCCTGGACGTCGCCCGCCTGTTCGGACGGCAGATGTCGGCCCTGCTCTCCACCCAGCAGCTGCGGCACGAACGCGTGGCCCTGCAGCGCACGCTCTCCGACCTGCACGCCCTCGCCGCCGCCCTGCAGACCACGCCCACCCGCACGGCCGCCGTGACGGAATTCGCGGAGCACCTGTGCGCCTCCTTCGAGGGCGACGGCGTGCAGGTGTACGAACTCGGCGCGCTCGGCCTGGACGTCATCGCGTCGTCCGGTGTGGTGCCGCCCCAGCAGCGCAGCCTGCTGCCCGGCAGTGGCGTCGCCTGGACGTGCGTGCAGGAACGCCGCCCCATGCTGCTGCCCGCCGTGCGCGCCGACGAACCCGGCTACGCGCCCGCCATGTCCGGCCCGCAGAGCCTCCTGCTGCTCCCACTGCACGCGCACACGCCCGCCGACGCCGAACCGAACGCCAGCGGCGCCGCGCCCACCTGGGGCCTCCTCGCCATCACTCGCCCCGCCACGCGCCCCTTCACGCCCACCGACCAGGGACACGCGCAACGCTTCGCGGAACTGCTCGGCACGGCCCTCGCGCGCATCGAACCGCACGCCCGGCCCGGCCTGCAGGAACACGGCCGCCACAACCCCCGCGCCTGAACGAGAGCGCGCCCCTCAGCGGGCGACCGCCCGGAACGGCCCAGGCCGCCGCCGACCCCACGTGACCGGAAGCGCCTGGAGTTCCTTCTCGTTCCACTCGGATCGAACCCGCACACCGCGAGGGATTCGACCGGAATCCGTTTCAGAGGCGCGTGAGGTTCGCGAACTTCACGAGGAGCTTCTTCGCGCCCGCCGCCGGGAAGTGCACGGTGACCTCCTGCTTGTCCCCGACGCCCGCCACGGCCAGCACCTGCCCCTCCCCGAACTTCGGGTGCGTGACCTTCTCGCCGCCCCGGTAGCTCAGCTCGCCGGTCAGGGGGCTGGTGTTCTTGACGGAACTGCCGAGCGGTGCGTTCCCGCCCGGCTGGGGGCGCGCGGGCACGGTCGGACGGTAGTCGCGCCACGTCTTCTGCCGGTACTCCTGTACCTGCCCGTACTGGTCGACCGTGTCGAAGCCGCCCTGCAGTTCCTCCAGGAAGCGGGAGTCCTCGGCGGCGTTCGTCTTGCCGTACTGCATGCGGTTCTGCGCGGCCGTCAGGAAGAGGCGCTCCATGGCGCGCGTGATGCCCACGTAGAACAGGCGGCGTTCCTCCTCGATGCCGCCCGGCTCTGCCAGCGCGTTCTTGCTGGGCAGCAGGCCCTCCTCGGTCCCGACGATGAACACCGCCGGGAACTCCAGGCCCTTGGCGTTGTGGAGTGTCATGAGGGTCACGGCGTCCTCGGGCACGCCGTCGTTCTCGCGTTTCACCCGGCCGTCGTCCACGCTGGACAGCAGGGCCGCGTCGTCCAGGAAGTCCGCGATGGTGCCGCCCTCGTGTTCCGCCTGCCATTCCTCGGCGGCGTTCACGAGTTCTTCGAGGTTCTCGAGCCGTACCGCGCCCTCCTGCCCCTCCTGGCGGAGCAGGTCCACGTACCCGCTCGTCTCGATCACGTAGCGCAGGAAGCCGCCGGGCGTGTAGTTTTCGGCAGCGTCCGAGAAGGCGCTCATCAGAGCCGCGAACTCGGTGGCCTTGTTCGCGCCCCGGTCGAGGATCCCGTCTGCGTTCGCGCAGGCGGTCAGGACGGACGTGCCGTTGATGCGCGCCCAGTCCATCAGGCGCGTGAGGGCCGTGTCGCCGATGCCGCGCTTGGGTCGCCCGATGATGCGGCGCAGCGCCACGTCGTCCGACGGGTTGATGCTCAGGCGCGCGTACGCGAGGATGTCGCGGATCTCGCGCCGGTCGTAGAAGCCGACGCCGCCCACGATCTTGGCGGGGATGTTCACGCGCCGCAGGCTTTCCTCCATCACGCGCGACTGGGCGTTCGTGCGGTACAGGATGGCCATGTCGCTGAAGCGGCGGCCCTCGTGGTGCAGGCGCGTCACCCATTCGGCCACGAAGTCACCCTCGGCGCGGTGGTCGTTCGCGCGGTGGAAGTACACGGCGTGCCCGTCGTCCTTGACGGGCTTGAGGGTCTTCTCGAGGCGTTCGGTGTTGTGCTCGATGAGGGTGTTGGCGAGGCCCAGCACGCGGGCCGACGACCGGTAGTTGTGCTCCAGGCGGTACACCTTCGCGTCCGGGTAGTCCTTCTGGAAGTCGAGGATGTTCTGGATGTCCGCGCCGCGGAACTTGTAGATGCTCTGGTCCGGGTCGCCCACCACCAGCAGGTTCCGGTCGCGGCTGGCGAGCAGGCGCGTCAGTTCGTACTGGGCCTTGTTGGTGTCCTGGTACTCGTCCACGTGGATGAACACCGCGCGGTCCTGCACGCGGTTCAGGACGCCTGGCACCTCCTGGAACAGCCGGACCGTCTCGGTGATCAGGTCCCCGAAGTCGATGGCGTTCTGCGCCTTCTTGCGGGCCTCGTAGCGCCGGAAGACTTCGGCGGCCGCCTCGCGCGGCAGGCCGCTCAGGTAACGTTCGCCGCGTTCGAGGTCGGCGGCCGTCAGCAGGTTGCTCTTGGCGCGGTCGAGGATGCCGCGCAGCACGCGCGGGTTGGTGTCCGGCCCCACCCCCGGCACGCTGCCCATGACTTCCTTGATGATGTCGAGCTGGTCGTCGTCGTCGTAGATCACGAAACCGCGCTGCAGGCCGATGTACTCGCCGTACGCGCGCAGGATCCGCACCCCGGCGGAGTGGAACGTGCTCATCCACAAGCTGTTCGCGCCCTCGATGAGGTGCCCGGCGCGTTCGCGCATCTCGGCGGCGGCCTTGTTGGTGAAGGTCACGGCGAGCACCTGGTCCGGCTGCACCCCGTAATGCCGGATGAGGTGCGCGATGCGGTAGATGAGGGTGCGGGTCTTGCCGCTGCCCGCCCCGGCGATCACGAGAGCGGGGCCGGTGAAATGGTCGGCCGCCTGGGCCTGGTTGGGGTTGAGCTGCTGGAGGAGGTCTGAACCGGAGGTCACGCGTGAATTGTAGCGCCCCCTCTTACGTTCCCGGCGTAACCCAGGCGGGGGTATGCGCGGCAGCAGGCCCGGCACGGTGCGGCTGCGGGGCCGGGCGGCGCTACACTGCGCGCATGCGTCTGTCCACCACCGACATCTATGCCTTCCAGTCCCTGGGCTACCTGGGGGCCCAGTACCAGGGGACGGACGAGCCGGAACGCTGGATCTCCAGTGACGAGATCAGCGAGCACACCCACATCGCACGCCCGTACCTCGTGCGGATCCTGGCGGCCCTGACCGCCAAGGGCGTCATCCGCTCCAAGAAAGGCATCGGGGGCGGGTACGCGCTGGCCCGAAAGCCGCGCCTCATCAGCCTGTGCGAGGTGGTGCGCGCCGTGGACGGCCCGGTCGCGCCACTGTCGTGCATCTCGCTCAACTGGGGCGAGCACTGCGTGGAGGAGGACCGCTGCCACGCGCGCAACACGGTGTACAAGCGCATGCGCGACGCGATGCTCAGCGTGCTGCAGGAATTCAGCGTGGAGGACCTCGTGATCGACGCGCGGCAGGGCGTGAGCTACGGGAACTGCCTGGAGCACCTGCTCCGCCCCAACGTCTGATCCGACCTTCCGGGAGGTGCACGGAAGTCGCACCTGTCTCTCCCCGGTTTACTCGGGCGAACCCTGCACAGACCGGGGGAGTTCACCGGAATCTGTCTGAACCGGGCGGCATGCGGTGGGTGCTGGCGGTGGGCGCGGGTGGCGACGCCGGCCGGGGCGGGATGGGGGAGGGTGGGCGTCCCTCACCGGGTTGCAGTGTGTGGGATGCGCCGGGCCGCGAAATGCAGACAAGTTGATGATTTTTGTCTCTTAGATGGTGTACCTTTTTCATCAGTGATGAAGACTGACCTCTCGGCCCTCAAATTCAACCAGATCACCGTCGTCACGGTGACGGCCGTGGCCCTCGTGCTGCGGCAGCCGTGGCTGGCGGCGCTGCTCGGCGCGGCCATGCTGTTCGGCGCGGTCAACCCGGCCCTCAGCCCCATGAAGGCCCTGTACCGTACGCTCGGCCCGGCCTTCGGTCTGAAGCCCGAGATCGTCGACGAGACGCCCGAAGCGCACCACTTCGCGCAGGGCGTCGGCGGCGTGTTCCTGCTCGCGTCCGGCGTCAGCGGCCTGCTGGGCCTGGGCAGCCTGAGCGTCGTGCTCGGCGTGATCGTGATCGCGCTCGCCCTGCTGAACCTCACGGCGCACATCTGTGTCGGCTGCCTGATGTACTTCCAGTACCGCATGCTCCGCTACCGCCTCAGCCGCTGAACCCTCCCCCCACACACCTGCACCCCAGCGCCACCCACCGGAGTCCACCATGTCCGACATCGAACGCCTGAAGAAAGAGAAGCCGCCCTTCGACATCATCGACGACATTCACGTCTACGCCCGCGAGGGCGTCATCGACCCCGAGTGGATCGACATGCTGAAGTGGTACGGCGTGTACCCCCAGAAACCCCAGGAGGACGGCTTCCTGATGATGCGCGTCAAGGTGCCCGGCGCGACGTACACCGCCGACACCCTCCGCGAGATCGCCAGCATCTCCGAGGACTATGCGCGCGGCACGCTCGACGTGTCGGACCGGCAGGCCTTCCAGTTCCACTGGCTCACCATCCAGGACATCCCCACCATCTTCACGCGCCTCGAGAAGGTCGGGCTGCACACGCGCGGCGCCTGCGGCGACACGGTGCGCGCCGTTATCAGCAGCCCGATCGCGGGTCTGGACGCCGCAGAGGTGATGGACGTGTCCGCCCTCGCGAACGACCTCGACCGTGAACTGTCCGGCAACCCGGCGTTCGGCGACCTGCCCCGCAAGTTCAAGATCAGCATCACCGGTTCTCCCGAACTCGAAGGCATTCACCTCATCAACGACATCGGCTTCCTGGCGCACGAGGTGAACGGCGAGGTCGGCTTCGACGTGTGGGTCGGCGGTGGCCTGGGTGCCGTCGCGCACCTCGCGCGCCGCCTCGGGGTGTTCGTGAAGCAGGACGAGGTCGTGGAGGTCGCCATGGCCATCGCGGGCGCGTACCGTGACCACGGCTACCGCCAGAACCGCAAGAAGTCCCGCCTGAAGTACCTCATCAAGGACCTCGGGCCGGAGAAGTTCCGCGAGATCGTCGAGACCGAGTACCTGAAGCGCCCCCTGCAGGACGGCCCGGCCGCGCCCGTCGCGCGCTTCGGCGGCAACGACGTGCTCGGCGTGCGCGACCAGAAGGGCGGCGGCAGCTACGTGGTCGTGGCGACCACCGTGGGCCGCATCAGCCCCGAGAAGGCCCGCGCGCTCGCGGACCTGTCCGAACGGTACGGCAGCGGCGAACTGCGCAACACGCCCTTCCAGAACATGCTCATCCCGAACGTGCAGGACCCGGCCGCCCTCAGCGCCGAACTCGCGGCGCTGGACCTCGCGCCGAACACCGGCATGCGCGGCACCACCATCGCCTGCACCGGCACGCAGTTCTGCCGCCTCGCACTCACCGAGACCAAGGCCCGCACCGCAGGTCTGATCGACCACCTCGAAGCGGGCGGTCTCGCGCTCCCGCAGCTGCCCGTCACCATCAACCTGACCGGCTGCAGCAACGCCTGCACCCGCTATCAGGTGGCGGACCTGGGCTTCATGGGATCGCTGCGCAAGAACGCGGACGGCGTGGAGGAAGAAGCGTACGGCGTGCACCTCGCGGGCGGCATCGGGCACGCGCAGCGGCTCGGCGCGAAGCTGAAGGGCGTCGTGCTCGCGCGTGACCTGGACACGTACACCGCGTCCGTCCTGAGCGACTACAAGCAGAATGCCCTCCCGGACGAGACCTTCGCGGACTTCGCGGACCGTGTCGGGCACGACCGCTTCGTGCCTGACGCCGTGCTCGGCACCGGCAAGGCCCCGGTGAACGCGTGAGCGGCGTCACTCCTCCCGCCGAGGGGCGCGTGGTGTGGTTCACGGGTCTGTCCGGCGCGGGCAAGAGCACCCTGGCGACCGCGCTGCACGAGCGCCTGGTGGCGCGCGGCGAACGCGTCGAACTGCTGGACGGGGACGCCGTGCGCGAGAACCTGAGCAAGGGCCTGGGCTTCAGCAAGGCCGACCGCGACACCAACGTGCGCCGCATCGCGTTCGTGGCGGGCCTGCTTGCCCGGCACGGCGTGACGGTCCTCGTGAGCGCCATCAGCCCGTACCGCGACACGCGCGACGAGGTGCTCGCCGCCCTCCCCAACACGGTGGAAGTGTTCGTGGACGCGCCGCTGTCGGTCGTGACGGACCGCGACGTGAAGGGCCTGTACCTGAAGGCCATCGCGGGCGAGATCCCGCACTTCACGGGCGTCAGCGACCCCTACGAGGCGCCGATCAGCCCGGACCTGCACCTGCGCACCGACCTGAAAAGCATCGACGCCTGCCTGAACGAACTGCTCACCCACCTGGGGGTTCACGATGTCACCCACGCTTGAAGCGCTTCCCTCCCACGACCTGACCCCCGCCCGCGAGGCCGCGGCGCAGCAGGGCGAATTCCGGCCGGACAGCGATCCCACCGAGGTGATCCGCTGGGCGCTCGCGGCGCACCCGGACCTCGTGATGCCGAGCGCCTTCAACCTGAACGGCGTGGTGCTCCTCGACCTCGCCGCGCGTGCCGGGTACGTGGGCGACGTGCTGTTCGTGGACACCGGGTACCACTTCCCGGAGACGCTCGCCACCCGCGACGCGCTCGCCGCCCGCTACCCGCAGATGAACTTCGTGACGCTGAATGCCGGAGCGAGCCCCGACGACGGGCAGACGCCCGACACCCTGTACGCCAGCGACCCGGACGCCTGCTGCGCCGTTCGCAAGGTCGCGCCGCTGCAGAACCACCTGCGGGCCGTGAACCCGTCCGCGCTGCTGAACGCCCGCAGTCGCGAGCAGACGAGCGACCGCGCCGACATCCCCTACGTCGAGGACGGCGGGTCGCGCCGCAAGATCAACCCGCTCGCGTACTGGACCCGCGAACGCCTCGAAGCGTACGCCGAAGCGCACGACCTGCCCGTCAACCCCCTGTACCACGACGGTTTCCTGAGCGTCGGCTGCTGGCCCTGCACGCGCGCCGTCAAGCCCGGCGAGGACAGCCGTGCCGGACGCTGGGCCGGGAAAGGCAAGACCGAGTGCGGCCTGTGGGCCGGAGACAACCGCCTCTGAACGACCGGGAGAGGCCCGCGCCCGCGCTGCTCTCGTATTGATTTTTTTTCGCCGGATAGTTGACCGAGTCTGTCCACAACTCACCGCCCGCTCACCGCTCCCCGAGGCCCCCATGACCATCCTGACCCACGACACCCTGACCCTCCCCACCCCCCTCGGGGGCACGCTCGTCAACCGCGTCCGCGCCGTGCAGCCCGGCGAGCTCGCCGGACTCCCCACCCTGGAACTCGGCGACCGCGCCGCCGCCGACCTCGAAATGATCGCCACCGGCGCGTACTCCCCCCTCACCGGCTTCCTCGGCGAGAAGGACTACCGCTCCGTCGTGGACCGCATGCGCCTCGAAGACGGCACCCCCTGGAGCATCCCCATCACCCTGATGGTCACGCCCGAAGAGGCCCGCACCGCGCGCGGCACCGTCGCCCTCACGCACGGCGGACAGCCCGTCGGCCTGATCGAGGTGCAGGAACAGTTCACGCCCGACAAGACCCACGAGGCCCGCGAGGTGTACCGCACCGACGACGCCGCCCACCCCGGCGTCGCCGCCCTGAACGCCGCAGGCAGCGTGTACCTCGCCGGTCCCGTCACGCTGTTCGACGTGCCGCGCGGCCACTTCCCCGCGCACCACCGCACGCCCGCCGAGGTCCGCAGCGTCATCGAGGCGCGCGGCTGGCGCAGCACCGTCGCCTTCCAGACCCGCAACCCCATCCACCGCGCGCACGAGTACCTGCAGAAGGTCGCGCTGGAACTCGTGGACGGCCTGCTCCTGCACCCCCTCGTCGGCACCACCAAGGGCGACGACGTGCCCGCCGACGTGCGCGTCAAGGCGTACGAAGTCCTGCTCGAGAAGTACTACCCGCGCGAACGCACCCTGCTGAGCGTGTACCCGGCCGCCATGCGCTACGCCGGGCCGCGCGAGGCGATCCTGCACGCCCTGTCGCGCCGCAACTACGGCGCCACGCACTTCATCGTGGGCCGCGACCACGCGGGCGTCGGCAGCTACTACGGCACGTACGACGCCCAGGAGATCTTCCAGAACTTCACGGCCGCCGAACTCGGCATCCAGATCCTGAAGTTCGAGCACACCTTCTACTGCAAGTCCTGCTCGCAGCTCGTCAGCCCCCGCACCTGCCCGCACGACGCCACGCACCACCTCGTGCTCAGCGGCACCCGCGTCCGCGAACTCCTGCGCGCCGGAGAAGCCCTGCCCGCCGAATTCACGCGCCCCGAAGTCGCCGAGGTCCTGCGCGAAGGCTACGCCCGCTGAAGGAAGCGAACAGGAGAGGGGCGGCCCGCTGACCATGGCGGGCCGCCCCTCTCCTTCAAGTACCGGCCGGAGCGTCAGAGGCCTGACACGGCCTGCGTCACGGGCGTCTCGCCCGATACCATCTCGAACACGCGGCCGACCGTGCCGTCGTCGTCCAGCGCGGCCAGCACGGCGGCCGCCACGTCCTCGCGCGGCACCATGCCGCCCGCGACCGGCAGGCCCACCGTGACCTGCCCGGTCCCCGCGTCGTTCGTGAGACCGCCGGGACGCACGATGGTGTACGCCAGTCCGCTCGCCTGCACGTGCGCGTCCGACTGCGCCTTGACCTTCAGCACGGCCGTCAGGAAGGGCGGCATCTGCTCCGGGCGGTCCACGCCCATGCTGCTCACCACGATCAGGCGCGTGGGGCCGCCCTGCGCGAGCCGGTCCGCCACGCGTTTCAGCGCCTCGCCGTCCACCTGCGCGAACTGACCGCCCGCGCCCGCACCGGCCGCCCACACCACCGCGTCCGCGCCTTCCAGCACGCGCTCCCAGTCGCCCGTCAGGTCGCCGAGGACCGTCACGGCGCCCAGGGCGTCCAGCGCGTCCGCCTGCTCCTCGCGCCGCACCAGGGCGCGGACCGTGTCGCCGCGCTGCAGCAGCTGGTGCACCACCTGTCGCCCCACGCCGCCCGCCGCGCCGAGCACCGCGACCGTCCGCGAAGAGGGAAGACCAGTGGATTCCGTGTTCGTTGTCGTCATGCCGTCAGGGTACGGCGCGCCCGTCCTGGCGACCTTTGTGGACGCTCAAGGGACCTTCACGGCCAGCGGGCACCCTGAGGCGCAGGCTGGGAAGCGGCAGCAAAACGAGACCGGCCCCACGCGGGGGCCGGTCGTGCTGCGTTCACGGCAGCGGCCCGTGAGGACCGCGCGTGAAGGACAGGATTACTTGTTGGGGACGGTGATCTTACCGGCGATGATCTGGGCCTTGACGGACTCGACCTTCGCGACCTGGGCGCTCGTGATGAGGGCCTTGTTGTACTGGTCCATCGCGTAGCCGACGCCGTTCTCCTTCAGGGCGAAGACGCGCTGGCCGCCCTTGAACTTGTTGGCCTTGACGTCGCTGATGAGGGCGTACACGGCGTTGTCGACGCGCTTGAGCATGCTGGTCAGGCCGTGGTTGAGGGTGGCGGGGTTGCTGTCGAAGTCGCCCAGGTAGTTCTGGTTGCTGTCCACGCCGATGAAGAACATGGGGCGCGTGGTGCCGGCGCAGGCGGCCTTGTACGCGGCGCTCTTCGTGACCTTCGCGAAGTTGTCGGAGACGAACTTCACGCCGGCGGGCAGCTGGTTGGACTTGATGCACTGCACCTGCTTGATGTAGTCCTGCAGGCCCTTACCGCTCGCGCCCGCCGCGGCGAAGATGATGTCCGCACCCTTGGAGCGCATGCCGGAGGCGATCTCCTTGGCCTTGCCGGGGTTGTTCCACGCGTCGGGCGTCGTGCCGACATACTGCGCGACGACCTTGATGCCGGGCTTCGCGGCCTTGGCGCCCGCGGTGTAGCCCGCCTCGAACTTGTGGATGAGGGGGATGTCCATGCCGCCGATGAAGCCGACGACGTTGGTGCTGGTGTTGAGGGCCGCGAGGTACCCGACGAGGTAGCTGCCTTCCTCCTCCTTGAAGGTCAGGGAGGCGACGTTCGGGGCGGTGGACACGTCGTCGATCAGGCCGAACGACAGGTCGGGGTTCTCCTTGGCGACCTGGGTGATGCTGGCGTTGTTGTTGAAGCCCACGCCGATCGTCAGGTCGAAACCGTCCGTCGCGAAGGCGCGGACGCCCTGCACCACCTGCGAGGGGTCGCTGGGCTCGAAGTCCTTGACCTGCAGGCCGAAGGCCTTCGCGGCACGGGTCGCGCCGTTGTAGGCGCTCTCGTTGAAGCTCTTGTCGAACTTGCCGCCCGCGTCGTAGGCCATGCCGACCCGCATCTGGGTCTGGGCGAGGGCCATGCTGGAGACGGTGGCAGCGATCAGGCTGATGGTCAGCATCTTCTTCATGTGGTGCTCCTTGGGTTGTGCGGTGTGAAGTGGTCGGGGCAGAACCTGACGGCGACGCCCGATGAGCAAATATAACAGGTTTCATTTAGACAACTGCGTGCCACGGCTGAGAATCGCGTGTGACACAGCGTCAAAATGAGCGTCCCCAGTCAGATTCGCCGCGCCCTGCTACGCTCTGTACATGTCCACCCAGGCCCGCTACCAGGCACTCCTGCAGGAAGTCCAGCACCACAGCCGCCTCTACCACCAGCAGGACGCGCCCGAAATCTCGGACGACGCCTACGACGCCCTGCTGCGCGAACTGCGCGCCCTGGAGGCAGAGCACCCCGACTGGGTGGACCCCGAGAACCCCAGCCCGCAGGTCGGCGACGCGCCGCTTCCCGGTTTCCAGAGCGTGAACCACCCCACCGCCATGACCAGCCTCGACAACGTCTTCGACGACGCCGAACTCGGCGGCTGGCGCGAACGGCTCGCCCGCGCCCTCAACGAGGACACCCGGCAGGACTTCCGGTACACCTGCGAACTGAAGATCGACGGTCTGAGCATCAACCTGTACTATCGGGACGGCGACCTGCAGTGGGCGGCCACGCGCGGCAACGGCGTGACCGGCGAGATCGTCACGGCGCAACTCCTGACCATTCCCGGCATTCCCCGTACCCTGCGCGCCCCGGACGGAACGCCGCTCGCGGGTGAGGTCGAGGTGCGCGGCGAGGTGTACCTGTCCCGCGCGGACTTCGAGGCGCTCAACGCGCAGGCCGAGGAGCTCGGCACGGCCCTCCTCAAGAACCCCCGCAACGGGGCCGCCGGTGCCCTGCGGCAGAAGGACCCGGAAGTGACGCGCGCCCGCCGCCTGAAGGCCATCCTGTACGCCCTCGGGCGGCGCGACAACGTGCCCGTCCGCACCCAGTGGGAGGTGCTGGAATGGCTGCGCGCGCAGGGCTTCCCGACCAGCGACTACTCCCGGCAGGCTGCGGGCATCGAGGAGGCGCAGGCGTACCACGCGGACCTGCTCGCCCGCCGCCCGGAACTGCCCTTCGACGTGGACGGTACCGTCATCAAGCTCGACGACCTGCACCTGCAGTCCGAGGCGGGCTTCACCAGCCGCGCGCCCAAGTGGGCCATCGCGTACAAGTTCCCCGTGCAGGAGGCGCACACCGTCCTCGACGCCATCGAGGTGAACGTGGGCCGCACCGGCAAGCTCGCGCCGCTCGCGCACCTCCAGCCGCGCCTCATCGAGGGCAGCACCGTGTCGCGCGCCACCCTGCACAACGAGGACTTCATCCGCGACCTCGACCTGCGCGTGGGGGACACCGTCGTCGTGCGCAAGGCGGGCGGCGTCATCCCGGAAATCGTGCGCGTCCTGAAGGACCAGCGCCCCCCGGACGCGCAGCCCTTCGCGTTTCCCACCGCCTGCCCCAGCTGCGGCACGCCCGCCGTGCGCGAGGAAGGCACCGCGAACACGTACTGCCCGAACCGCGAGTGCCCTGCGCAGATCTACGAGCAGCTCCGGTACTTCGTGTCGCGCGGCGCGCTCGACCTGCGCGGCATCGGCGAGAAGCTCACCGCGCAGCTCATCGCGGCCGGGTACGTGCAGGACGCGGGCGACCTGTACGCCCTGACGGCCGAGCAGCTGAGCGGCCTGGAACGCGGCGGCGACAGGAAAGCCCAGAACATCCTCGCGCAGCTCGAAGGGAGCCGCCAGAAGCCGCTGTGGCGCGTCGTGAACGCGCTCGGCATCGCCGGGGTGGGGGAGAGGAACGCGCAGGCGCTCGCCCGCGCCTTCGGGAGCCTGGACGGCCTCACCGCCGCCACGCCCGAACAGATCGCCGCCGTGCCCGGCCTCGGCGCGACCCTCGCGCAGAGCGTCACCGAGGGCCTGCAGGACGCCCGCACGCAGACGGTCCTGCGCAAGCTGCGCGCGGCAGGCGTGAACCCCGTGGAGCGCGAGGAAGCGCGCGGCGACCTGCTCTCGGGGCTGAATTTCGTGATCACCGGCACCCTCAGCCGCCCCCGCGACGAGATCAAGGCCAGCATCGAGGCCGAAGGGGGCCGCGTGACCGGCAGTGTCACCGGCAAGACCAGTTACCTCGTGGCGGGCGAGGAGGCGGGCAGCAAACTCACGCGTGCCGAGGAACTCGGCGTGAAGGTCCTCGACGAGGCGGGCCTCACCGCCCTGATCGGCGAGAAACGCGCCGCCCGTCACGAACAGGCCCAGGACACCCCTGAACCCCAGGACGCCCTGGAACCCCAGGCTGCACTGCACCCGCAGGAGACCGTGGACCCCGCCTGACCCGGCCCCGCACCCCCGCCCTGGACCACCTGCCGCGCACGCCCGCCCCCGACCCGCTATACTTCCCGCATGACGTCCGTGCGCGCATGGTGGTGGCCCAGGTTTCCTGGGTAGCTTCCGCTATCGCACGCCCCGCAGGCTGCGCCCAGGTGAATCCTCACCGGGCGCTTTTTTTGGCTTCCCTCACCCCCACAGGAGACCCCATGACCACCGCTGCCACCTCACACGTCGCCCTGCGTGAACTGACCGCCGACCTCGACACGCCCGTCACCGCGTACCTCAAAGCCACCCAGGACGGCGGCGTCAGCTTCCTGCTGGAATCCGTCGAGGCGGGCGAACGCATGGGCCGCTACAGCTTCATCGGGGTGGGCGAACAGGGCAGGTTCGAACTCCGCGCGGGCGTCGCGCACCTCAGCGGCGTCCTCAGCCGCACCGGGCAGCCCACGCAGGAACCCACCCGCGACCCGCTCGGCCTGCTGTACAGCCGCACCACCCGGCAGGTCACCGTCCCGGCGGGCCTCCCCACCTTCATCGGCGGGGCCGTCGGGTACGCCGCGTACGACCTGATCCGCAGCTACGAGACGCTGCCCGACGCGAACCCCGACGAGCTCGGCGTGCCCGACGCGCTGTTCATCGTGCCGGAAGGCGTCGTCGTCTTCGACCACCTGGGCCACAAGCTGTTCGTGGTGGCCGTCGCCGACGACCGGGACGCCGCCGAACGCGTCGTCGAGCGCCTCGTCCGCCGCCTGCGCGGACCGCTGCCCGGCGTGCCCGGCGACCGCCCCAGCCCCGCCCCCACCTTCACCAGCAACTACCCCGAAGGCGGGTACGCGGCCGCCGTCGAGAAGTGCCTCGAATACATCCGCGCCGGAGACGTGTTCCAGGTCGTGCCGTCCCAGCGCTTCAGCGCCGACCTGACCGTGCATCCCTTCGCGCTGTACCGCGCCCTGCGCGGCGTGAACCCCAGCCCGTACCTCGGGTACCTGAACCTCGGCGAGGTCACGCTGATCGCCAGCAGCCCCGAAAGCCTCCTGCGCAGCGACGGCCGCACCGTCACCACCCGCCCCATCGCCGGAACACGCAGGCGCGGCACGACCCCCGAAAAGGACGACGCGAACGCCGCCGAACTCCTCGCCGACGAGAAGGAACGCGCCGAGCACCTCATGCTGATCGACCTGGGCCGCAACGACATCGGCCGCGTCGCCAGCTTCGGCAGCGTGCGCGTGCAGGACGCCTTCAGCATCGAACGGTACAGCCACGTCATGCACATCGTCTCCAGCGTCACCGGCACCCTCGCCGAAGGACAGACGCCCCTCTCCGCCCTCGCGTCCGCCCTCCCGATGGGCACCGTGTCCGGCGCACCCAAGATCCGCGCCATGGAGATCATCGACGAGGTGGAACCCGTCCGGCGCGGCCCGTACGGCGGTGCCTTCGGGTACATCGCGTACGACGGCTCGCTCGACATGGCCCTCACGCTGCGCACCATGGTCGCCGCGCACGGCAGGCTGCACATCCAGGCCGGAGCGGGCATCGTCGCGGACTCCGACCCGCACGAAGAGGAACGCGAGACCCGCAGCAAGGCCGCCGCCCTCATGCGCGCCGCCGAACTGGCCGCCGCCGGACTGTGACCCGCCGCTCCCCGGCCCGCCCGCCCGCTTCCCTTCAGGAGACCCGCCCGCCCACCCGCCTTCAGGAGACCCACGCATGACCACTCCGCTTCACCTGCTCGTCATCGACAACTACGACTCGTTCACGTACAACCTCGTGCAGTACCTCGGTGAGCTCGGCTGTCAGCTGACCATCTGGCGCAACGACCAGTTCACGCTCGAGGAGGTCGGAGCGCTGAACCCGGACGCGATCGTGGTGTCGCCCGGCCCGTGCACGCCGCTGGAGGCGGGCCTGAGCGTCGAGGTGGTCCGGCGGTTCGCGCCGGTCACGCCGATGCTCGGCGTGTGCCTGGGGCACCAGAGCATGGGTGAAGCGTTCGGCGCGAGCGTGGTCCGGGCGCCCGTGCCGGTGCACGGTAAGACGAGCACCGTGCAGCACGACGGGCAGGGCCTCTTCGCGGGGCTGGGCAGCGAGGCGGGCGTCACGCGGTACCACTCGCTGATCGTGGAGGAACTCCCGCCGGAACTCGTGCCGACCGCGTGGACCGTGGACCACACCCCGGACGGTGAGCGGCGCATCCTGATGGCGCTCCGGCACCGCGAGTACCCGATGTTCGGCGTGCAGTTCCACCCGGAAAGCATCGCCACGCAGGACGGCATGACCATGCTCCGCAACTTCCTGAGCGAGGTGCGCGCCCACCACGCCGCCCGCGCCACCGCCACGTCCGCCCGCTGAGCCGCCCGGACCGACCCGGAGCGCGTTCCGGCCTTCCCACACCCCCAACACGGCAGTGCCGCCTGCCGGAGGAGCACACATGCACACCCGCCTGATGAACGGAGAGACCCTCACCCAGACCGAAGCGCACGCGTACATGGGGCAGGTGATGACCGGAGAGATCAGCGCCGTGCGGCTCGGCGCGGCCCTCGCGGCCCTGCGCGTGCGCGGCGAGACGCCCGCCGAGATCGCGGGCTTCGCGCAGGCGATGCGCGAGAACGCCGTGCACCTGCCGATCGCGCCGCGTCCGCTGCTGCTCGACGTGGTCGGCACGGGCGGCGACGGCGCGCACACCTTCAACATCAGCACCACGTCCGCCTTCGTGGTCGCGGCGGGCGGCGTGCCCGTCGCGAAGCACGGGAACCGCGCGGCGAGCAGCAAGGCCGGAAGCGCCGACGTGCTCGAAGCGCTCGGCGTGAACCTGGAGGCCGACCCCGCCCGCGTCGCTCAGGCGATCGACGAGCTCGGGGTGGGCTTCATGTTCGCCCGCAACTACCACCCGGCGCTGCGTCACGCCGCGCCCGTCCGGGGGGAACTGGCGGCCCGGACGGTCTTCAACGTGCTCGGGCCGCTCTCGAACCCGGCGGGCGCCACGCACCTCGTGGTGGGCGTGTACACGCCCGCCCTGACGCGCACGCTGGCCGACGTGCTGCGCCTGCTCGGCACGCGCGCCGCCCTCGTCGTGAGCGGCGGTCCCGCCGGACGCAGCCTGGACGAGTTCAGCGTGTCCGGTGAGAACACCGTCTCGGAACTGCGGGACGGGACCGTCACGGACTTCACGCTGACGCCCGAGGAGGCGGGCGTGTCCCGGCACGCGCCGGAGGCGCTGGTGGGCGGCACGCCCGCCGAGAACGCCGTCATCACGCGTGCCGTGCTGCAGGGCGGCGGGACGCCCGCCCAGCGGGACATCGTGGCGCTCAACTCGGGCGCGGCCCTGTACCTCGCCGGGCGCGCCGACAGCGTCGCGGCGGGCGTGACGCTCGCCGGGCGCATCCTCGCGTCCGGCGAGGCGTGGACGCTGCTGGAACGTTACGCGGCCCACACGCGCGCCTGAAACGAACTCCGGTCAGCGGGCCGGGACCCTTCACGAGACGGTGAGACTGTAGACGATTTGACCATTGCGGCCCCACCGGACGCCGACACTGGTCTCATGAAGAAGCGTACCGTGCTCACCACCCTGCTCGTCGTGGCCGCCCTCGGCACAGCCGCCGCGCTCGCGCAGGCCGCCGCCCCCGCCACCACCCAATCCGCCGCGCCCACCGCACCGTCACGCGTGCCGGACGCGCTGACCGCGCAGGGCGTCACCGTCACCGGCAACGCCCTCCCGAACGCCTTCTCGGCCGACCGGTTCAGCTTCCCGCTCGCGGGCTTCGGCCGCGTCGGGTACTACGCCGACACGAGCGGCACGGGCCGCCCCCTGCTGCTCCTCACCAGCATCAACGCCGCCGCGAGCGCCTACGAGGTCCGCCCGCTCTTCCAGGCGTACCGCGGCACGCGGCCCGTGTACGCCATGGAGTGGCCCGGCTTCGCGTCCAGCGACCGCCCCGACATCCGCTACAGCCCCACCCTCATGACGCGCGCCCTGCGGCAGATGGTGAACCTGATCGGGACGGACGTGGACGTCGTCGCCCTGTCGCTCGGCAGCGAGTTCGCGGCCCGCGCCGCGCTCGAAGAACCCCGCATCCGCACCCTGGCCCTCATCAGCCCCACCGGGCTCGGCGCGGCGCAGGGCGGCACGCAGGTCGCGGCCGCCACGCAGAAGGCCGAAAACCTGTACGGCAACCTCAGCAACCCCCTGTGGGCCTCGCCGCTCTACACCCTGATCTCCAGCAAGCCCAGCATCTTCTTCTTCCTGAAGGGCAGCTTCGAGGGCCGCCCCGACGACGGCCTCGTCGAGTACAGCTACGTCACCAGCCACCAGCCGGGCGCCCGCTACGCGCCGCTGCACTTCATCGGGGGCCTGCTGTTCACGCCGGACGCGTACACGCAGCTGTACAGCAGGGTCACGCAGCCGACCCTGGTGCTGTACGACCGGGACGCCTTCGTGAACTTCGACCGCCTCCCGGAATTCACGGCCAGCCACCCGAACGCGCAGGCGGTCCGCGTCACGCCCACGCGCGGCCTCCCTCAGTTCGAGCAGCTCGGCAAGGTCACGGCCGCCCTCGACGCCTTCTGGGCTGCACAGAAGTAACCCCGGCCGCCGGTCCCGTCAGGGCAGGTCCAGCAGGCGCTCCACGCGCGTCCCGATGCCGGTCAGCAGTTCGTACTCCGCCACGCCACCCCAGCGCGCCACGTCGCTGGGGTGAACGCTGTCTGCGCCCCACACGTCCAGCCAGTCGCCGGGCCGCACGTCCAGGCCCGTGACGTCCACCATGAACTGATCCATGCAGATGCGCCCCAGCACGGCCCGCCGCTCCCCCCGGATCATGAGCTGCGCGTGTCCCGTCGCGTTGCGCGGGTAGCCGTCCGCGTACCCGAACTGCACGGTCGCGGCCAGCGTGTCGCGCGGCGCGGTCCACAGGCCGCCGTAACTGACGGCCTCACCGGCCCGGACCGTATGCACGGCACCCACGCGCGCCTGCACGCTCAGCACGGGCCGCAGCGGCAGCACGTCCCGCAGGTGGTCCGGCGCGATCCCGTAACTGACGAGGCCCGGCCGGGCGAGCGTCATGCCGGGCAGCCTCCCGAAGCTCAGGACGCCGCCCCCGTTCGCGGCGTGCACCTGCACGTCCGGGAACGCCTCCCGCACCGGCCGGAACCGTTCCAGCTGCGCGCGCGCACTGGCGAGGTCCGGCACGTCCGCACCTGCGAGGTGCGTGTACACGCCCGCCAGCTGACCGCGCGCCCGCAGCGCCTCCCCGAGCGGCACGGCGTCCTCCGGGCGCGCCCCCAGGCGGTTCATGCCGGTATCGACCTTCAGGTGCACCCGCGCGCCCGGAGGCAGGGCCGCCACCTCCTCCGGGGTGGACACGCTCATCAGTACGCCCAGCGCCGCGAGTTCCGACATCTCGTCCGGCGCGGCAGGCGTGAGCAGCAGCACCGGCTTGCCGGGGCGCATGGCCGCGACCTCCGCCGCTTCGAGCGGCATGGCGACCGCGTACCCCCACACGGCAGGCAGGTCGCGCGTGGCCTGAACCACCTGCGCGACCCCGTGCCCGTACGCGTTCGCCTTGACGGGCAGCAGCAGCGGCACGCCCGCCCGGACATGCAGGGCCTCCAGGTTCCCGGCGAGAGCGGCGGCATTCAGGCGGGCACGGGCGCGGAACAGCATGCGGGCAGCATAGAGCACCGCTCCCCGCGCGCCCACACCCCGTCCAGAGGACTTCACGCAACGTTCACGAACGCGCGGCCCTCCAGCCACATGATGGCCGCCCTTCACATAATCGGGGTACGCTGAACGCATGGCAGACGTGACTTTCCGCAACGAATCGGACGGCAGTTCCTTCGAGATGACCGCCAGCAAGGCGGCCCGCGTCCTCGACGACATCCGGGCCTGGGCGGTCACCAACCACTTCGACGAGGTCGTCTTCTGGCGCGACGCCGACGACGCCCAGAAGTACTGGGTGCAGCTCGGCGAGCAGCGCCTCAACTACTGGGTGCACGAGACGACCTTCACCGAAGGGCAGCACGAACAGGTCGAATCGCAGATGGATTACGCCCGCGGAGCGCAGCGCCGCAGCGTCGCCGGATTCGACAAGTTCGACAAGTAAGACCAGATGGAGCTGAACTCCTGACGTTCGGCCGAGCAGAACGCGAAGCCGCCGCCCGGCCGCGAGCACCAAACCGTATGTCACGCGTCCCGGTCAGGCGCTGAGAGCGTCACCGCCTGACCGGGAAAGAGACGGAAGAAGAGGGTTCCGGCATGACGCCGGAACCCTTCTTCAGGTCCTGTTGGCCGGGGCGGCGTTCAGAACGGCAGGATCGGCAGGTGCAGGCTGCGCTCCACGGACTGCGCGACGCTGCGCAGCTCACCGGGCGTGATCAGGCCGAGCGCCATGGCATGCGCGGCAGCGGCGAAACTGTCGCGCGCGAGCACCATGTCCACCCCGATGCGTGCCATCTCCTCGCGCAGGTGCAGGATGCGCGCGTCGCCGCGTCCCTCGTTCACGTCACGGATGTAGATGCTCAGCACGCGGCCGGGGAACTTCTGCGCGACCTCCGCGTAGATTTCCGGGTCGCGCTCCCCGCTGTCGCCGACCAGCACGAAGCGCAGCGCCGGGTACGCATGGAAGATGCGTTCGATGACGGCGTGCTTGTAACTGCCGTGCCCGGTCAGGAGGTCCGCGCCCCAGTTGCGCAGGAACAGCGGCCCGAGCGGAATGCGGCGGTACTCCAGGAACTGCCACAGCAGGTCGAAAAAGTTCCACGGGCTGCTCGACACGTAGAACACGGGGTTACGGCCGCGCCTGCGGGCCGGGGCGGGCAGGTCCGGTCCCAGGCCGTCCGGCGTGTGCCGGGACAGCGCGCGGTACAGGGAGCCAACACCGGGGAACGGGGAGCGCGTGCGGGCGTTGCCGGTGAGGACCGTCATGAGCATGCGGCCGATGCGCGTCACGTCGCTCTGGATGACGGTGTCGTCCAGGTCGGAGATCAGGCCGTACGCGCAGGTGCGGTCGTCCACCACCTGAATGCGGGCGTGCGACGTGCGTTCCCGGCCGGGAATGGTGAGTTCAGCGTCGTGCCAGCCGCTCGTGAACGGCTGGTCCGGCGTCGCCTGGAAGCACAGGGTGAAGAAGCCGTCGTCGTCCGACACGGCGCGCGCCTGCACGCCGTACAGCGTGCCGCGCACCTCGATCCCGCCGATCTCGCGGGACAGGAGGCGGCGCACGATGTTCGTGAAGTTCAGCCAGCGCGGGTCGCCGTGCGTGGCGGGCTTCAGGGTGCGGGGCAGCACGACGCGGCCCGTCAGCTCCACGCGCTGCGGTGACCCCCACCCGCAGTAGCACAGCAGGCTCAGCAGGCCGCGCGCCCGGCGGGGCTGCAGGGCGCGGCTGAACGCACGGTCCAGGCCCATCACGGCGCGTTCGACGACAGGAATCAGGGGCCGCAGCAGGCTCATCGGCGGAAGTGTAGCGCGTCCGCGTCCCGCGAGGGTGATCCGCACCCACCGAACACCGCCACGAACGTGCGGGGCGTCCGGTCAGGACCGCTGGTAGCGGGCGCGCGCGATGCGGCGCACGATCACGTCCCCCAGGCCCGGCAGCACGGCGTCCAGCACGCTGAGCGGACCGTACGGGCGGGGCGTGACCACCTCGCGGCGCGGCCGGAGGAGTACCTCCGCCACGGCGCGCGCCACGATCTCCGGTCCCGGCATGGGGAGGCGCGCGCCGCCCGTCAGCGGTGTCCGCACGAAGCCCGGCGACACGAGGCTCACGTCCACGCCGCTGCCCAGCAGTTCGCGCCGCAGGGCCAGCGAGAAGCCGCGCAGGCCGTACTTGCTGGCCGAGTACATGCCGTGCGTCGGCACGCGCCCCGCCACCGACCCGATGTTCACGATGTGCCCGCTCCCGCGCGCCCGCATGTCCGGCAGCACCAGCCGCACCAGTTCGATGGGGGAGACGAGATTCACGTCCAGCACGCGCAGCGGGTCGGGCGCGTCCCACCACTGCCCGCGCGCGATGCTGATCCCGGCGTTGTTCACGAGCACGTCCACCCGCCCGAAGCGTGCGACGGCCGCCTGCACCAGCCGTTCGCGGTCGGCCTGCACGCTCACGTCCGCCGCGACCGTCAGCACGCGCGTGCCTGCCGGGTCGAGTTCCGCCGCGAGCCGCGCGAGCAGGTCCGCCCGGCGCGCCGTGAGGACGAGCGCGTACCCCTGCCGGGCGAGGTGGCGGGCCGTGACTTCACCGATGCCGCTCGACGCGCCGGTCAGCAGGACGACCGTGCGGCGCTCCACCGGGGGCGCGGCCGGATGGCCGGAGGGGCTGGAGGTCGTCATCCGCGCAGGCTCCTGAACGCCGCGGGTGCCCTGCCGTTTCGTGTCATGCCGCATGCTAGAGCACCGGCCGGGCAGGGCGAGGTGAAGGGATTCGCCCCGCCGCGTCTCAGCCGCGCGTCAGCTGCGAGCGGCAGACTGCCCGCATGATCCGCGCCTCGCTGCTCACCCTCACCCTGCTCGCGTCCGGCGGGACGGACGCCATCCGCGTGGTGGTGCCCGCCCTGCCGCCCACCACCACGCCCCGTCCCACCCTCCCGGCGACCCCCACCCCGGCGACCCCCCTGCCGACGACTGGCACGCCCGTCCGTCCGCTGCCCGCCGCGCCCACGCCGCGTCCGCCCGGCGACCCGTACTACCCGCAGCAGTGGAACCTCGCGCAGATCCACATAGAGGACGCGTGGGCCGTCACGCCCGGCGAGCCCGTCACCGTCGCCGTGCTCGACACCGGCTACGTGAGAAGCGACGAGCTCGGCACGCGCGAGGTGAACGGCTACGACTTCGTGAGCGATCCCGCCCGCAGCGGCGACGGGGACGGCCGCGACGCCGACGCGAGCGGCGTGGGACCGTTCGCGTTCCACGCGGAGACGGTCGCGAACTTGATTGGCGCGGCCCGCGACGGCCGGGGCGCGGTCGGCGTGAACCCGGACGCGCGCATCGTGCACGTGCGCGTGGCCGGCACGGACGGCACCATCGCCGTGCAGGACCTCGCGGACGCCGTGCGCTGGGCGGGCGGCCTGAACGTGCCCGGCACGCCCGTGAACCGCACGCCCGCCCGCGTACTGAACCTCAGCCTGTTCGTGGACTTCATCCCCCTGACCGGCTGCGACGCCCGCGTCCGAGCCGCCATTGACGCCGTCACGGCGCGCGGCGTGCTCGTCGTGGCGGGCGCCGCGAACGACGGGCGGGACGCCGCCGGGTACACGCCCGCCGCCTGCCCGAACGTGCTGACCGTGACGGCCGTCGACCGCGCCGGGCAGCGCCCCGCCTACGCCAACTGGGGCGCGCGCGTCGCGCTGGCCGCACCCGGCGGGTCCGACACCGACCCCCTCCCGCTCTGGAGTGCGGGCGCGCCGCTCCTGCGGGACGGCACGAGCTTCGCCGCGCCGCAGGTGGCGGGCGTCGCGAGCCTGATGATGGGCGTCAACCCCGCCCTGAAGCCCGCCGACGTGACGCGCCTCCTGAAGGCGTCCGCCGCGCCGTTTCCCGCCGGGCGCTGCGAGCCCGCCAGTGCCCTGCACACCTGCGGGAGCGGCATCGTGAACGCCGGAGCGGCCCTGCGCCTCGTCGCGAACCGCTGATCCCGGTTCCGTCCGGTTCTGGGAGTGCGTAGGGGGCCGGGGGCAGGCGTCCCGGCGCGCGGCGCCTACACTGGAGGCATGAACCAGAACTTCCGCGTGTACTTCCTCGCGGTCCTCACGGCCCTGTGGGTGATCCTCACGCTGGCGAGCGCCAGCCGCGGCAAGTGGCCCATCGCCCTCATCTGCCTCGTCATGGCGATCGCCAACGGCCTGAGTCTGTACCGCCTCAACCGCAACAATCCCTGAACCGCGTGCCGGTCCTGACATGAAGCGCCCCCCACAGGCGATGTGGGGGGCGCTCCGCTGAACCGGCCGCTCAGGGGGTGGATTCGCCGGGTTCCAGCTGCAGCCACGTCTTGCGGCGCTTCTCGAACCGCACCTGCAGCACGCCGCCCTTCAGGCTCGCCTCGGCCGTGCCGGGCAGCACCGGCTCCGGGAAGGCCAGGGTGCGGCTGAAGCGCCCGCCGGGACGCTCGCGGCGCAGCGTCGTCCCGCCGAGACGCTCGTCACGCTCCCCGGCGACCGTGACCTCGTCGCCGTCCTCCAGCAGTTCCAGGTGGTCCGGGTCGAGGCCCGGCACGTCCATCACGAGGAGCAGGTGCGTGTCGAGATCCAGCCAGTCGGCGGCAGGCTCCCAGGGAAAGGCGGTGCCGACCTCCTCCACCTCTTCACGCAGGTGCATCAGGTGGTTCAGCCGGGCGAGGACAGGCTCGTTCATGCCCCCAGGGTAACACCTGCCCCGTGCGGGTCCGGGAGTGTTCAGGTCACAAATGCCCCCGGCACACGCTCCCCGCGCGGCGCTACAGTGACGCCGTGCCCGCCGATCCCGCCCCCACCCCGGTCCAGATCCTGACGGCCCCCACCGCGTCCGGCAAGACGGGCCTGTCCATCGCGCTGGCCGCGCAGGCAGGCGACGTGGAGATCGTGTCCGCCGACGCCTTCCTCGTGTACCGGGGCCTGAACGTCGGGACGGCCAAACCGGACGCGGCGGAGCAGCGCGGCATCCCGCACCACCTGATCGATGTGGCCGACCCCGACGAGAACTACGACGTGGCGCAGTACGTCCGCGCGGCAGAAGCGGCCGTGACGGACATCCTGGCGCGTGGGCGGCGACCCCTGGTGGTGGGCGGCACGGGCTTCTACCTCACGGCACTCCTGCAGGGCCTGCCCCTCACACCGCGCAGTGACGCGCACGCCCGCGCCGCCCTGGAAACCGAACTGCAGGCGCGCGGCCTGGACGCCCTGCTCGCCGAGATCGAGGCGAGCAGCCCCGCCGAGGCCCGCCGCATGGAACGCAACCCGCGCCGCGTGCTGCGCGCCCTGGAAGTGTACCGCGCGACCGGACGCTGGCCCGGCGAGTACGGCCGCACCACGCCCGCCCACACGTACCACGTGACGGCCTTCGCGCCCCCACAGGCGGACCTGGAGACGAGGATCGCGGAGCGAACGGTCCGCATGTTCCGCGCCGGGTGGCCGCAGGAGGCCGCGTGGCTCGCCTCGCGCGTGGACCCCGCCACGCAGCCGCGCCCGACCGTGTGGCAGACCCTCGGGTACGACGCGGCCCTCGCCGCCTGGCGCGGCGAACTCCCGCAGGACGAAGCGGTGCGGCGCGTGACGCTCGCCACCCGCCAGTACGCCAGGCGGCAGCTCACGTGGATGCGCGGACAGCTCCGCGCGCCGCTGCTCACGCCGGACGAGGCCGCCCGGCAGCTCGCCCGGCACCTGCACCTGAAGGCCTGATCCCAGATCGAGCGGAACGCCTGAAATACAGCCGGGCCGAGCAGGGGTGAACACCGGATGACCTGCACCCGGCCCTGAACACCCAGCCCTGACGCGCCCCCACACGCGCCGGGCTAGCCTGACCGCATGGACCTCCAGCTGCTCACCGGCCCGCGCGCCACCGCCTTCATCCCGGACCTCGTGCCGCTCGCGCGCGCCGTCTTCGGGGACGGGGACGACTTCAGCACCCTGCCCGCCGACGCGGCCGAAAAGCCCGGCCTGATGCTGCTCCTCGCCTGGGAGGGCGACGACCTCCTCGGCTTCAAGATGGGGTACCGGCGCAGCGACGCGCACTTCTACAGCTGGCTGGGCGGCGTGCACCCCGGCGCGCGCGGGCAGGGCGTCGCCCGCCGACTCATGACCGCGCAGCACGACTGGCTGGCCTCGCAGGGGTACACACACGTCACCACCGAAACGTACAACCGCTACCGCGAGATGCTGCTCCTGAACATCACGTCCGGCTTCGACATCGTCGGGACGCTCACCACCCTGAAAGGCGAGACGAAGATCGTGCTCCGCCGGGACCTCATCCCGGACTGAACTCCTGGCGTTCAGCCGAGCGGTGAGGGCACCCACAGCTCCGGTCTGGAGGAGATGGAATCGGATCTCTACCGGACCGCGCGGCACTGACCGGCGCGCCCGGTCCCCGCAGGGACGCGCTGCCTTGCACCCCGCCCTTATACTTGCCGTCATGTCAGACGCACCGCACCACACCACGGGCGACCAGCCGGCCCGCCCCAGCCGCGATGGCCTGCACGAGCAGACCGTCGCCCGCCTGAACAACCAGGACGCCCAGACGGCCGCCGGATTCCCCGCCCACCCGTACAGTTACCCGCGCACGCACACCGCCGCGCAGCTCCTCGCCGCGCACCCCGCAGGGGCCGGGACGCCCCTGGAGGCCGGGCAGGCGTGGCCGGACGAGACGTACGCCCTCGCGGGCCGCATCATGCAGTTCCGCCACATGGGCGGCGCGGCCTTCGCGGACCTGCAGGACCAGTCCGGGACCGTGCAGGTGTACTTCGGCAAGAAGGTCACCCAGGCCTTCGCGACCACCAAGAACATCGATCTGGGCGACATCGTCGGCGTGAAAGGCACGCCCTTCGTCACGAAGACCGGCCAGCTGACCCTCGAAGTGCACGACTGGCAGCCGCTCGTGAAGAGCCTCCACCCGCTCCCCAGCAAGTTCCACGGCCTCGCCGACGAGGAACTCCGCGCCCGCCGCCGTTACGTGGACCTGATGATCAACCCGCACAGCCGCGCCGTGTTCCAGACGCGCGCCGCCGTCGTGCGCCACATCCGCCGCTTCCTCGACGAGCGCGACTTCATGGAGGTCGAAGGCCCCACCCTGCAGGTCGTGCCGGGCGGCACCGAAGCCAAGCCCTTCAAGACGCACCACAACGCCCTCGACCACGAGTTCTCGCTGCGCATCAGCCTGGAACTGTACCTCAAGCGCCTGCTGGTGGGCGGCTTCGAACGCGTGTACGAGATCGGCCGCAACTACCGCAACGAAGGCATCGACCGCACGCACAACCCCGAATTCACCATGCTCGAAGCGTACTTCGCGTACGGCGACTACAACGACATGATGGTGCTCGTGGAGACGCTCCTGCACGACCTGGTGGTCAGCATCAAGGGCGAAGCGAAACTCACGTACCAGGGCCGCGAACTGGACTTCTCGCTGCCGTTCAGGCGCCTGGATTTCGTGACGGCCCTCCGCGAGCAGGCGAAGATGGACTTCGACCCGCTGGACCTGCCGCGCCTGCGCCAGTGGAGCGACGAGCACCACCCCGAGCACCGCAAGACGCCCGACTACAAGCTGCTCGACAAGCTCGGCGGGGAGTACGTGGAACCGCTCCTGCAGAACCCCACCTTCCTGACCGACATGCCGCTCGTGATCAGCCCGCTCGTCAAGACGCACCGCGAACGCGACGGCCTCGCCGAACGCGCCGACCTGTACGTCGCGGGCTTCGAACTCGCGCCCATCTACTCCGAACTGAACGACGCCCTCGACCAGCGCGCCCGCTTCGAGGCGCAGACGGCCCGCCGCGACGCCGGGGACGACGAAGCGCACGAACAGGATGAGGACTTCCTGCTCGCGCTGGAGTACGGCATGCCGCCCACCGCCGGGATGGGCATGGGCATCGACCGCCTCACCATGATCCTCGCGGACCGCGACAGCATCCGCGACGTGCTGCTCTTCCCGCTGCTGCGCCCCGAAACGCGCCACCCCGAACCCGCCCAGACGGAAGCCCCCCAGACCGAAGCCGGAACCGCCGAGCAGGCCTGACCCCGAAGGCCGGGCGGGGGAGAGCGCACCCTGCCCGGCCCTGTTCGGTCCCGCCCAGCGCGCGTCATGCCCACGTCTGGACACCGGCCACCGTGAAGGGGCGCGCACCTGTGGTAACCTTGAACTCCGGAGGCCAAGTGCCCCGGATTTTTTTTTGTCCACCCCCCACACACGGGGATTTGCAGTGCGGTCAGGGGCCCCGGCCCCAGCGAAACTCAGAACGGCCTCTGGAGGGCTTATGAAATACATTTTTGTCACGGGCGGCGTCGTGTCCAGCCTCGGGAAAGGCGTGGCCACCGCGTCCCTCGGCGCACTCCTGCGCGCACGCGGGTACAAGGTCACGGCCGTCAAGGTCGACCCCTACATCAACATCGACGCGGGCACCATGCGCCCCTACGAGCACGGTGAAGTCTTCGTGACCGCCAGCGGCGCCGAAACGGACCTCGACCTCGGCAACTACGAACGCTTCCTCGACCTCGACGTACCCGAAGGCAGCAACCTCACCACCGGACAGGTGTACCAGGAAGTCATCCGCCGCGAACGCGCGGGCGACTACCTCTCCCAGACCGTCCAGGTCATCCCGCACGTCACCGACGAGATCAAACGCCGCATCCGCACCGCGGGCGAGAAGGCCGGCGCGGAAATCGTGATCGTCGAGGTGGGCGGCACGGTCGGCGACATGGAAAGCCTCCCCTTCCTCGAAGCGATCCGCCAGTTCCGTTTCGACGAAGGTGAAGAGAACACCCTGTACCTGCACCTCACGCTCGTCCCGTACCTCGGCACCAGCAACGAATTCAAGACCAAACCCACCCAGCACTCCGTCGCGGCGCTCCGCAGCTACGGCATCAGCCCCGACATCGTCATGGTGCGCAGCAAGGAACGCCTCCCCGAGGACATCACAAAGAAGATCGCGCTGTTCACCAGCGTCCGCGCGAACCGCGTCTTCTCCAGCTACGACGTCCCCCACGTCTACGAAGTCCCCACCGCCCTTGAAGAACAGGGGCTCGGCAAGGCCGTCGAAGCGCTCCTGCACCTCGAACCGAACCTCCCGAACCTCAGCGTCTGGCAGAAGGCCGTGCGCGTCATCAAGGCCCCCGCCCGCGAAGTCACCATTGCGCTCGCCGGGAAGTACACCGCCATGCCCGACGCGTACCTCAGCCTCCTCGAAAGCCTCACGCACGCCGGCATCGCCAACGACGCGCGCGTCAACATCCGCTGGGTGAACGCCGAGGAACTCGAAGGCGACCCCGCCTCGTACTTCCAGGACGTGCACGGCATCCTCGTGCCCGGCGGGTTCGGCATTCGCGGCATCGAAGGCAAGATCCGCGCCGCCCAGTACGCCCGCACCCAGAAGGTCCCGTACCTCGGCATCTGCCTCGGCATGCAGATCGCCGTCATCGAGTACGCCCGCCACGTCGTCGGCCTCGACGGCGCCAACAGCACCGAATTCGACCCCTACGCCCAGCACAAGGTCATCGACCTGATGCCCGAACAGCTCGAAGTGGCCGGCATGGGCGGCACCATGCGCCTCGGCGACTGGCCCATGGACCTCCTCGGCGGCACCCGCATCGCGCAGCTGTACGGCGTCCCGCAGGGCGGCACCGTCAAGGAACGCCACCGCCACCGCTTCGAAGTGAACCCCGCCTACACCGCGCAACTCCAGGCGGCCGGACTCGTCATCAGCGGCGTCACCCCCGGCGTCGCCGGACGCGGCGCCGGCCTCGTCGAGAGCATCGAACTCACCGACCACCCCTTCTTCGTCGCCATGCAGGCCCACCCCGAATTCAAGAGCCGCCCCATGCGGCCCAGCCCGCCCTTCGCGGGCTTCATCGCCGCCGCCCTCGACCGCTGAGGCACGGCGCAGGGCAGAGGGGCGGGGAGGGTCAGGGGCGTGTTGCCTGACCCTCCCCGCCCCCTTCGTTTCCCGGCGTCCCTTGTTCACCGCTGGCCGCTGCACTAGGATGGGTGCGCCCTGCCTGGGGTGACGGACCGGAGGGGGTGATGACGTGAACATAGAAGCCGAGCCGCCCAGTTTGGGCCATGACTGCCGTGTCCCCGTAATCCATCATTCCCGGAGGTCGTCATGCCCCAACTCCGTAGTCACCTGAGGCGCCTGCCGTGCTGACGTATTACCGCAGCATCGGCGGCAAACTGAACAT